>CAZDIZ010000007.1:18673-59616 GCA_964505625.1 uncultured Solibacteraceae bacterium | reverse complement strand
ATCAACAAACAGCAACTCGTCGAACTGCTTTCGGCGACGCTCGCCGGGCGGCGGCCGAACATTCCCACCTACAGCGTGTGTCTGGAGTGTAAACGCCGCGGTAACGTCTGTATCGCGGTGGCGCGCGGTGAAGCATGCGTGGGCCCGGTGACACAGGCCGGCTGCGGCGCCATCTGTCCCGCTTTCGGCCGCGGCTGCTACGGATGCTTCGGTCCCATGGAAAGCCCTAACGCGATCTCGCTGGCCGATCAATTCGAGCGCACCGGCAAGAGCAATGCCGAGATCGTGCGTTCGTTCCGTGTGTTCAACGCCTGGAGCTGGCAGTTCCGCCAGGTGAGCGAAGAGAGGGAACGCAAATGAACGGCAACGGAGGCAAAGCGGCCAATACCATCAAAGTGGATGTGCTCGCGCGAGTGGAGGGCGAAGGGGCACTGCTGGTGAAGTTCAAGGGTGCCCGTGTCGAGGAAGTGAAGCTCAAGATTCCGGAGCCGCCGCGTTTGTTCGAAAGTTTTCTGCGCGGACGCCACGCGAGCGAAGCGCCCGACATCACCGCGCGCATCTGCGGCATTTGTCCGGTGGCCTACCAGATGAGCGCCGTGCATGCCATCGAGCGCATTGTGGGCGTGAAGCCCGACCCGATGGTGCGTCTGCTGCGGCGTCTGCTTTACTGCGGCGAGTACATCGAAAGTCACGCGCTGCACGTGTACATGCTGCACGCGCCGGATTTCCTCGGTTATCAAGATGTCGTCGAGATGGCGCACGATCATCGCGGGGCCGTGGAAACGGCGCTCCGATTGAAGAAGATCGGCAACCAGTTGATGAGCCTGCTTGGCGGCCGCGAGATTCACCCGGTGGCCGTGGCGGTGGGCGGTTTCTACAAAACGCCCGTCAAGCGAGAGCTGGCCGCGATGGTGGACGATCTCAAATGGGCGCTCGATGCATCCATTGCCACCGTGAAGCTGGTGGCCGGTTTTTCGATGCCCGAGTTCGAGCAGGATTACGAATTCGTCAGCGTCGCGCACCCGGACGAGTATCCGCTCAACGAAGGGCGCATCGCCTCCAACAAAGGTCTGGACATCGATGCCGCCGAATATGAAGACCACTTTTTCGAGCAGCACGTCAAGCACGCCAACGCCTTGCATTCGCAGTTGCGCGAGCGCGGGTCGTACATGGTGGGGCCGCTGGCGCGCTTCAACGTGCACTTCGCGAAGCTCACGCCCATGGCGCGCCAGGCGGCCGCGGACGTGGGGCTCGCGGTGCC
The DNA here is from genome assembly GCA_964505625.1 of uncultured Solibacteraceae bacterium. Lineage (GTDB taxonomy): Bacteria > Acidobacteriota > Terriglobia > Bryobacterales > Bryobacteraceae > JAJFUV01. Next base: position 58,355 of record CAZDIZ010000007.1, on the reverse strand, counting down.
GTGTCTTAACCCATTCAAGAGCATTGTGGTGCGCGCCGTCGAATTGGTGTTCGCTTGCGAAGAGGCGCTGCGGTTGATTGCGGAATACGAGCCGCCGCCCGCGCCGCGTGCTGAGTTCACCTATCGCGCCGGCACCGGCCACGCGGCCACCGAAGCTCCGCGTGGGCTGCTCTATCACCGCTACATCATCGACGAGCAGGGCATCATCACGGGTGCGAAGATCGTTCCGCCGACTTCGCAGAATCAGAAACGGATGGAAGACGATCTCTGGCGCTTCGTGCCGCAACTCGCAGGGGAGAGTGTGGAGCGGATGACCTGGGCGTGTGAGCAGGCCATCCGCAACTACGATCCGTGCATCTCCTGTGCCACGCACTTCCTGAAGTTGGACGTGCGGAGATCGTGATCCCGGCCTATCTGGATGCTGCGGAGGGTTCGTCGGCGCTGCCGCCGTAGATGCTGGGCACTTTGCCGCCCATGGGCCGCAAGTAGGCCGACAACTGGCCCCGATGATGAACCGAGTGCCGCAACATGAGAGACAGGTACGCGGCGGTCGGAAGATTGGTCAGGCCGAACAAATCCAGGGGGGCGGCGAGTTTCGCGGGATCCAGTTTTCGCACTTGCTCCCACAGCGGTGTGATGTTGGCCTTATACCACTCGACGACTTTGGCGCCGTCCGATATTTCGGCTGGACGGCTTGTTACTCCCTCCATGGTGAAAGCGCCTTTGAGCAGGCTGCGCAGAAACAAACACTCCGCGCTCGCGATGTGCCAGGCGAGATCCAGAGCTTTCATGGACTTCGCATCCGGAGCGTAATCGGGCTGGTTGGCCGGCACGGCGGCGATGACGCGCGAGGTGATGCCCATCTCGTAACAACTCAACTCGGCGTAGTGCTCCATCAGGAATTTTGCTTGTTCAGGCTGCATCTTGAATGTCCTCTCTGTTGCGCGGGTTGCCCGCAGTGTTATCCCATTGTATCTGACGCATGCTGAAACGAATCGTCCGCTACATGTTGGTGGTGACGGTGGCCGCGGTGTTGTACGCAGCCTGGGTATTCACCAGCCGGTACGACGAAAACCGGCGGTTGGAAGAAGCCGACCGGAGACGGCGGGCCGAAGCCGCGAGTGCGCTGCCCGAACAACTGCGCGGAAGCGGAGTGAAGATACTTCAGTTCTATGCCGTGCCCGCGGCGTTGCAGCGAGGAGAACGCGGGCAGATCTGCTATGGCGTTCTCAACGCCGAGTCAGTGCGAATGGAGCCGGATACCGGAAAGCTCTCGCCGGCGCTCAGCCGGTGCATTGAAATCTCGCCGCGCGCGACGACGCGTTACACGCTCACGGCTGTTGACAAGGGTGGGCGCGCTATTTCAGAGTCATTTGTGTTGAACGTCAATCCTTAAACGATTCCGCTATAGTAGTTAAGGCGTGTAAGCGTTACCAATCCCGCAAGCAAGAGGCCTTATGGATCGAAGACATTTCCTGATGAGTTCCGCGGCCGGCGTCGCGGTCCGGGCTGCCATAGCTAGTCCGAATGACACGGTACGAGTAGCGTGCGTGGGTGTGCGCGGTCAGGGCCGCAGCCACATCGGCGCGTACTCGAAGATGCCGAATGTCGAGATCGCGGCGCTGTGTGACATCGACGAGAACGTGCTGAATGAGCGGTTGCAGATGGTGGAGAAGCTTGGCAAGAAACGGCCCGCGGCCTTCACCGACATCCGGAAGTTGCTTGAGGATAAGAGTATCGACGCGATTTCGATCGCCACGCCGAACCACTCGCACACATTACAGACTATCTGGTCGCTTCAGGCGGGCAAAGACGTGTACGTTGAAAAGCCGTGCTCGCACAATGTGTTCGAGTCCAAACAGATTGTCGCGGCGGCTCGTCACTACAACCGCCTGGTGCAGCACGGGACCAACAGCCGTTCCACCGCCGCGCTGCGCGAAGCCATGCAGAAGCTGCGCGAAGGTGTGATCGGCGACGTGTATATGGCGCGCGGGTTGTGCTACAAGTGGCGCAACACGATTGGGCGCACGCCGGTGGCTCCCGTGCCCGCGGGCGTGCACTACGACATGTGGTTGGGGCCGGCGCCAGTACGTCCGTTCACGAAGAACCGCTTCCACTACAACTGGCATTGGTTCTGGGACACCGGCAACGGCGACTTCGGCAACCAAGGCATCCACGAAGTGGACATCTGCCGCTGGGGCCTCGGCGTGCAGTATCCGACGAAGATCTCCGGCATCGGCGCTAAGGTCATGTTCGACGATGACCAGGAAACGCCGAACGTTTTGATGGCGAACTACGAATTCGACGAAGGCGGCAAGAAGAAGTTGATGGTCTTCGAAGTGCGCCACTGGATTTCGAACCATGAAGCGGGAATCGGCGGTGAGAAGCCAGGCAACACTGTTGGCAACATCTTCTACGGTTCGAATGGCTACATGGTGATTGACGGCTACGGCCACTATTGGACCTACATCGGCAAAGATCAGGTGCCCGGCCCGACACGCAACCAGGGCGGCAACAATTGGGAGAACTTCATCAACGCCCTGCGCTCGCGTAAGCAGTCGGATCTGAACGCTCCCATTGAAGAGGGCGCCATGAGTTGCACGCTGATGCATCTGGCCAACGTCTCCTATCGCGTGGGACGCACACTACACTTCGACAGCGCCACGATGCGGTGCAAGAGTGACGGGGAAGCCAACAAGTTGCTTACGCGCGTGTACCGCAAGCCCTACGTGGTTCCGGAGAAGTTCTGATGAAGCGGCGGCAGTTTCTCGCTGCTGCCCCTTTGCTACCGGTTGTTTTGCAGGGGCAGCCTGAAGAAGGATTTGTGTCTTTGTTTGACGGCCGTTCGCTGGACGGTTGGACGATTCGCGAAGGACCGGAGTCCGCGTTCTATGTTTCCGACGGAGCCATCGTGGTGCACGAAGGCTCCGGTTTTCCCACTTGGCTGCGTTCGGCCAAGCAGTACGAGAACTTCGATTTCCGTTTTGATTTCTTCGTGAAGGGGTGGATCGATTCCGGGATCTTCCTGCACGCGCCCGAGCACGGACGTAACACCGAGACCGGCATGTGCATCAAGATCTGCCATAAGCCGGACGAAAAGCCGCTGCCCGAGTCGATCGGAGCGGTATTCCCGCTGGTTCCGCCGCTCAAGGTGAATGTCAAGAACCAGGGCGAGTGGAACACCATGCGCATGGTCATGGACTGGCCGTCGCTCAAGATCTGGATCAATGGAGAATTGGTACAAGATCTGAACGTCGAGACCGTACCGGATCTGCGCTACCGGCTGCGGAGCGGCTACCTCGGTATCGAATCGCTCTCGTATCCGATCCGGTTCCGCCATCTGCGTATCAAGGAGCTTCCGTCGAAGGAGAAGTGGGAGATCCTCTACGAAAAGCCGGAAGACTTCGCCAAGTGGCGCATCACCGACGGCAAGCCGAAATTCGAAGTCCTCGGCGGTGTGATCCGCGGCGACGGGGCGGGGCATCTCGGCACCATCGAGAAGTACCGCGACTTCGAACTGCACTTGTACTTGCGCAGCGCCAAGCACGCCAACGGCGGCATTCTGTTCCGCCATCAACAACCCGAGATGGGAACGCGCGGCACGCATTACGAGATACAGGTGCATGACGTTGAAGGGGCGATCTATCCGACCGGTTCGTTGTATCACTACAAGAGGGCGATCTATCCCAGAATCGAACCCGAGAAGTGGTTCCTGTTCCAGTTGGTGGTGAAGGACCGTTTCTGCCTGGTCCGCATCAACGGTGAAAACGTCATGGAGTACCACGAACTCGATAACCTCGAACCGGGTCCTATCATGTTGCAGGCGCACCGGCCGGGGTGGTGGATCGAGTACAAGCAAATTCGCGTCAAACGGATTTGAGGCGTGAGGACAACATTCATCCTATGAAAATTGCCATGATCGGTTTGGGCTTCATGGGAAGCACCCATTTGAAAGCCCTCAAGAATATTCCGAACGCGGAGTTGGTGGCCGTCAGCTCGGCCGACGAGCGGCAACTCAGCGGAGATTTGAGCGGCGTGCAGGGCAACATCGGCGGGCCCGGCGAGAAGTTCGACTTTTCGAACTTGCGCCGGTACGCTGACGCCATGGAAGCCGCGCGCGATCCGGAAGCCGCGGCGGTGGACATTTGCCTTCCCACCAGTCTGCACGCTCCGGTCGCGATTGAAGCCTTGCGCCACGGTAAGCACGTATTAGTGGAAAAGCCCATGGCTATCGACGGCGCCGCCGCCGATGCCATGATCGCCGAAGCCGCCAAGCAGGGCAAGATCCTGATGACGGCGCAGGTGCTGCGCTTCTTCCCCGATTACGCTGTGATGCGCGATCTGATCCGCGGCGGCAGCCTGGGAAAGGTTCGCGCCGGGTTTTTCCGCCGCCGGTGCGCCGCACCCATGTGGGGCGCCTGGATCGCGGACCCCAAGGTGAGCGGCGGCGGCATCTTCGATCTGCTCATCCACGACGTGGACATGTGCCTGCACCTTTTCGGACCTCCGGAGTCGCTGGCCGCTTGGGGGCATGAGGACATGCCCCATGGGATCGATATCCTCACGGCGGAACTCTACTATCCGGAAATTGGCACGGTGACCGTTACTGGCGGATGGCATCACCCGAAGGCTTATCCGTTCTCGATGGAATACACCGTCGTCGCCGACGGCGGCACCATCGAATTCAGTTCGGCCGGACGCGTCCCCACGCTCTACAAGCAGGACGGTGAGGCCGTCACACTGCCGGTGGCGAAGAAGGACGGCTACCAGGCCGAAGTCGAATACTTCCTGGATTGCATTAAGGCGAACCGGCAGCCGGAGATTTGCCCGGCGGCCGAATCGTCGCTGGCCGTGAAGCTGACGAAGTTGATGGTGGAAGCGCGCAAGCAGAAGGGAGAAAAAGTCGCATGTCGGTTCTGACTGCCATGGAAATCGGATTGATGTTCTGGGCCGGGCCGGATCCGGTGGCCACGATTCAAAACGTGAAAGCGTTGGGATTGCAGTGCGGCCAATTGGGTATTCCCGGCGACTACAAGATGGACGCGGCCGCGTGGAAAGCCGCGCTGAACGCCGAGAAGTTCACCGTCGTCACGGTGTTCGCATCCTACACTGGCGAAAACTATGCGGACATTCCGACGGTTCAGCGTACGGTGGGCTGGATTCCGGCGGCAACGCGCGCCGAGCGCGAGAAGCGGACTTACGAGATCAGCGATTTCGCTGCCGCGATCGGCGTGAAAAGCATCGCGTTGCACGTGGGCTTCGTGCCCGAGGATCACTCGGACCCCGACTACATCGCCGTGCGCGATATGGTGCGCCGCGTCGCGGACTACGCCGCGCGTCACGGGCAGACCTTTGCGCTCGAAACCGGCCAGGAGCCGGCGAAAGTCCTGTTGAAGTTCTTCGAGGATGTGAACCGGCCCAATCTGCGTATCAACTTCGATCCGGCCAATCTGATTCTCTACGGTTCGGGCGATCCGATCGAAGCGCTGAGTTTGCTCTCCAAGTACGTCATCACCGTCCACTGCAAGGACGGCAACTGGCCGCCGAAGGATAAACCCGGCGCGCTGGGCACTGAGATGGCGCTTGGCAAAGGCGCGGTGGGCATGGAACGCTTCATCGCAAAACTGAAGGAAGTCGGATACAAAGGCCCGCTGACCATCGAACGCGAAATCGAGGATCAGAAGCAGAAGATCGAGGACGTCAAGATGGCCATCGAGCTGTTGAAGCGTCTGCGTGGTTAACCGTCGTCAATTTCTCTCCCTGGCTGGCGCGAGCGCGTTTGCCCGCGCCGGCTTCCATCCCAACATCCTCTTTGTCATCGTCGACGACTTGGGCTGGGCCGACACCGGTTTCCACGGTTCGGAAATCGAAACTCCGAACCTGGATCGTCTGGCTCGCGGCGGCGTCGAGTTCACCCAGCATTACGCCATGCCCACTTGCAGTCCCACGCGTACTGCAATCATGAGCGGGCGGTTTCCGAGCCGTTACGGCGTCACTGCGCCGACCAACGAACGCGTCTTCGATCCAGGCACGCGCACGTTGCCCGTGGCGTTACGCGAGGCGGGCTACGATACCTGCATTTCCGGCAAGTGGCATCTCGGCTCGCGACTTGAGTGGGGTCCGCAACATTACGGCTTCAAGCGTTCCTACGGTTGTCTGGCGGGCGGCATCAACCAATACCTGCACTCTTACAAGCACGGGCCGTTCACCGAAACCTGGCATCGCGACGGCAAGTTCATTCAGGAAGAAGGCCACTCGACCGATCTGATCGCGCGCGAAGCGGTGCGCTACATCGAAATGAAGCGCAACTCGCCGTTCTTCATCTACACGGCGTTCACCGCGCCGCACATTCCGTTGCAGGAACCCGAGCAGTGGCTGGCGCGGTATGAAGGCCGCATCGCGGACCGTTCGCGAAGGCAGTACGCCGCGGCGGTGACGCACATGGACGACGCCGTGGGCCGTCTGATCGCCGCGCTCGAACGCACCGGCCAGCGCGACCGCACACTGGTGGTGTTCACCTCCGACAACGGCGCGCAGGAGAACTGGCGCAATACGGCCGAATATCCGGGCGATGGGCTCATGCCCAACGCGACGCTGGGCTCGAACCGGCCCTGGCGCGGATGGAAGGGCGAAGTCTACGAAGGCGGTATACGCGTGCCGGCATTCGTGAACTGGCCCACCATGATGCAACCCGGCAAGTATGGCGGAGCGCTGCACGTTGTGGATTGGATGCCGGCGCTATGTCATGTTGCCGGTTGCACAACGGCGAAGCAAACCGATTGGGATGGGCGCGACTTCTGGCCGCCCCGCGCGGGAGCGGCACCGGTTAGCGATCGCGTGCTCTACTGGCGAACGCCCAAGCAGCGCGCGGTGCGGCAAGGTGCATGGAAGCTCATCGCGACGCGCGGCAAGAAAGCCGAAACCTTCGAGCTCTACAACATCGACAAAGATCCTTACGAAACCAAGGATCTTTCGGCGACGGAACCGGCCGTCATGACGCGTTTGCGCGACAGCATGAACGCACAATCGCGGCTGGACCGCTTGCCTGCCGTCACTACCAGAAGTGCACGTCAAGAATCCTCGGCGGACCGGGTGTAGTTCCGACCAGCTTGGTTTCCAGGATGATCTGGCAGTTCATGCGTTCCCAGCCGCGCGGTGCTCGCGTTGCCACCGGCTTCCAGTATTGCGGTCGAGTAAGAAACTCGCCGGCGACTTGCGCACCGAAGCGGCTCAATCCGGCCGCCGATAGAGTGACCCTCTGGCTGGATGCGTCAAACACACGGCTGATGATCGCGTAGTCCACCGTGGGCGAGTGGTAGGGCCAGACACCATCGACCTTCCATTTGCGCTCGTTGGGAGCCTTCTTGTCGTGGATCCAGGCACTCGCGCGGCGGCCCTCCTCGACATGATCAAAGCTGTAGCGCAGTTCCTGGCTCAACTGAACGGTCCACGGGTTGTTGGTTGAACCCACCAGCACCACGGCCTGATGACGGATCTCGTCGAAGGAGACATCCTCGGGTGTGCGGAACTGAGCCTGCTTGCCATGTTGCGCCAACAGCATCGCGATATCCAGAACCGCGCGAAGGCTTTGCAGTGAAAGTTGTCCGTTGGGTATGCGCACTACGTCGTCCGGCTGCAACGCGAAATCGAAGCGGTACCCCTCGGTCCGGGCGGCTGCCGCCAGCGCGTCCTGCATCCGGCGCGAATACATGAAATCGTCCCGGATGTTCATGCACACCACGACGGGCTCTTTGGTGTTTATGATAGGTTTCCAGAATTGTTCCAGTTCCGAGTTTGTGCCCGCAAAACGCCAGATGCCAATCACCGCCGCGATGAGCGGGACTCCACACGCGGCGGCCAACCAAATCCATCGCATGTTTCGTCCGGCCGATGGCGCGTGCATGGTTGAGGAGGCCGACAACGGCTCAGCGGACCTGATCTCATTGATTGGCAGGACGACGGGTGCGGATCCTTTTTCGTCCAGCCAACTCACGGTGGGGACGTAGGAACCGGCAGGCAACTCAATCCGTATGGGATCCGCCGCGCCCGTGTCCTGGTAGTATTGCGCGAGGCGTTTGCGTACCTCGTTCGCTTTCACACGAACGATCGCATCGCCGGAGGTTTCATATCCCGCCGGACGTCCGAATACCTCAGCTCCGATCACTCTTTCCTTGAGAGCGTCGAACTGTCCATCCAACGCGCGATCAACCACGTATTGGAGGAAGTCCTGGCAGCGCTTGCTGCCTTGAAACGAGGGGCTCTCCAGGATGCGCGATAGGTGGTGGCGCACTTCGGCAATGCTCTCGTCGGCACTGAGCTTGCGTCGCGCCGATGCCAACGCCCGTCCCGCGGAATGGAATGCGTCAGCCACTTTATTCTTGTCTCAAAACACCTTACCACGGAATGTAACGGTTCGTAACGTCGGAGTTACGGCGGGAAGTTGTTGCAGAAACAAAGGATAAGCGCATCCGAGCCAATAACCGTAATGAACCTTTCGGCACCAGTCTGACAAAGGTACGCTCGATTACCACCAGCGAATTCCGGTGGAATGCAGGGGTAGGCACGTTGTTGAGGCGTGCGGGCGGGCGGTGATAATGCCACCGGGAACAGCGCTGCCGCAGCCTCCGATGGATGAGGACTTCAAATATGACAAGAATCAGACGCGGTATTCTTGGCGCCGTTGTTGTTGGCTTAGTCGCGCTGCTTTTGCCAGCGCTGTTTGCCCAAGCCAACTCGGCGTCCATCGTGGGTACGGTAACCGATCCCACGGGTGCAAGCGTGGTGGGCGCCACGGTGACTGTTGTTCGTGCGGAAACCGGCCAGAAGCAGTCTACAGTCACCAATGCCAGCGGAAACTACAATCTCCCGTTTCTTCCCGTGGGCAACTATAGCCTTAGTGCGAGCGCTCCGGGCTTTCAAACCATGGAAATTGGCCGATTTGAACTCGTTGTCGGGCAGACCGCCCGCATGGACGTTCAAATGAAGGTAGGGCAGGTGTCGGAGAAGGTGCAGGTGGAGGCGAGTGCCATCGCGCTGCAAACCGAGAACGCCACCGTTGGTACGGTGATTGACCGCCAGCAGGTGGCGGAGCTCCCACTCAACGGAAGATCGTTCGTCCAACTTGCGCTGCTCACGCCCGGCGTGAACCCGGCAACGCCGGGCAGCCTCAGCGTACGTAGTTCCGGCGGCTCGCTCGGACAGAATGTCGGCATGAGCGCCAATGGTGCGCGCGACAACCAAAATCGTTACTATTACGACGGCATTGAGGCGATGAGCCTCGGGTCGTACAGCATGAGCTTCTCGCTGTCGATCGATGCCATCCGCGAATTCAAGGTCGATTCCAGCAGCTACTCGGCCGCGTACGGAGCCGCTCCAGGCGGGCACGTCAATCTCACTACCAAGAGCGGCACCAATGAGTTTCACGGCCAGGCGTGGCTCTTCAACCGGAACGATGCTCTCACCGCACTGGCTCCATTTCAGCCGTATTCATCCACGGCAAAGCCGCCGCGTTTGAACCGCAACCAGTTTGGCGCCAATATCGGCGGACCGGTGGTGTTTCCGAAGGTCTACAACGGCAAGGAGCGGACGTTCTTCTTCTTCAATTGGGAGTCCGGGCGTCTGATATCCGGATCGTTCGGCGGAACCGCTTTCGTCCCGCCAACGGCGTATCGCACGGGGAACTTCTCGGGCGCATCGGCGGTCATCTATGATCCGGCCACAGGACAGCCCTTCGCGAATAACACGATCCCGGCGAGCCGCATTCAGTCTTACGCGACGAAGTTCTTGAACTTCGTGCCGCAACCGAATACCAACGAGTCGGCCATCAATTACCGCGGTCCGAACGCTTCCGCTCCCACGGATCAGAATCAGTACCTTGGTCGCATCGACCATCGCATCAACAACAAGAACACCCTTTACGGGACCTACATCTTCAACCAGCAAACGGCGTTTAGCGTGCCGACATACGGGTGGGAGTACACCATGAGCTATGGCCGCCAGCAGGTGCTCGCACTGTGCGATACACATGTGTTCTCCGCCTCGACCGTCAACGAGCTTCGCCTCGGTTGGAGCCGGCGGTTCCCCAAGTCGGTCTTCGGCACCACGTACAATTCGCAGTACGATATCGCTAACATCATCGGCATTCCGGGCGTATCCAAAGATCCCCGCGACTACGGTCCTCCCAACTTCAGTCTGGGTTACGACGTGCCACAGGTTTCAGCTTCCGGGCCAGCCTACCAGCACAACCAGGTTTGGCAGTTCGGCGACAATCTCTCCATCAGTAAGGGCGGACATTTCCTGACGGTGGGAGCGCAGATCTACCGCCGCAACTTCAGTTTCGATGAAGCCCTTTATCCACGCGGGGTATTCTCGTTCGACGGCCGCACGACCACTTTGAACGGGGCCTCGCCGGTGCGCGAGAACACGTTCGCGGCATTTCTGTTGGGGCTTTCCACAAGCGCCACCATCAGCGCGGATCCGTTCTCCAACCGCATGAATCACACTTGGCAGTCGTACTACCTCCAGGACGATTGGAAGGTGACGCGCAATCTGACGTTGAATCTCGGGATACGGTACGACTACTTCGGGCAGCCGGTCGAGCGCGGGAAGGTAACCAACTGGGAACTGAATGGCGCCATTCCTGGCTTCACTGTGTCCCGGCAACTCTTCCGCAACTTCCCGGATATCGCAGATACTCCGGGCGTGTCGCCCAGCCTGATGAATGGCGACAAGAACAACTTCAGCCCCCGCTTCGGCTTTGCGTATCGCATCCCGAAGCTTGACGATCTTGTGATCCGAGGCGGATACGGAATCTACTTCACGCAGGAGATCACCAATACTTACACGAACCTGGTGCTGGGGACGCCCGTGGTCAAGAGTTATTCCTACTCCGGCACCTACAATCAGCCGCTACAGGTGATGACGGCCTTCCTACAGCAAGGCAGCACGGTGACGGGCACCTTCGGCGCCGCCGCACTAGATCCGACCATGCGCGATGCTTACATTCAACAGTGGAACCTCACCCTGCAAAAACAGTTGCCGGGGAAGATCTTCTATGACATTGCATATGTCGGATCGAAAGCTACCAACCTGCCCTATTCGTTCGACGGGAACCGGCCGGTGGCGGTGGTCAACCCGACAACTCCGGGGTTGCCTTCGGTTGCCAGCAGGCGGCCGTACCAGGGTTTCGGCGGTATCACCACGACGAAGGCGATCGGAAATTCGAACTACCATTCGCTGCAGATGAAGGGCGAACGCAGGATGGCGGGCGGTCTCAATTTCATCGGCGCTTACACCTGGTCCAAGGCTCTATCAGCTCAAGACGCAAGTACGGTGGGTGGCGGGTGGTACACCGGCAACGTCCAGGACATCCTCAATTTGAAGGGGGACAAATCATACTCGGCGTACGATTTGCGCCACCGCTTGTCGCTGGCCACGATCTATAACATTCCGCTGTTCGAACATGCCTCCAACCGTGTGGTGAAGACGTTGCTTGGCGGATGGCAGATGAATGCCATCATCACCGAGCAAACCGGCTTTGCCATGACGTTGGGCGGCGTCGGCGACACAACCGGAACCGGTGTTGGGTCGCGGGTGAGTATGGTCAGTGGGCAAACCGCGGCGCTCAGCCGGAACGAACGGTCTCGCAGCCGATGGTTCAACACCGCCGCGTTCTCCGTGACGCCGATGGGAAGCTGGGGCAACGCGACCCGCAATCCGCTGCACCTGCCGGGATTGAACAACATCGACCTGGCGGCCAACAAGTACTTCAAGTTCTCGGAAAAGGCCAATATTCAATTCCGCGCCGAGATGTTCAACTTCGTGAATCACGTCAACCTGGGAGCACCGGGGACAAGCATTCTGACTCCCAACACCTTCGGCGTCATCACCAGCAGCAGCCAGGGGCCCGGAGCGACCGGCGACCAGCGAATCATTCAACTTGGATTGAAGCTGCAGTTCTAGCGTGTGGGCCGGCTGCGGGTCAGGCACACCGCACAACTCGTCAGCCGGGGATGCTGTCCGGACGGCCACGGTTACCGGCGTGGCCGTCCGGGCTTGCTTTACCTGCATCACAACGGTAGGTCTTCATGCGAATTCACAAGTGTACGCTATGCGCGGTACTGCTCACGCTTTGGACGGGATTCACTTTTGCGCGTGACATACACGTTGCGCCTAACGGCGACGATTCAAACAAGGGTACGTTGTCCAGCCCTTATCGGACCATTTCCGCCGCGGCGCGCGCGGCGCAACCGGGCGACGTGATCACCGTGCACGGGGGCACCTACCGCGAGCGTGTCACGCCTCCTCGCGGAGGTGAGTCCGATGCGAAGCGCATCGTCTACCAGGCGGCCTCCGGCGAGAAGGTCGTGATTAAGGGCTCGGAAGTGATTCGCGATTGGAAGCCCTTCAGACCCAGTGTGTGGAAGGTGACCATCCCGAATTCGTTTTTCGGCAACTACAACCCGTACAAAGACCTGATTTCGGGGGACTGGTTCAAAGACAAGGGGAGGCCGCACCACACCGGCGAAGTCTATCTGAACGGCAAGAGCCTGTGGGAGACGCATCTGCTGGAACGCGTGCTGGAGCCGCGTCCGGCATCTGACATTCGTGACAAGGAAGGTTCCACCTGGACCTGGTTCTGCGAAAGCGACGGCGAATTCACGCACATCTACGCCAACTTCCACGACCGGGATCCCAACAAGGAACTGGTGGAGATCAACGTTCGCGACAGTTGTTTCTATCCGGATCAACCGGGCCGAAACTACATTACGGTTCGCGGCTTCACCATGAGCCATGCCGCCACGCAATGGGCCGCGCCCACGGCCGAGCAGATCGGGCTAGTCGGCACGCATTGGAGCAAGGGCTGGATCATCGAAAACAACGTGATCAGCGATTCGAAGTGCTCCGGCATTACGCTGGGCAAGGACCGCGCCACGGGCCACAACGAATGGACGAGAAATCCGTGCGTTGGCGGCGCGGCGCATTACGACGAAGTCATCCGGCGCGCCCTGGAAGGTGGCTGGTCCAAGGAGAACATCGGCAGTCATATCGTACGGAACAACACGATCTTCAACTGCGAGCAGACCGGCATTGCGGGAAGTCTGGGCGCGGTCTTCAGCCAGATCACGAACAACGACATCTACAACATCTGGACCAAGCGGCAATTCACGGGCGCGGAGATGGCGTCCATCAAGCTGCACGCCGCCATCGACGTTTTGATCAAGGGAAACCGCATACACAACGGCCACCTCGGCCTGTGGATGGATTGGATGGCGCAAGGGACCCGGATCACGGGCAACCTCCTTTATGACAACAGCTACTGTGATCTTCTCGTGGAAGTGGATCACGGACCGTTCATTGTGGACAACAACCTGTTTCTGTCTCCCACGAGCCTCTACGACGAGTCGCAAGGCGGCGCGTATGTTCACAACCTCATGACCGGCATGATCCTGAGCCAACTTGCTCCGGCCCGCTCTACTCCGTTCCATTACGCGCACTCGACCAGGATTGCGGGTCACGGTAAGACTGAGGGCGGCGACAATCGTTTCTACAACAACATCCTGGTCGGTGGCTCGAACACCGGCAGCCCCGCCGTGCGCGACCCGAAGACCGGCGTGCTCAAAGGGTACGGCCTGTGGGTTTATGAAACGGCGAAGTATCCGTTGCAAACCGGTGGGAATGTGTACTTCAACGGGGCGCGCCCGTACTCGAGTGAAAAGGACGCGCTGGTGCTGACGAGCGTTGACCCCAAGATCGAGGTCGTCGAAGGGGACGGCGGTGTGCGTATCAGACTGTCGCTGCCCGAATCGATTCGCCAGACGGTGACACAACGCGTGACCACTGCCTTGTTGGGGACCGCCAAAACACCGGGGCTCGCTTATGAGAACGCGGACGGCACGCCCGTGGTCATCGACTATGACTACTTCGGCAAGAAACGTCCGGCGGCGAACCCGTCACCCGGACCCTTCGAAAACGTCGGTTCCGGTGAACTGAGCCTGAAAGTGCGGTAAGCGGGTTATCTCCCTGGGAAGGAAATTCCCCTACTGCTTGATGATGGTGCCGTCGCGGCGGCGTACTTCTCCCCAGCCTCCGTTCAGGCGTTTGTGTTCGCCTTGCTCGAAGCTTCCGAACGGGTACTTCGCTGCGGCTTTCTCGTCGACTTCGATGCCCCAGCCCGGCTTCTCGCTCGGCCATAGGTAGCCGTCGCGCATTTCTGGGCAGCCGGAGAAAACTTCGCGGACGCGTTCGTTGAACGGCGAGAATTCCTGCACGCCGAAGTTGTGGCAGGCCACGTCTAGCGCTACGTTGGCGGCGTGTCCGATGGGAGATACATCGCCCGGGCCGTGCCACGCCGTACGCACGCCGAACAGTTCGGCGAAGGCCGCCACCTTGCGCGCCGGTGTGACGCCGCCCATTTGCGAAATGTGCATGCGGATGTAGTCGATGAGGCGTTCGGCGATCAGTGGCGTCCACTCGTGCGGACTGTTGAACAATTCGCCCATGGCGATGGGCGTCGAGGTCTGCTGTCGCATGGTGCGGAAGTAGGCGATGTCTTCCGGCGACAGCGGATCTTCCAGGAAGAACAGCCGCAGTGGTTCCACGTCCTTGGCGAACTGAATGGCCTGCGACGGCGATACACGCTCGTGCATGTCGTGCAGCAGTTCCACCTCTTCGCCCAACTGCTTGCGGCACTCTTCGAGCATCTTCCGGGCGCGCCGCAGATACACCGCGGGTTCATACACCAGCGCCTGATGCAGCGCGTTGGGACGCTCGCCCCGTCCGCCTGCGCCGTAGCCCGCCATGCCGGGCACTCCGATTTGCACGCGCACGTGCCGGAAACCCTGCGCCATGAAGCGGCGCGCGCTTTCGATCACTTCGGGAATCTCCGCGCCGCCCGCGTGTGCGTAGCAATCCACCGCCTCGCGGCATTTGCCGCCCAGCAGTTGATAGACGGGCATGCCTGCCTGGCGGCCTTTGATATCCCACAGCGCCATGTCGGCGCCACTCAGCGCGTTGTTGAGCACCGGCCCGTTGCGCCAGTAAGAAGAGTTGTAGCAGGCTTGCCAGAGATCGTCGATGCGATCGGCTGGTTTGCCTTCGAGAAACGGTTTGAGATAGCGCTCGACCGCCGCCACCACCAGGTCGGCGCGCTGCGTGAACGTGGCGCAGCCGTATCCGTACAAGCCGTCCTGGTCGGTGAGGATCTTCACCACGGCTAGACGCAGACCGGCGGGTGCGGTCGCGATCACGCGAACATCACGAATCTTGGGTGACGGCATGCCGCGCGAGACAGCCTGACCCATCGCCGCCGTGGCCGCGAATCGCAGCAGATCGCGGCGCCGCATTTACTTCTTCTCCCGCTCTTCGATCATGCGCTTCAGGTTCTCGACTTCCTTCCTGAGTTTGCCCTCGCGCGAGGAAAGCATCACCACGTACGCGAACAGTACCATCCACGCGACGGCGAAGCCGTAAAACATGTACTCGAAGTTGGCTCTGTCCACCCCTCGTCCTCCTTGGTTGTTTGACCGCTCTCTATATTATCCCGTCACGCGAACCAGCACTTTGCCCATGGGACCTTCGGCCAGGCGCGCGAAGGCTGCCGGTACCTGGTCGAACTCGAATACGTGGTCCACCACAGGCCGCCGTCCGATGGCGGCCAGACGCTTCACGATCTCTTTCCACAGTGCCTGTGAGGTTTCCGTCGAGTAAGCGTTCAGCGTCACGCCGCCAATGCGGTTGCGGCGGAAAAACAACGTGGCCGTGTTGAACTCCGGCACCACGCCGCCGCTGCGGCCCACCACGCTGATGCGGCCACCGTAGCCCAGCACCGCGATGAGTTGATTGAATAGCGGGCCGCCGACGTTGTCCACCACCAGATCGACTTTGCGCGGGGCGAGCGCTGCAAGGATCGACTTGCGGAGATTCGGATCGGCCGGGTCGAAAACGAAATCGGCGCCAAGCTCGCGCAGCTTTTCGCCCTTGGACGCGCTACGCGAAAGCGCCACCACGGTCAGTCCCATCGACTTGCCAAGCAACACCGAAGCGACGCCCACGCCGCCCGATGCACCGGTAACCAATAGCACTGTGCCGGGCGCGGGCGGCGCTTCCGGTTCGCTCCATTGCGTGAGCGCCTGCCACGCGGTCAGAAACACCAGCGGTGCGCCGGCGATCTCTTCCTGTGACCACCCATCGGGAATCGGTACCAACACGGAGGCGGGGACGGCGGTCTTCTCAGCGAGCGTGCCGCGCGTGGTGACGCCCGCCTCGCAGCGCAGCAAGCCCACCAAGTCGCCCGGCCGCACATTGGTGACGCCGTCGCCCACTTCGAGCACTTCGCCCACCGCATCGCGGCCGAGAATGTGCGGGAGGGGCGGCTTGGCCGGATACTGCGCCTGGGCGAGGAACGCGTCGGCCGGATTGAGCGCGGCGAAGCGTATGCCGAGCACCACTTCTCCCGGCGCGGGCTTGGGGTCCTCCGCTTCAGCGAAACGAAGCTTGCCGACGCCTTCGTAAGAATCCATCAGCCATGCGCGCATCGTCTTGTCGACTCCTGTTACGACCAGCTACAGCCGTGCATGTCGCCGGTGCGCTGGAATTGTTCGTGCATTTTGAAGGCGGCCGAGAGTGTGTGCGGCGTGTGCCCGCCTTCAACGATCGTCAGATAACTGCGCAACAGATCGCGGAAACCCGGATGCGCGCACTTGTCGATGATCTCGTTGGCGCGTTCGAACGGCGACTTACCGCGCAGGTCGGCGACGCCGTATTCAGTGGCGATGATCTGCACGGAGTGTTCGCTGTGATCGACGTGCGACACCAGCGGCACAATGGTGCTGATCTTGTCGTTCTTCGCGGTCGAAGGGCAGGTGAAAATCGAAACGTAGGCGTTGCGCGTGAAGTCGCCCGAGCCGCCGATGCCGTTCATGAGCTTGCGGCCCATGACGTGTGTGCTGTTCACGTTGCCGAAGATGTCCACTTCGATCGCCGTGTTGATCGAGATCAGACCTAGGCGCCGGACCACTTCCGGGCTGTTGCTGATTTCCTGCGGGCGCAGCAGCACGCGCGGGCGGAAGAATTTCAAATTGTCGTAGACGCGGCGCAGCGCGGGCGGCGTAACCGTGAACGAACAGGTGGAGGCGAACTTCACGCGTTCCTGCTCGATCAGTCCGATGACGGAATCCTGCAGCACCTCGGTGAACATCTCGAAAGGCGGAATGTCGCGATTGCGGCCGAGCGCGCCCAGCACGGAGTTGGCGATGTCGCCCACACCGCTCTGAATCGGCAAGAACGATTTCGGAATCAACCCGCAGGCAAGCTGCGAAGCCAGGAACTCAGCCACGTTGTTGCCGATGGTTTCCGTGAGCGGGCTCCCACCGGTGAACGCGCGCGCTTCATCTTCGAGATCGGTTTCGACGATGCCCACGATCTTCTCCGGGTCCACGGTGATGATGGGGCTGCCGATGCGGTCCGAAGCCTTGTATATCGGGATCTGCATGCGATAGGGCGGGTCGGCCGGTTCGTAGATGTCGTGCAAGCCGAGGATGGTCGGGGGATGATGGCGGTTCAGCTCGACGATGATCTTCGAAGCCATGTTGCAAAAGGTGGGCGTGACGCCGACGCCAGAGGTGAGCACGATGCCACCGCCCGCGGTGATGTCGGCCGCTTCCACCACGGCTACGTCCACCGGGCCCAGAAATCCGTAACGCGTCACCTGCGGCATCAGCGACAAGTGCAGATCGAAGAAGCGCGTTTGACCGGCGTTGATGCGGTCGCGCAGATCGGAGTTGGTTTGATACGGTGTACGGAATTTGATGGCATGCGCCTTGGCTAGGGCGCCGTCGAGCGATGGCCCGGTGGAAGCGCCGGTCAAAACACCGATCTGGAATTCGCGGCCGGCATCGTGTTCGGCGATAGCGCGGTCGGCCAGAGCGAGCGGCACGGCCTTGGGCGCGCCGGCCGGAGTGAAACCGCTGAAGCCGACCGTCTGGCCGTTCTGGATCATCGCAGCCGCTTCGGCCGCGCTTAGGACTGGGAATGAATTGCTCATATGATGTTGTACTCCGGGCGATGGTGTTCCGCCGGCGGATGTTGGGGGAATTTACCTACAAAAACGAGTGTACGACACCGCGATGCGGCCACGTCAGGCCTCCGTTGCCGCGGGAGTATTCAAAAGCCGTCAGATCGGGCCATAATATGAGCAGAGGGGACAATGCACCGCCCGATCGGAGAGTTGATCGACGCGTCGGCCATTCAAAGGACTCTGGAGCAGTTCTGCGAACCACTGGGGCTGGAGGCGGCCATCCTGGACGCACACGGCCGCGTGGTCACCGGTTTTGAATGGCGCCGAAGCTGCACGAGGTATGCGGAGGCACATCGCGAGGCATGCTGGGCCTGCTTTGAGACTCTCGTGCAAGGCGCATCGGCCGCCGTGACGGCCTGCCAGGGCGGGTTATACGCGGTAGTGGCGCCCATCGACGCCGGCCCGCGCCGGCTCGGTACCATCCTGTGCGGCCCGTTCCATCTGGAAAATCCGGACTTCGACGCCATTCGGGCCACCGCGGAGTCGCACGGTCTGGATGCGGACCGGTGCGTGGAAGCTGCGATGGGGGCGCGCGTTCTGGGCACGCAACAAGTCGAATCGATTGCCGGCTTTCTTGAGTCGTTCGCGGGAATGCTGGCCACCATGTGCAGTGAACGGGCGCGGTCTTTGCGGCGCCAGGCCGCACTAGGCGAGAGTGAAGCGATGCTTCGGGCGTTGTGCGACAACGCGTTGGATGCCATCGTGATGATCGACGGCAACGGGCATGCGATTCTGTGGAATCCGGCGGCCGAGCGGATTTTCGGATGGAAGGCCGAGGAGATGCTCGGCCGGTCTGTGCACGACATTCTGGTGCCGACCGAAGAGCGGCAGCAGTATGCTGAGGCGTTTCCACGCTTCCTCGAAACCGGGCAGGGCGCGGTGGTCAACCGTCCGACCGAATTGTACGCAGTGCGCAAGGACGGAGGGCGTGTGCCGATAGAGATCACCGTCGCACCCGTCCAGGCCGGCAATCAAATGCACGCCATTGCGGTGGTCCGCGACATCACCGAACGCAAGCGCGGCCAGCAGATCGAGCGGCTCAACCAGATGCGCATCGAGGGCTTGCTGCGGCTGAACCATATGGCGGACGCGTCCGTACGCGAGTTGACCACGCACGCCATGGAGGAGGTTGTCCGTCTGACCGGCAGCAAGATCGGCTACATCGCGTTCATGAATGAAAGCGAAACGGTGCTGACCATGTACGCCTGGTCCAAGGATGCTTTGGAGCAATGTGCCGTCAGCGACCGGCCATTTGAATACGCGGTGGCAAATACCGGCCTGTGGGGAGAGGCGGTTCGGCAGCGGCGTTGCGTCATTACCAATGACTATGACGCTCCGAATATATGGAAACGTGGAACTCCCGAAGGACATGTACGGCTGACGCGGCACATGAATCTTCCTGTGTTCGACGACGGCAAGATTGTGCTGGTGGCCGGAGTCGGCAATAAGGCCGAAGACTATAACGACTCCGATGCGCAACAACTGCGGCTACTGATGGAGGGCATGTGGCGCATCGTTCGCAAAAGGCGTGCCGAACAGGAGCGCGAGCAAGCTTGGGGACTGTTGGAAGCCGCCGTCAGTAATTCGCCGTTGGGGATCGTGATCGTGGACGCCACGTCGAGTAAGCTGCTCCTAGTCAACGCCGCCGCGCGACGCCTGCACGGAATACCCGACAACGGGCCGGTGACGGAGGCCGCTTTTCGTGCCGCAGTCGCGGCGAGGTTGCGCCGCGCGGACGGAACGCCGTTCGAGTTCGAAGACATGCCGCTCATGCGCGCCATTTTCACTGAGCAGATTACTCGAAGCGACGAGTTGCTGTTGATCGATCCAGAGGGCCAGCGAAGGTGGTTGTTGGCCAGCGCGGCGCCGGTGCGCGCTTCAGACGGGCACGTGTCGGCGGGCGTATTGTTGCTGCAAGACGTCACCGACCAGCGCGTGGCCGCCGAGGAGCGCTCGCGGCTTACCGAGCAATTCCACCAGTCCCAGAAAATGGAGTCGATCGGTAGACTGGCCGGCGGACTGGCGCACGACTTCAACAACCTGCTGACCGTCATTAATGGTTACAGCCAGATGTTGGCGGACCGACAAGCGCCGGGATCGTTCGAGCACGAAGCGCTGAGCGCGATCGTGCGTGCCGGAGACAAAGGGGCCAACCTGATCCGCCAGTTGTTGATGTTCAGCCGCAAGCAGGCCGTCGAACCACGCATGGTGGATTTGAATCATCTGATCCGGGACCTGGAGAAGATCCTTGTGCGGCTGCTCGGCGAGGATATTGAATTGGTGACGGAGCTTCATCCGAACATCGGTCACTTGATGGCGGACCCGCACCAACTCGAACAGGTGGTGGTGAATCTGGCGGTGAATGCGCGGGACGCCATGCCGCGTGGCGGACGGTTGACCATCCGGACGGATCGAATCCAGAGCGAAGGCGCTTGCCCGTTTTGCGGCGAATCGCTGGAGCCCGGACCATACACTCGTTTGTCGATCCAGGACACGGGCGTGGGCATGGACGAGAACACACGCCAGCGTTTGTTCGAGCCGTTCTTCACCACCAAGGAGGTCGGCAAGGGTACCGGTCTCGGACTGTCCATCGTGCACGGCGTGGTGAGCCAGTGCAAGGGACATATCGATGTGGCCAGCGCGCCAGGCGAAGGCGCCGTGTTCCACCTCCATTTTCCAGAGACTGAGGAAATTGAGCAGGAAGCGCATCGCGACGTTTGCTCCGCGGAGACCGGAGGCGGAGAGACTGTGCTGGTTGTGGAAGACCAGGCGGCTGTGTTGCGCTTCACCGTCGAGGCTCTGCGCCGGCACGGTTTCCACGTTCTAGAAGCGGCGGACGCCGAGCATGCGCTGGCCATTTGCGAGGACTCGAGCCAGACCGTGGACCTGTTGCTTACCGACGTGGTGATGCCCAATATGAGCGGGCCGGACCTGCTGATGCGCGCCCGGGCGAGATTGCCCGGCCTAAAGGCGCTGTACATGTCGGGCTATTCGGACGAACGGATTGCGCGCCCAGGCATCGAAGCCAAGGTCATTGCGAAGCCGTTTGCGGCGAGCCAACTGGTGCGAGAGGTTCGGAAGGCGTTGGGACCGATGCGTTCCGATGGCCGCTCCGGTGATTCCGGCGCACCAGGCGTTTGAGATCCGGTGTGAATTCGCGCAAGACATTGAATGCCGTGCTGAAACCGAGTTGGATGGCGATGCCGCGGGAAGTGCGGTAAGCCGAGCGGTAGCGGTCCGGCATCCACTGGCGGCTCACCAGTTCCGCGGCGACAATGCCACCCAGCCGGGCGGCATTCACGGTGCGGTCGCCATTGCGGTCGAGAGTAACGAAGTTAGCCGCCAAGGCATGCGACGTGCGCGCCCAAATGCCGGCGTCGCGGCTGGGAAAGTAGCGCACATCATGGCGCAGCAGAGCGGCCGTGGTGGCCTCGCAGCTCTCCTGCACTGTCAGACGTCCGAAACGGTGCGCCATGCGTCTACCCAGGCCCGCTCCGCCTTGTCCCCACTCGGGCGGTTCGTCGCGCCACTGCGCGATGGAAGCTCCGGCGGTAACGCGAAACGCGATCAACGGGCTGCGGAAAGCGTCCTTGGCGTAAAGGTCCCAACGTTCCGTCGCCGTGAGCGGCCGGTAGAGTACCGGCGCTGGCTGGATGCTGGCGTCTTGCGGCCATGCCGGGATTGCCATCAACACAGCTATCGCGGCCCATCGAACATGCTTCATAATTCCCATCAGAAGATGTGATGCTACCATCATCGCTCAGGTGGCATGCATTCCGGGGCGAGTGCCCGATGTGATAACCTGAACGCTTCGGAGACGCCTTTTCCATGCCTGCTACACGTGTGAAAACTCAATTGATGAGCGCATCGGAGATGGACCGCACCTTGGTCCGTCTCGCCCACGAGGTGCTCGAAAAGAGCGCGGACCTCGACCGGCTTGCGTTCATCGGTATTCGCCGCCGCGGCGTGCCGTTGGCCGAGCGGTTGGCGCGCAAGATCGAGTCTCTCGAGAATCGCAAGGTGCCCGTCGGCGTTCTGGATATCAAGCTCTACCGCGACGATTTATCCACCGTCGGCCCGGCGCCCGTGGTCAGCCAGACCGCCATCGATTTTCCGATTACCGGCAAGGACATCGTGCTCATGGACGATGTGCTTTACACCGGCCGCACGGTGCGCGCGGCCATGGACGCGCTGTTCGATCACGGCCGCCCGGCGCGGGTCCAGTTGCTGGTGTTGATCGATCGCGGCCACCGTGAGTTGCCCGTCGAAGCGCGCTACGTGGGCCGCATGGTGCAGACGACGTCGGATGAAATCATCGAAGTGAAATTCCAGGAAATCGACCAGGTCGAAAAAGTACTGTTGGTCGAAAAGCTGGCGGAGTAACTCATGCCACAAGGCCTTCTCGGCATCGAATCGCTCGACCGGACGGAGATCGAGGCGATCCTGACCCGCGCCAAGGACTTTCAGCCGTTCGAGGACTCGGCGTTCAAACGTCTGGACGTGTTGCGCGGCAAGATGATCGTGAACCTGTTTTTCGAGGCGTCCACGCGCACGCGCACCAGCTTTGAAATCGCCGCCAAGCGTTTGGGCGCCGACGCAGTGTCCATCACGGCGTCGGGTTCGAGCGTCTCCAAGGGCGAATCGCTGGTGGACACGCTGAACACGCTGGCCGCCATGCGTCCGAACGCGATCGTGATGCGGCATGCAGCCTCGGGCGCGCCGCACTTTCTAGCGCGCCATCTGCCGACGCCCATCGTCAACGCCGGCGACGGCACGCATGAGCATCCCACGCAGGCGCTGCTGGATGCGCGGACCATCCTGGACCGCCGGCCCACGCTCGAAGGTATGCGCATCGCCATCATCGGCGACATCGCGCACAGCCGCGTGGCCCGCTCGAACGTTTACCTGCTTTCGAAGTTCGGCGTGGACATCGTGCTCTGTGGGCCGCCGACGCTGCTGCCGCCGGAGTTGGCACGCATCGCACCGGGTGTGCGGCTTACCACCGATATTCGCGAAGCCATCACCGGCGCCGACGTCATCATGATGCTGCGCGTGCAACTGGAACGGCAGCACGAAGCCGCTATTCCAGCCGGTGAGTATTTTCAGTACTACGGATTGCGGTTGGAGCATCTGTCGCTGGCCAAGCCGGACGCTATCGTAATGCATCCGGGGCCCATCAACCGCGGGCGCGAAATTGATTCCGAAGTCGCCGATTCGCAACGCTCGGTGATTCTCAATCAGGTCGAGAACGGTGTCGCCGTCCGTATGGCGGTACTCGAAAGGATTCTGAGCTGACCATGGCAAGAACGCTCCTGAAGAACGGACGGGTGATCGATCCGGCGACCTCACGCGACGGCATCGCGGATGTGCAGGTGGAAAACGGGCGTATCGTCGCCGTGGGGCGCAACCTTGGCGAGAGCGGTTCGGAGGTTTTCGACGCGACCGGTTTGGTGGTGGCGCCCGGCTTCATCGACATGCACGTGCATCTGCGCGAGCCGGGTTTTGTGCACGCCGAGACCATCGAAACCGGTGCGCGCGCTGCGGCGGCGGGTGGATTCACGTCCATTTGCGCCATGCCGAATTCCGAGCCTGTGAACGACAGCGCCACCGTCACCAGCTACATCGTCGATCGCGCGCGGCGCTACGCGGTGGTGAACGTGCTGCCCATCGGCGCCATCACCAAAGGCAGCGCGGGTGAGGAGTTGTGCTCGTACGGATCGATGAAGAACGCCGGCATCGTGGCCATTTCCGACGATGGACGCCCGGTGATGAACAGCCGCGTGATGCGGCGCGCCATGGAGTTCGCGCGGGCGCTCAACCTGGTGGTGATCGATCATTGCGAAGACCTGCACCTGAGCGCCGGCGGGGACATGCACGAAGGGTTTGAGAGCGTGCGTTTGGGGCTGCGCGGCATTCCGGGTTGTTCGGAAGACGTCATGGTGGCGCGCGACATTCTGCTGGCTGAGGCCACTGGCGCGCGATTCCATGTTGCGCATGTGTCCACGCGGCGAAGCGTGCAAATGGTCGCTGAAGCCAAGGCGCGCGGTATCACTGTGACGGCCGAAGCCACGCCGCATCACATGGCGCTGTGTGACGCGGCAATGGCGCCCTATGACAGCAACTTCAAGATGAAGCCGCCGTTGCGCGCATCCGGTGACGCTGCGGGTGTCATCGAAGGGCTGGCTTCCGGGGCCATCGATGTCATCGCCACCGATCACGCGCCGCACGCCGGCAGCGAGAAGATGCAAGAGTTCGAACGATGCCCGTTTGGCGTCATCGGGCTGGAAACCGCGCTCGCGGTGGCGCTTGAAGTGTTAGTGCACCCCGGCAAGCTGTCGATGATGCGTCTGGTGGAAGTGTTGTCGCTGGGGCCGGCGCGCGTGCTCAGTTTAGACCGCGGCCGTCTAGCTCCGGGCGCGATGGCCGACGTGACGTTGTTCGATCCCGAATTGGTTTGGACCTACGACGTGAACCGCTCGCACTCCAAGAGCCGGAACACGCCGTTCCACGGCCGCACCTTCCGCGGCGCGCCCGTGGCGACGATGGTGAATGGAGAGTTCGTCTGGTTGCGGAGCAAGGAGCGTTGACATGCCCTATCCAGAGGTCGAAGGCCCCTCCCGCCGTCAAGGCGGCATGATCATTGTCATTGCCATTCTGCTGGCGCTGTTTCTGGGCGCCCGCACGATTGCGCGCTACGTCATCGATTACCAGTGGTGGAGCGAGATGGGCCAGGTGCCTACCTGGGTCAGTATGTTGCTCTACGGTACGGCGCCCGCTGTGGTTGCGTCGCTCGTGTCGTTCGTCGTTCTGTGGTGGGTGCATGCGCGGGCGTTGAAGGCCGCCGGCACCGGCCTGCGCCAAGTTCCCATTTACGCCAAGGTCTCCACCGTCGCATTACTCGTGCTGAGCGTTCTGCTGGCCGTCGCGACCATCAATTCGTGGACCGCCATCCGTTTCTTCGGTGGACGTAACCTCCCGGCCGAAGCCACCGCGTGGCGCGATCCGGTCTTCGCGCATCCGCTGTCGTTCTATCTGTTCGAGCTCCCGTTCTATTCCGAATTGCTCGGCTTCGTGCTGGGCCTGACCCTGCTTAGTGGGATACTCTACTTTCTCGCTTCGCGGTTGTGGCAGCTTCGGGAACGCTTTCCACAAATGATGCAGGAAGGCGGCTTCGACTTTCAGGAGTTGCACCTGGGCGAAGCCTTCGGCGGCGCGTTCTTGCGCGGCGCCGGCGTGCTGTTCCTGCTGGGGTTGGCGGCGCGATTCTTTTTCGACCGGTACACCATGCTGCATAACGATCATGGGTTCCTGGTCGGCGTCGATTACGTGAATCAGAACGTCAGCCTTCCGTTGCAATGGCTGGCGGTGGCGGCGGCGATCGCCGCTGCCGTGTTCCTGGCTTTCGGGCGGATGAAGTTCGCCCTGGCCATGGTGGTGTTGGTGGCAATTCGCAGCGTGGTGCCTTCGATCGTGAACGCGGTCTACGTGAAGCCCAATGAGATCTCGCTGCAGCGTCCTTTTGTCGAGCGGCACATCGCGGCCACGCGCGCCGCGTACGGTTTGGACCGGCGCATCCATGAGGTGGACTTCGCCGCCAAATCCGAAACCAAGGTCGATCCCGCGCGCCACAAGGCTCTGCTCGACAACGTGCGCCTGTGGGATTTGCGCGCTTTCCACGACACGGTCACGCAGCTTCAGGCGATCCGGCCCTATTATGTTTTCGTCGATAACGACGTGGACCGCTACACGATCGACGGGCGCCTTCGCCAGGTGCTGCTGACGCCGCGCGAACTCGACATCCGCCAGGTGGGAGGCGCGCAGGCCGGCTGGGTGAACTCGAAGTTCGTATACACGCACGGCTACGGCGCGGTGATGGCCGAGGCCAATCGCATCACGCCCGAGGGCCTCCCCGTTCTGTTCATTCAGGACGCTCCGCCCGCGGTGAAGGCGCCCGGTCTGAAACTGACGCGCCCGGAACTCTATTTTGGCGAGCAACTGCACGAGCCCGTCTTCGT
Source organism: uncultured Solibacteraceae bacterium (assembly GCA_964505625.1). GTDB lineage: Bacteria > Acidobacteriota > Terriglobia > Bryobacterales > Bryobacteraceae > JAJFUV01. The sequence goes on along the minus strand of CAZDIZ010000007.1, from coordinate 32,264 downwards.
TCGCACCAAGCAGCCCGAGTTTAACTATCCATCCGGCGCCGAAAACGTCCACAGCCGCTACGAGGGCACCGGCGGCTTCTCCGTCGCTTCGTTGCCCATCCGCTTCGCAGCCGCGCTGGCCGAGGGCGATTGGAAGATCCTGCTCACCGGCATGTTCACTTCCGAAAGCCGCATGATTGTCCGCCGCAAGGTGCGCGACCGTCTCGGCGAACTTGCCGGCTTCGTCACCTGGGACAGCGACCCCTATCTGGTGCTCACCGCCGAAGGGCGCATGGTGTGGATGGCGGACGGTTACACCACCTCCCGCGTGCATCCTTACTCCAGAGTGGTCAACGTCGCGGGCGTGGGTTCCATCAACTACATCCGCAACTCGGTGAAGGCCACCGTGGACGCCTATGACGGCACGGCCAAGCTCTACGTGTTCGATCCCACCGATCCGATCGTGCAGGCCTACCGCCACCTGTTCCCGCACTTGCTTCTGCCGGCTTCGGAAATGCCCGCCGAACTGCGCGCGCACGCCCGCTATCCGGAAACCATGTTCCGTGTGCAGGCGGAGATTTATCGCACGTTCCATATGCTGGACCCGGAGTCTTTCTACAACAAGGAAGACCTCTGGGACATTCCCCGGGCCGCATCCAGTCAGGAAGGGCAACCCAGCACCATGACGCCCACCTACATCGTGGCGACCGTTCCGGGACAGGAGCAGCCTGAGTTTCTGCTGATTCTTCCGTTCACGCCGCGCAGCAAGGACAACCTGATCGGCATGATGGTGGCGCGTTGCGACGGCGAGCACCTGGGTGAGTTGCTGGTGCTGAAGCTCTCCAAGCAGGCGCTGATTTACGGACCCATGCAGATCGAAGCCAAGATCAGTCAGGATCAGAATATCTCGAAGGATCTGACTCTCTGGAACCAGCAGGGCTCGCAGGTGATTCGCGGCCAGATGCTGGTGCTGCCGATCGAGGACACGTTCGTCTACATCCAACCGATCTACATCCAGGCCGCCCAGGCGCGCATGCCGCAACTCAAGAAGATCGCGCTCGGCATGGGCGACACGGTCATTTACACGGACACTTACGAGCAGGCCATCGCGGAACTATCGGGCGTCAAACTGCGTGCGCTGACCGAGGCCACAGCCAAAGCGACTGTCACGGCCGCCGCACCCAGCACCGGGCCGGACCCGCGCATCGAAGCGATTCGTAAGTATTTCCGGCGCTATCGGGAATTGGTGTCGCAAGGTAAGTGGGCCGAGGCGGGCAAGGAACTCGAGGCCGCCGAAGCCGAGCTCAAACGATAACCTCGCGCTCAAGGTAACGAGAGGGAGGCTGGCCCCGCCGCCCCGGCGCAAACCAAGGGCTGGGATTGTTGGAGCAAGGACCAATCTCCCTGAACTGGACTTGTGGACAACGAGAACCACTTCGACGGATTGGGCGTTGTACGCCGGGCACTTCCGATAAGGTCCTAGCGTTTTTCGTCAACTTGACGGCGCTGGGCCGATTTCTCGAAGGCACCCGGCTGTACCCCACGGTCGGGCGGATTCCTGGGGGGTATCTCGACGACATATTTGACAGCGCGAGTGAAGCTGATGCTTGGTATATTGAGGACTGTGCCGTCCGTTTACGTCGCTATTTTTTTTGTCATCGTTGTCGGCGCCGCCTGTGGCCAGGAAACGTATTCGCCGAAGACTCTACCGATACCGCCGGACCTGGCGCCTCAAGTTCAGCAGTCAATCGACTTGGGAAGAGAGCTATACCTAGTTGACAAAGCATCCGCGCTCGGGACTGATGCCCTTCTGGAGAATGTTGGATCGCTCAAGGGCAAAGGACTGGTCGGATACCTAAGCTTGCGTGAGGGGAACAAGGACGGAAAGCCGCTGACATCGTGGCTGGTTGTGTTCTTCACTGATGCCGCCGACCCGAAGATCGCGTATCGAATCCACGTCCCTATGGAACCAGGAGCGACACCCAAGGTCGAGGCGCTGTCGACTCCGGAACGGCCTGATCCAGAAATATTGAAGCTATTTCGAGCCAGGCAGGCCGCGCTTGATGCTGCGGCACCCTTCGCTCAACCAATGAATCCAGTGGTGCTTCCTGCCGGCGTGATTGGGGAAGAAGGCGTGCTCGTAGAATTGCTTGCAGGCACAGAGAAGGCGGATACGGTAGTGCTCGGAAAGCACTATCGCGTCATTGTCACAAGTGACGGTCGCCGCGTGAAGCGGATCATGCCCTTGTCGCGCGGGATATTGGAACTCGCAAAGGACACCAGCGCCGTCGCACTTACCGTGTCACACATTGTAACCGACTATCCCCTTGAAACCCATGTGTTCAGTAGCATGTTAAATCATGTTCCCATTTACGTCGGGACTGAGCGCGGCGTTTGGCTTGTGAAGGGCGATTCGATCAGCCTTCTATCCAGCGATGTGCCTCGAACGAAGAAGCGCTGAGACGGTCGCGCCAGGGTGAACAATAGCTGGACGATTCTGGACGCGTGGCAGCACAATGCCGTGCACATCGAGGGAGCGCACCAACGGTCGGCAAAAAGTAAACCATTCACTTGGTACTGTAGTCGCCTACGATGAAATTGGCCGAAACGGCGATCTGGGAAGTGATCGTGCATCCCTTGACTCGTTAAGTGAATCATATTGGAGACAGACCACTCTGCCCCTTGGTATCCGCTGACGAGCAGTCTGTCTCGTTTTTCAGTACCTGTTGGTCACGATATACTAATGGGTGCAAGGTAGTCGCGTTCAGGGCGGCGCGGCTGCCACTCATGATCTGGACAAACGAGACTCCCGAACATGCATGAAATGAGCGTCATCTGGCTGCGTGTCGCCGCCGCGCTCTATGCGGTGGGCCTGCTCCACGCCATTCTTACCATTCTGAAGCGCCGCGCCAAGCTGTTCCGGGTTGCTTTCGTTTCTTTCTGCGGCGGACTCACGCTCCACTTCGTTTCCATCGTGGAGGAAGCCGCCTATACGGGCCATTTTCCAGCCAACAATTTCTACGAGTCCATCTCGTTGTGCGCGTATCTAATTGGCGTGCTCTATCTGCTGGTCTATCTGCGCCATCGCATCGAGACCTTGAGCGCGTTCCTGTTTCCGCTGATGTTCGTCATGACGCTGGTGGGTGCGCTGGGCAGCCCGGTGGCTCCGTGGTCCGATCCGAAAGTGCGCGATGCGTGGCTGCTGGTTCATGTCGCGCTGGTGCTCACCGGCTACGCGGCCATGCTGTTGATGGCCGTCGGCTCGGTCGCCTACCTGATCCAGGAGCGGCAATTAAAACGTAAACGTGCCAGCGTGTTTCTGGACCGTTTGCCGCCGCTGGGCGTGCTGGACAACGTGGTCTCGACCTCGATGGCGACGGGCTTCGTGCTGATCACGCTGGCTGTGGTTGCCGGCAGCGTATGGGCTTTCGTCGAGAGCGGCACGCAGTGGATTACCGAGCCCAAGATCGTGGTGTCGCTGGTGACCTGGCTGTTCTACCTGCTGTTGGTGTTCCTGCGTGCCTCGGCCGGATGGCGCGGGCGCAAGGCCGCGGTGATGTCGATTGTGGTTCTGGGATGTTCGGCGCTGACCTGGGCCGCGCATGTGGGTCTGCGTCCGATGTTGACACGATGAGATTTGCGATTACGGGGCTGAATCATCGCACGGCGCCGCTGGAGGTGCGCGAAAAGCTAGCCTTCAGCGAATCGTCGCTACCGGACGCCCTGCGCACGCTGAAAGGCGAGGCGGGGCTGCTGGAAGGGATGATTCTGTCCACGTGCAACCGCGTGGAAGTGGCCGTTGCCGCCGAGGATTCCTGCGATCCGGTCGCGCTGGCCACGGGCTTTTTCGAGCACAGCCGCGGCATCCCGCATGGATGGGCGGATCCGTACCTGTACCATCACGTCGACAGCGACGCGGTGAGGCATTTGTTCCGCGTGGCCGCCAGCCTGGATTCGATGGTGCTCGGCGAGCCGCAGATCCTGGGCCAGCTCAAAGCCGCTTACACCGCCGCGAAGGTTCACGGCGCGTTGAGCGGGTTTCTGGAAGTACTGATGACGCGCGCCTTCAGCGTCGCCAAACGCGTGCGTTCGGAAACCGACATCGGCCGCAGCGCCGTTTCGATCAGCTACGCGGCGGTGGAACTGGCACGCCAGATCTTCGGTTCACTCGACGGTAAGAAAGTGATGGTGATCGGGGCGGGGAAGATGTCGGAACTGGCCGCGCGCCATCTGCGCCGTTCCGGCGTGGCAGGCATCTACGTCACCAATCGCACGCATGGACGCGCGGTGGAACTGGCGCGGCTGTTCGACGGCGTCATTGTCGACTACACCCACTTCGCCGCGACGCTGCACGAAGTGGATATCGTCATCGCATCCAGCGGTGCGCCGCACTACATCCTCACTCCCAGTGATGTTCGCCGCGCGATCGATGCGCGGCGCAACCGTCCGATGTTCCTCATCGATATCGCCGTGCCGCGCAACATCGATCCGGAAGTCAATCAGCTCGAACACGTCTTCCTGTACGACATCGACGATCTGGAGCGCGTGGTGGACTCGAACCGGCAAGAGCGCGCCAAGGAAGCCGAACAGGCCGAGGCCATCGTCGCGCTCGAAGTGGATCGCATGCTGGGCCGCTTGCACGCTCGCGAGGTGACGCCTACCATCGTCAGTTTGCAGGAACAACTCGAGCAGATTCGTGCCGGCGAAGTGGCACGTATGCGTTCGAAGCTGGGCACGCTGACTCCGCAGCAGGAGGAAGCCATCGAAGCGCTCACGCGCGGCATCGTCAACAAGGTCGCGCACGGTCCCATTTCGGAGCTGCGGCGTAGCGCCGGGCGGCCCGACGGACTGCACTTGGTGGACCTGATTCATCGCGTGTTCCGGCTGGGAGACTGACGCTCATGCTCGTCATCGGTTCCCGTGGTTCACAATTGGCTCTGTGGCAGGCGCGCTGGGTGGCGGCGCAGCTTGCCGAACTCGGTGTGGAAACGCGCATCGAGATCATCAAGACCACCGGCGACAAGATCACCGACGTGCCACTGGCGCAGGTGGGCACCAAGGGATTGTTCACCAAGGAAATTGAAGAGGCGCTGCTCGACGGCCGCGTGGATCTGGCCGTGCACAGTCTGAAGGACCTGCCGACGGAGGTTCCCGCCGGGCTCACGGTCGCCGCTATTCCGGCGCGCGAAGACGAGCGCGACGCCATGGTGGGATGCGCGCTTAAGGACCTGCCGCAAGGAGCGCGCGTGGGAACCAGTTCCCTGCGGCGCTCGGCGCAACTGCACGCGCAGCGTCCGGATTTGCAGATTGAGCCGTTGCGCGGCAACCTGGACACACGGCTGCGCAAGCTCTCCGAAGGCCAGTACGATGCCATCCTGCTGGCAGCCGCCGGGCTGAAGCGTTTGGGCTGGGCCGAGCGGATACGCGAGCTGTTGCCGGTGGACGTGATGTGCCCGGCCGTGGGCCAGGGCGCGCTGGCGATTGAAACGCGCGACCACGGCGAGGCGTTCCACATCGTGCAGCGGCTGGACGATGTCGTCACGCGTGCCGCGGTGACCGCTGAACGGGCCGTGCTGGGCGCACTGGGCGGCGGTTGTCAGGTGCCGATTGGATGCCACGCGTCTGTGGAGCACGGGCTGCTGCAACTGGTGGCGATTGTGGCGTCACCCGACGGACGCGCGCTCGTGAGGGGACGGAAATCCGGCGCTATGCGCGATGCCGCGCGGCTGGGTTCCGAACTGGCGCGAGAGTTGCTTGCAGACGGCGGGCGCGAGATTCTGGAGGCGGTCTACGGGCCGTCGCCGTTGCTCGGACTGCGCGTGGCAGTGACGCGTGCTCGTGAGCAGGCTGGCGACCTATCGGTGAAGCTGCGCGCGCGAGGCGCCGAAGTTGTTGAGTTCGCCACCATCGAGATACAACCGCCAGAGGATCCGGCGCCGTTCGAACATGCGCTGGCCGCCGTCGAGTCGTTCGACTGGATCGTCTTCACCAGCGCCAACGGCGTGCGAGCGTTCGCTGCGCGCGGTGGTCACAAGGCGGCCGGACTGCGCGCATCGGTCTGCGCCATCGGCCCCGCGACGCGTCAAGCGGCCGAGGAGATCGGACTGCAAGTGAGCCTGATGCCGGAACAGTACGTGGCCGAGAGTTTGGTCGAGGCCTTCACCGGTGTTGATCTGAACGGCAAGCGCATTCTGTTGCCGCGAGCGCAGGTGGCGCGCGATGTCGTGCCGGAGGAATTGCGCCGGCTCGGCGCGCACGTCGAAGTTGTGGAGGCTTATCGCACGGCGTTGCCGGAGGGAGCCGCCGCGCGTGCCGCCGAGCTGTTTCAGCAGGGTGCGCGGCCGGACTGGATCACGTTCACCAGTTCATCAACAGTCAAGAACTTCGTATCGGCCGCTGGCTTGGTGGCGCTCGAAGGAGTGCGCGTGGCCTCCATTGGACCGGTGACTTCGACGAGCGCGCGAAAGCTGGGAATCGCGGTGGACGTGGAGGCCGCCACTTACACCACCGACGGCTTGGTCGAAGCGATCGTCAACGCCAGTTCTCAGTGGGAAGGTCGTTGAGGTCGATCACGCCGACGGCCTTGTGGTTCTTCGTCATGTTGAAGATCACGTAGCGGCCTTGCCAATCGAAGCACGGATGCAGATGCACGTCCTTCGGTTTGCGTAAGCCGGTGGCGAGCAGACGCGTGCTGCCGGTGGCGGTTTCGATGAGCCACAAACGGCCGTCGAAATCGTCGGCAACGATGAACTTCCCATCCGGGCGCGCTTCTCCGTGCCAGTAGCTGCCTTCGCGCACCAGCCGCGAGGTTCCGTTGGTGTTCACGATCACCATGCCGACGCGATCGTTCACCATGGTCATCTCGCCGGTACCCATGATCCATGCTTCGTGCGTCAGCCATTCCTTGAGCGGCGTGAACCAGTCCTTGCGATCCACGCGCTGGTAGAACGGCCGCAGGCCCGTGCCGTCCGTGTTCACCAGCCAACTGCGCTGCGGCGCGTAGCCGCTGGTTTCCCAAGTGAAGAAGATCACCGGCTCGGTGGGGCTGTGCTGTATGTGACCGATGCGGAAGCCCACGCGGGTGACCGTTTTGTACTGTCCGGTTTCGGTGCTCATCAGGCCGATTTCCCATGTCTTCGCGTCGAATTGCCGCCCCACGGTGATCCATTTGCCGTCGCTGCTCAACGTCGGCTGATGATAACCGCCGTAGTGCGGTTCCGGCACCGTGCCCACCACGCGTTCGGAGAAATTCTCGACGTCGAGCGCGACGATGTCGTGCCCGCGCTGATAGTAGATGCGCCGCGGGTCGGTGTGGTCCGGCACCAGTCCGATGCCGCCCACGCCGGGCGAATCCGTCAATTGCACGATGCGTCCTTCCGGAACGGACATGCGATAGATCTGGCCCGATCCGGACCGATTCGACGTGAACAACAGGTAACGGCTGTCACGCGTGAAGTTGGGGAAATGGAAGTAGAGCGTGTTAGCCTCGCCTTTGGCGGCGGTCATCTCCCAGACGCGGACCTTGGTGACCGGGTCGATCCAGGACTGTTTTTCGATGCCCCAGTCCTTTCCGGCATCGGAAGCCAGCGCGGAAAAAGAGGAGGCCGCAAGGAGCAGCGCGGCGAACCAGACAGATCGAGTCATGTTTGTATTATCTCCGGATTTTCGTGGCATTTTGCCGCGGGCCGGTGATAGCATGTGCGATAAGGAGATCTGGTTATGAAACACGCCTTCGCGTTCGTCGCGTGGCTTGTGCTGGCTCAGTTCTCAGCGGCCCAAACTACTCCGTACTACATCGTGCAGACCGTGGCCGGGAGTGGCCGTTTGCCATTCACTGGTGCAGGGCAACCCGCGACAAACGTCTTCCTGTTTTCGGTGCAGCGCATGGCACTGGACGGGAGCGGAAACCTGTATTTCACTGAGCGCTACTACAACCGTGTGTTTAGGGTGTCGGCAGCCGGAGCGATTACTCTGTTTGCGGGTGATGGTGAAAGCGGTACCAGTGGAGACGGTGGCCAGGCTCTCGCGGCGCGTTTCACGTCGTTGGAAGGGATCGCCGTTGGTCCGGACGGTAGCGTGTTTCTGGGAGATGTCGCGCGAATTCGCAAAGTGAGTCCGGCGGGCGTCGTCACCACCTTCGCCGGCACTGGCGATAACGGATATTCCGGCGACGGCGGTCCGGCAACACAGGCACGGCTGACGCAAGCCACCGGCATGTGTTTCGATCGCAACGGCAACCTTTATTTCGCCGACGCCTTGAATCACGTGGTGCGTCGCATCGACACTAACGGAATCATTACGACGGTGGCCGGTACCGGTGCCCTGGGCTCGACTGGTGACAATCAGCAGGCGACTGCTGCGAAGTTGAATACGCCTCATGATGTCGCGGCGGATACGGATGGGAACATCTACATTGCGGACACGGGCAACAACCGCGTACGCCGGGTCGGCGCCAACGGTGTGATTGCGGCGTTTGCCGGTAAGGGCGAGACGGGTTACGCAGGCGACGGTGGCGCGGCCACGGAAGCGCGATTCACCAACCCATACGGTGTCGCCGTGGATTCCAACGGCAACGTGCTGATCTGCGACGGCACGAACTCGCGCCTGCGCCGAGTTTCGCGCGAAGGGATTGTGAGCACGATCTCGAACGAAATGACCCTTCCCTACGACGTCGTGGTGACACAGGCCAATGCCTACATTGTTGACGACTGGTTCGGCCGCAAGATCTACAGGACGGGCGATGGGGGAACCACGGTGATAGCCGGCGCCACCAGAAGTACAGGTCTTGGGGACAAGGGTGCGGCTACTTCGGCGGTGCTGCTGGAGCCGCGGGGCGTGGCCGTCGACCGCAACGGCGCGGTGATGATCGCCGAACACGGCGATGGACGCGTTCGCCGGATGGACACGGCGGGAGCCATCGACACTTACGCGGGCAAAGGCATGACGACTGCCTACAGCGGTGACAACGGTCCGGCGACGTCGGCGGGGATCGTTCAACCCATGGGAATCACCGTCGACGCGCAGGGTAACACGTATGTGACATCGAATATCGGCGTGCGCAAGATCACCGGTAGCGGCACGATCACAACGTATGCCGGAAACTTGCAGCTAGGGTTCAGCGGCGATGGCGGCCTGGCCACGCAGGCCAGTGTCAGGTTCCCGAACGGGTTGTCCACCGACGCAAACTACCTCTACATTGCTGACACCGTCAACCACCGCATTCGCCGTGTGAACTCGAATGGAATCATTACGACGATTGCCGGCAATGGTCAACAAGGGTACTTGGGCAACGGTGTTCTGGGAACGTCGGCAAGTCTGAACCTTCCCAACGATGTGGCCGCGGACGGTACCGGGAACGTATACATCGCCGATCAGTACAATCAGCGCGTGCGCAAGCTTTCGTCCACGGGCATTTTAACGGACTTCGCCGGCAATGGAACGGCCGGATCGCTCGGTGACGGCGGGCAGGCGCTGAATGCGCAGCTCTGGTACCCAGCCGGAGTGGCCGTGGACCGGGACGGAAACGTCATCATCACCAGTGGAAATCGGATTCGTCGAGTGTCGCCGGACGGGATCATTTCGACGATTGCAGGTTCAGGATCGAACGCGTTTAGCGGAGATGGCGACTTGGCCACGCAGGCCGGCATGACGCCCTCGTCGGTAGCTACCGACAGTGCCGGCCGTATCTACTTCTCCGATACGAGCGACAATCGCGTGCGGCGGCTGGATCCCGCTCAGATTGCTCCGGCCGGCGTCGTAAATGGCGCCAGCTTTCAAGGCGGGGCGGTGGCTCCGGGCGAGATTGTCACGATCTTCGGTTGGCAAATCGGGCCGGCCCAGCTTACTTCGGGCCCTTACAGCGCGGGCATGCTGAGTAACAGCGTTGGAGGAGTGCAGGTGACGTTCGACGGTGTGCCGGCGCCACTGATTTACGTACTGGCGAGCCAGATCAGCGCGATTGTTCCCTATTCGGTGTATGGTAAGTCGCAGACCACCATTCAGGTGACTTACAACGGCAAGGTTACGAACTCGATTCGTATGGCAGTCACCGATGCTTCGCCCGCTATCTTCGCGCTCAACGCGTCCGGCAGCGGTCCGGGTGCGATTCTGAACCAGGATAACAGCGTGAACTCAGCGGCGAATCCCAGCGCGCCGGGCGGCATCATCGTCATCTACGCGACCGGCGAAGGACAAACCTCGCCAGCGGGAGTGGACGGCAAGCAGGCACTGACCTCGTTTCCGGCACCTCTGCTGCCAGTGAAGGTTTTTGTGGGCGGCGTGGAATGCAAGGTGCTTTACGCGGGAGCCGCGCCGTACTTCGTCGCCGGCGCCATGCAGATCAACGCGGAGTTGCCCGCCAACGTGACGAAGGGCGATGCCGTGGAAGTGCGTCTGCAAATCGGCGACAAGCTTAGCCGCACCGGTATCACCGTGGCGATACGCTGACAAACCGAAACGAAGTGTAGGGAGGCCCAGACTCACCCACCCGGGCCTCCCCGCAAGCCAGCTAGAAGGAATACCGCAGACTCAACTGTATGTTCCGGTTTCCGGACTTGCTGGTCACTTTGCCGAAAGTGGAACTGGTCGGCGTCGTTCCCGCACTGCTCCAGTTGGGATGGTTGAGGAAATTGAAAGCTTCCGCGCGAAGCAGAACCTTGTGTTGTTCGTGAATCGTGAAGGTCTTGAACAGGCCCACGTTCCAGTTCTGTAACCCTGGATTGTAGACGAGATCGCGATTGTACTGGGTGACGAAGGTTCCGTTGGCCGGCTTGGTGAACAACGCGCTTCCGCTGGAATCGGCCGTCCTAAACCAGTACGCGTTGTCGCTGGCCGCGTTGGCGAACGCCCTTGAACCTCTGTCCAGCTTCGGGTCGCCGTTCACTTGCCAGATCTGGCTGCCGCTGCCCGGTCCGACGCCTGCAAAGTCGTCACCGCTAGCGATTGTTGTCGGTGCTCCCGTCTGCAATTGCACCACGGCGGTAACCTGCCAGCCGCCGGCGACGCTCTTCAAGATCGGATTACCTGCGTGTTTCATGAAGGGGATCTCATAGATGGTGTTGATCACCATCAAGTGCCGCGTGTCCATGGTGCAAGGTCCCCAGAGGTACTTGGCGTTGGTGGAGTCGGGGATCAGGTCTTTCTTGTCGCTGCCATCGTCCATGCACTTGGAGTAGGTGTACGCCATGCCATAGCTCAAGCCTTGCGCGAACCTTCGATTGACGCTCAGTTGCAGTCCGTTGTACCGCATGTTGGCGTTGTCGTAATGCCGGCGGATCGGTCCGTAGCCGAGATATGGACGCATGGCGTTCACGTTGACCTTCGGGTTGAGGTAAACGGAATTGATCGGCGCCTGATTGATGTTCACCTCGCGGATGTTGTGTATGCCGCGGCGGCCGACATAGCCGATTTCCACCACGGTATCGAATCCCACCTCGCGCTCATAGGTGAAATTCCAGGTGTAGCTCTGCGGCATGGGCAGGTCTCTAGCCTGCGTCGTGACGCTGAGGGGGAAGCTGGCCTTGGAACCGCCACTGGGTTGATCCACAGAGCCGTAAGCAACTGACGCGATGGGTTGCAGCGGTGGATTGCCTCCCAGGAAGATTCCGTCACTGACGGGCAACGGAGTTGTGAATTTCCCTCCACCGGCTCGCAGGACGGACTTCGAGCCGAGTTGATATGCGAGACCGAAGCGCGGCTGGAAATTCAAATACTCGACGTTGGAGTAGTGGCGCGACTCGGCTCCGCCACGGAACAGATAGTCGTAACTGGAATCGCCTGCAATGTTGACGCGCCCTTTCGCCGAGTCCGGCCAACCGTTGCCGGGAATCACCAGCCCATTGTAGGGATCTCCAGAGGATGGAATCGGGTTGCCGGTGGAGGTGTCCACTTTCACCGCTTTCGACGGATCGTAGTACTTCTCGTCGAAGATAATGATGTTGTTCCACAGCGAGTGATACGGAATGATGATCGAGTGACGGACGCCGATCTCCAGTTTGAGTTTCGGCGTGACCTTCCACGAATCCTGAACGAACCACTCGTACATGTGGCGACGGTACGGTGTGTAGCTGCGTTTGCCGATCTCCGCGTAACTGTCAAACAACCCTAACGCAACGTTACCCACGGCCACGCCGGACCCGCCCGTCCGGCCGTTGGTGAAGACAAAGCGGCCGTTCTGGTTATCGGTACCGCCCGGTACGCCGCTCACGTTGATCTGGTCGTAGTCGTTTTCGCCCGCACGATCCAACAGGAAGCCCGCCTTGAGAACGTGGTTTCCGCGCACCTTGGTGATGTTATCGCTGATCGTGTAAATCGGGCCGCTGGATTTCGACGGATACGGGCTCCCGGTATAACCAGTGAAGCCGGTTACGCTAAGCGCCGGCAGCTTGTTGGGGCGGTCCTTGCCGTCGGGATAGATGTAGGCGTAGTTGATTCCGTACGTTGTGCGGTCGAAGGCTGGTGTGTCCGTCATGGCGATGTAGACCTGATCGCGGCTGGCGGTCACCAGGAACTCGTTTACCAGTGTCGGACTGATCGTGTGTGTCCAGTTCACCGACGACGTCTGGTTGGGACGATCGAAGGTCTTGTCGGAAAGCTTGAAGTTGGTGGCCCAAGGATCCACGTCCAAGTAGTGGTAGAAAAGGCCGCGCACTTTGATGGAGTCCCTCGATGTCGGCAGGATGTCCACGCTAATACTGTCTTTGCGTTGGTTGGTCTTTGCCAGGGCCACGTCGTAGTAGTTGTTCGACCCGACAGGGACAGCCAGGTTGGGAAGCGGATTGACCTTAAGTAGGCCCACGCCGTTGGTGCTTAGTCTGCTCTTGGGAATCACGTTGTTAGCGAACGGTGTTCCAGTGGTAGGGTCCTTGATGATTTGTGGACTGCTGAAGAAGATATTGGATCCCAACAGTTCGCTGAAATCGCCTTCACGCATCGCTGCTGTCGGCACACTGCGGGAGTTGCCGGCGTCTCGCGGATATCGCACCCACTCTTGGGCCCACATGAAGAAGAGTTTGCTCTTGTCGGTGTTGAATTTCTTCGGCAGGTAGACGGGGCCAGCGATGTTGTAGCCGAACTGATTGTAGTGGTACGGCGCCACGAAGTTCGTGGACGTTTTGAGGTTCCGGTCCCAGGTGTTGGCGTCGAACACCGGATTGCGCAGGTATTCGTACATCGATCCGTGGAACTGGCTGGTGCCGCTCTTGGTAACCACGCGGACTTGTCCGCCCGCGCCACGGCCGTATTCAGCCGCGTAGGAGGCGGTCAGAATCTGCACCTCGGACGTCATGTCCAAATCGGTTGCGCCGATCGTAAGTCCGTTGGCGCGCGTGCGGACCGCCGGCGCTCCGTCGTACATCACCGCGTTGTCGAAAACGCGGGAGCCGTTAATGTTCAATCCGCCGTTGGACATACCGAACGTGAAGTTCGCCAGCGTGTTGCCGCTGCGTACGCCCGGCTTGAGTAGCGCCAGGAAAATCGGATTACGGCCGTTCAACTGCAAATCGCTGATCTGCTTGCCTTCCACTAGACGGCCGACGGCGCCAGACTCGGTTTGCAGCGGCGACGCTGTCGCCACCACTTCGACGACCTCCGATGCCGTGCCAACTTGCAGGAG
>CAZDIZ010000007.1:0-18573 GCA_964505625.1 uncultured Solibacteraceae bacterium | reverse complement strand
CTGCACTCGTGTGCATAAAAATGCGCGAACTGACTCGCGGAGACTAGCCGTGGCCGCTTACCACAGGTACTCTTTGGCCTCATCGCGGCGCGCGTAGCTGTCCAGTACGTGCACCACGCGGATCTTCTTGAGCTTCGCCGGTGCGAGCTGTCCGATGGGCACGTAGAGAATCGACCGTCCCAACCGGCCGGCGATGGTGCGAAAGATGGAACGCGGCGGCCGCGCGGCAACATACACCACGTGACGGTGCACCGAGTAGTCGAGCGCGGCCAGCAGCAGCCGTTCCGGTTTGGTTTCCGCGAGCCAGTAGTCCGGATCGCCCCAGACGTCCACCATGCGCCGCGGCGGTAGCGTCATCAGGAAGCCGCCGTATTCGGCCCGCCCGATGCCGGGGCCGATCATGTGCGCGAACGGGTCGGTCGAATAGAACGCCATGTCGCTTTCGTTCTGATTCTCACCGAGCCACGTGGTCAGGTAGGTGTAACGGTCGTCGCGGTCCTCGTCGTAAATAACCACCAGCCCGCCCACTTCACCCGCGATCTTGTCGAACTCACGGACGTAGATTTTCTTTTCGTACCAGTTGCGTATGGTCTCGCGCAGGTCGATGCCGTCGCGTACCGAAGTGGTGAACGGTTCGGTGCGCACACGCTCTTCCGAAAGCATGCTCTTGGCCTTCTGCTTCAGAACACGGCCATAGTTTTCGATGACCAGATCCTCGGGCGGATACGAACAGATGGTGTGCCCGTCGAGGTTGCGTGCCCACTCGCCGGGCTTCTGTTCCTTCTTGTGCGACTTCAGACTCGCCGGCTTCAGACGCCGCTTGGGGTGGGGAAGCCTGCGCCGCAGACGCATGCGGCGCGTGTTGATCCACACTTCCTCGCCGGATAGGTTCACCGTTTCCAGATCGCTTTCGGCCTTTTGCGCCGGATAGCGTCCGGCCACGTCCCAGACTTCCCACGCGTAGTTGTCGTCGGCTAGTGAACGCGCGGCCACGGTTAGATCGAACAGCCCGGCCACCAGGTTTCCGGATACCAGCGCGAGGTTGCGCGTGTAGCGCGCCAAGAGACGACGTTGCCACTGCTCGATCTTCTCGCTGGTGTTCTTCTCGTACTGCCGCTCGGCTTCGCGCAGGAGATCGAGTTGCGCGTGGCGCCGGTCGGCCAGCTTCGCGTCACTCATTGCGGCGCGGAATGTTTCGTAGCGCCATTGCAGGTAGGGATACTCGGTGGTGATCTCCACCAGGCAATCCGGATGCGGATTCACGAGCTCGGCTTCCTCGAACCGTTGACGTGGCGGTTCGTCTTGCGGCACCTCCATCGCGTCGAGCAGCGCATCCAGCATGTTCAACGACACGACTACCATCACGCGCGCTTCCGGGTCCGAGCCTTGCAGCTTCCACGCCATACCCGCGGCGTGCGCCGCCACGTCCTCGTCTCTTGCTTGCGGATGGACCCGGTAGGCTTCCACGTACTTGGCGAGGCCGATCGAGAGCAGCGAGTAAGGATCGGGATACGCGTCGGCCAGATGCGGGCGCGCACCGCTCGCCGGTTCCAGAAACATCAACTCTGTGTCCATCTCGACCGCCGTGCGCACGGCTTCGGTGAACGGATCAGCCGGTTCGACGGGAATGTAGACGGCGCGCTCGGGGTCGTCCACGTCCGGACAAACGATGACGGACATTTCCGGCAGCCGCGCCACCGCGTCGCGATAGACTTCGCCCAGGTTCGCGGGCAGTTCGACGGCCACCACGTCGGGCCGCATGTCGAGGATCGCCCGGCGCAGTTCGACGGCGAACTCCAGCCGGCCGGGCGCCACCGGGAAGTAGCGGAAGCGGCCGCGCTCCAGGCTTCCGGCCGCGCTTGCGATCAGCTCAGAGTCTTGGGACATAGCGCAGCGCCTCTTCGCCCAAGGTCTCGAAAACCGCGGTGCGCAACGCGCTGTCCGTATCCGTGGTTCCGTTCGAGTAAGCGCCGAGCTTCATGGCGTAGCGCGCCAGGTTGATGCCGTCCCGAACCGTGTAACGCTCGTCGGCGCCGTGAGCCTGTTGCAGGAATTCGGTGACGTATTCGAGCACGCGCTCTTCGCCGAAGGGAAGATTCTCTTTGAGGATTTGATACTCTTCGTCGCGCTCGGGAAAGTCGATCAGGATCTGCGGCTGCAGGCGCGAGTGTATGTATTCGGGCAGATCGAACGTGGAGGCGTCGTCGTTCATGGTGGCTACCAGACGGAAATTCGGATGCGCCTGGATCTTGATGCCGGCCACGATGCTTTCGACGTAACGCCGCATGTCGAGCAGCGGAGCCAGGCTGGCCCAACTCTTCTCGCTCATGCGATTGCCTTCGTCGAGCACGCAGATGCCGCCGCGAATCATGGCCGTCACCAGCGGCGAGGCCACATAGCGCAGCTTGCCTTCGCCCTCGATTACGGGAGTGATCAGCAGATCCTCGGGCCGCGTGTCCACGGTGGCTTGCAGGATGTAGACCTCGCGCGCCATCTGTTTGGCCGCCGTGTAGGCGAGCGTGGTCTTGCCCACGCCGGGTTTGCCGATCAAGCGCGGGTTCATCGGAAGATCCCGCGCATCGATCACCATCCACGCGGCCAGAAGCTGTCGCATGGCATCCTGCTGTCCCACCCAACGCAGTGAAATCTCGTCCGGATGCGCCAGGTGCAGTGTTACGCCTTCGATTTCGAACGTCATAATTAGCCCGCGGCCAGCAGTTCGCGGAGATTCCAACCGCAAATGACGCTGGCCTGGAACTTGTCGCCGCCCGGTCCGGGCCAATGCGTTTCCAAACTCACCCAGCCCGAGTAACCGTCGGCGAGCAGTGCCTTGATCTGTCCTTTCCAATCCACGTCCCAAGCGCCCAGCAAGCCCCAGGCCGCCTTGCCGTCCACGTACCGTACGTCCTTGGCATGCACGTGCGCGATGCGGTTGGCCGGCAGCTTGCGGTAGCCGTCCGGGAACGCGTGCTGGCCGGAGACTTCGCAATTGCCCGGATCCCAAACCAGGCCCAGATTGGGGTGCTTCACACGCTCGAGCATCACCGCCGATTCGCTCGCCGTGGCGATGTTGCAGGCCTGTTCGTTTTCCAGCCCGATGATCAGGTCTTCCTTGGCCGCCGACTCCGCCAGTTTCAGCAGATCTTCCGCAATGCGGTCGAAGCACTTCTCCGGCTCCACGGCACGCCAGTAGCTGAACACGCGTATGATGCGCGCGCCGGTTGCGTGCGCGATCTCGAAAGCACGCTTGGTCAAACGCGGTTGATCCGCCAAAGTGTGCTTGGAAGCGAAGCCGTCTTGTTCGAAGCGGCGATCGAGAGGACCGCCTTCCGGCAGCACCACCTTGAGCAGCGGCGAAGCGATCGAGATGATCTGCATGCCCTTGGCTTTGACGGCGGCCTTGGCTTGGGCGACCTCGTCGTCGGTGAGGTCCATGATGTTCTTTCCGGAGACCATGCGCAGTTCAGCGCCGGTCATTCCCACACCCGCCATGCCTCCGAGCGCGGTTTCAAGATTAGGAGCGAATTCGTCGGTGATCGCGGCCACCCGCAGTTTGGGTTCCATAGCAGACCTATTTTAGCGAAGATCGTTGCTGTAAAATCGATTCTTCATGCGCGCACTGATTCTGGCGTGGCTCACACTGGCCGCTTGGGCCGGAGCCCAGACCATTCGATACACCACATTGACCGCAGGCGTTCTCGAAGACCGCCTGCGATTGGCGCATCCAAACGTCGCGGAGCGCTATAAGAGGCTGCAAAAGCTCTTTGTTGAAACCGGATGCACGAAACTCACCGAACAGAAGGTGCGTGGTTCGAAACAGCCGAACCTGGTTTGCGCGGTGGAAGGCAACGGGGCGAGCATGCGCACTATCGTGGTGGGCGCGCACTTCGATTGCTCCGGCGGTGACGGCGTCGTGGACAACTGGACCGGCGCGATCCTGCTGCCCGGTCTGGCGAAGTTCCTCCGTGACGAAGCGCCGCGGCATTCCTTTGAGTTCGTGGGCTTCGCCGCCGAAGAAAAGGGTCTGCTCGGTTCCCAAGCGTACTTGAAGCAGATCAAGAAAGAAGACCGAAAGCAGATAGCCGCCGTGGTCACTATGGACTCGCTGGGACTCACGGCCACCAAGTGTTGGCCCAATAGCTCCGATAAGGAACTGCTCCTGATGGCCGCGCGCCTGGCGCAGGCGATGAAACTGGATTTCCGCGGAATCAACATGGACCGCGTCGGTACGACCGATTCGATGACTTTTCACAAGGCCCACATACCGGTGCTAAGTCTACATTCGGTGACGCAGGAAACGCTCTCGTCGATCAATTCGAAAAAAGACGTCTGGTCGGCGCTGTCGTGGAAAGATTACAACGACACGCATCGCTTTGTGTCGGCGCTGTTGATGTACTTTGATCAACAGTTGCCGTAGCCGGAGCGGCGCGCCACGGTAACGGGCGCTCGCTAACTGTTTTCTTCCACGATGCGGTAGATGGTCTGCCCGTATTTCTCGATGGTGCTGATGCCGACGCCGCTGATGGCGAGTAACTCGGCCGCGGTGGCCGGACGCTGCTCGGCGATGGCGTGGAGCGCTTTGTCGGTGAGAATGCGAAACGCAGGCACAGCGCGTTTGCGCGCTTCGCCGAGCCGCCACGCGCGCAAGGCCTCTTCCACCTTCGTGCTTTCCTGCTTCGGTGCGCGCTTGCGCTTCGGCGGCGCGGGCGCCTCCACTGGCGCCGCGGATTTCGCTTTGGCCTTCTTCTTGCGCTTCCGCTCGGCCGGCGCGCTGACACTCTCCTTCATCACGAAGTCGATGGGTGTGTCCTCCTCAAACTCCAGCCCGGCATCCGTGAGTTTGACGGTGCGGTAGGGGATCTTCCGTCCGTCTTTTTCGAACACTGCCTCGGAAAGCCGTGCCAGTCCCGCACGCGCCATCGCTCCGAGCACTTCCTCGAAACTGCCGCGCAGCATTACGTTATGCGGGAACAACTCGGAGTAGAGTTTACCGGTCGGTCTGAATTCGCCGCCGCGCAACGTCTCCACGACGCGCATCATGGTCTCGCGCTCTTTGTCCGTCGCGGTGCGGAAGCGTTGCGCCACGCAATCGGCCGGCGCGCAGAAATCGCAGATGCCGCAGTCGGTGCGGCTGTCGGCCACGTCGCCGAAGTGGCGCACCAGCGTGGACATGCGGCAGTGATCGGTCTCGGCGTACCGGATCATCATTTCGATCTGCGCACGCTTCTGCTCGCCGTGCGCGATGTAGGAATCGCGCCATGTGTTGTTGCCGGCGCTGACGTTTTCAGCGTAGTCCACCAAGGCGCCGCCGTGAATCCAGAGTTTCTCCAGCGCCTTGTCGAATACGTCCGGGTCAAGCCGCGTGCGCTTGAGCAGGTCGACTTTCTCCACGGACTTTTCGCTCAGCCGCGTGCGAATGGCATCCAGCACGGCGACGTCCGGATAATCGCGCTCGAAGAAATAGTCGTGCGTGTAGCGGTCGGCGTAGGAGTGCATGAGCACGGCGCGACTGGGTAATCCGTCGCGGCCGGCGCGCCCGATTTCCTGGTAGTACGCTTCGATGCTGCCGGGCAAGGCCGTGTGAATCACCGTGCGTACGTCGGGCTTGTCTACGCCCATGCCGAAGGCGATGGTGGCCACCATGACGCCGATCTTGCCGGCGAGGAAACCCTCCTGTACGCGTTTGCGATGTTCGGCGTCGAGGCCCGCGTGATAGGCTTCGGCGGACATGTGGCGCGACAACTCCGACGCCAGGCTGCCGGCCTGCTTGCGCGTGGGCACATAGACGATGCTGGGGCGGCGGGCTGCTTCGAGCAGCAGTTCCCGCACCAGATAGGGCCGCGCCGATGGCGCCACTTCCACTACTTCAACGGCAATGTTGTCGCGCCGGAAGCCGTGTATGAAGCGCGGCGGATGCACCAGGCCCAGTTGCACGCAGATATCGTCCTGCACCAGCGGCGTCGCCGTTGCTGTCAGCGCGATTACCGGCGCGGGCCGCAGCGACGGCAGATACTGTCCCAGCATTCGGTAGTCGGGCCGGAAGTCGTGCCCCCATTGCGAAATGCAATGCGCTTCGTCGACGGCGACAAGCGACGGCTTGCGCTTAGCGAGCATCTCCGGAAACCCGGTGACGCGCAACCGCTCCGGCGCGATGAAGAGAAACTGCAAGGCGCCGTTGAGATAGTCGATACAGGCCTGCCGCGACGCGGCGCGATCCTGCCCGGAGTGTATGCGGTCCACCGCGAAGCCCAGTTGCTTGAGTTTGGCGACCTGGTCTTCCATCAACGCGATCAGCGGACTGATGACCAGCGTGGTACCGCCGCGCGCAACGCCCGGCAACTGGTAGCAGAGCGATTTGCCCGATCCGGTGGGCATCACCAGCAGAACGTCCTTGCCATCGGCAGCGGCTTGGCAAACCGCTTCCTGGTTCGGCCGGAACGCCTGATAGCCGAAAGCGCGCTGCAGCAGACCGGTGAGCGATGTGTCTTCGTGCAGGGGCGGTTGCACCGATGCCGCCGGCGCGGTGTGTGGTTTCGGCGGCGGCTCGACACCGCCCACTTTGCCCACCACCTCACGCACGTAGTTTTCAATGCCTTTGACGAAGGGATCGAGCTGCGCTTTGCCGTGCTGGATGCGTCCGAGATAGGCTTCCCACTGTCCCGTCATGGCGGGACTCTTCACTTCCGGGTGCACCACTTCAATCAGACGAATGCCCTTGTCGGTGGCCAGCAGGTTCTTGCCGTTGCGTTCGATGTATTCGCGCTTGAGCAGAACCTCGATGATGGAAGCGCGCGTGGCCGGCGTACCCAGACCGCACTCCTTCATCGCGTCGGAGAGTTCTTTTTCGTCGAGCGTTTTGCCGGCGGTCTCCATGGCCGTTAACAGCGTCGCTTCCGTGAAACGCTTCGGCGGGCGCGTCTTCTTCTTGACCGCTTCCACATCCGTCACATCCTGCGCCTGGCCTTGCAAAAGACCGGGCGGCAGCGTTTGTTCATCGCTATCCGGCTTGCTCTTGCGCGCTTTTTCGGGCGCGGTGACATCGAGTACCTTCCAACCCAACTCGCGCTCGGCGGTGCCGGAGGTGTGAAAACGATCGAGCGTCTCGCCGTTACGAATCGCTGTGATCACGGTTGTGACCGACCACACATGATCCCCGTGCCAGGCCTGTAGCAAACGGCGGCAGATGAGATCGTGTATCTTGCGCTCGTCGGCGGAAAGCGACGCGCGCTCGACGGGCGTCGCGGTGGGGATGATCGCGTGATGGTCGGTGACCTTCGCATCGTCGACGAAGCGGCGGCCCAACGCGCGTTCGCCAGTCCCCGGCGCGAGCCATTCGCGATACGGCGCTTCCATGCTCTTCACGATGCGTGGAAGCGTGGCGGCAACGTCTTCGGAAAGGTGGCGGCTGTCGGTGCGAGGATAGCTGATCAGCTTGTGACGCTCGTAGAGCGCCTGCGCAAGATTGAGCGTCTGCTGCGCGCTGAAGCCGTAGAGGCGGTTAGCGTGGCGCTGCAATTCCGTCAGGTCGTAGAGCAGCGGCGACGCCATGCGCTCGGTCTTGGCCTCGATCGATTCGATGGCCGCTTCGCCCGTGCGTGCGCGTTCGACGATGCGCACAGCTTCGTCGGAATCGGCCGGTAAACGCATGGACTGCCGTAGCGTTTCGGCGTCGGCGGTGCGCTTCGCACGATCGCGAAACCAAGTGCCCTGAAAGTGTTCGGCTTCCGGCGCGCCCGTGGGATGAAACGTCGCCAACACTTCCAAGTAGTCCTCGGGCACGAATGCGCGGATGGCAAGTTCGCGCTCGACAACCATGGCGAGCGTCGGCGTCTGCACGCGCCCCACCGACAGATCCTCACCGTAAGCCAGCGAATAAGCGCGCGAAAGGTTCATGCCGACCAACCAGTCCGCGCGGCTGCGTCCGCGCGCGGCGTCGGCCAACGGATCGTAGTCCGCGCCGGCGCGCAGCGCGGCGAAGCCCTTGCGAATAGCGTCCGGCGTCAACGAGGATATCCAAAGGCGGCGAAACGGTTTGTGGCACTGTGCGGCCTCGTAGATGTAGCGGAAAATCAGCTCACCTTCGCGGCCCGCGTCAGTGGCGCACACCAGGTACTCGACGCGCGGCGAAAGAAAGATCTTACGCACCACTTCGAACTGGTCGCGGGTTTGTTCGTAGACCACCAGGGGCCAGGCGCGCGGCAGCATTGGCAGACGGTCGCGCCGCCAGGCACGCCAGGCTGGATCGATTTCGTGTGGTTGCGCCAGCGCGGCCAAGTGCCCGATGGCCCAGGTGACCACGTAGCCGTTGCCGTGTAGATACCCTTCGCCCTTGCGTGTGGCGCCCAGAACCGAGGCGATATCGCGGGCGACCGAAGGTTTCTCGGCCAGCACCGCCACGCTTGTCGATTCCGCATCCGCCATCGCGCAGCTACCAGTTTAGAGGCGGAACGGGATCAGACGGAACAGCGCTTCGGTGCCCGCGTAGCTCGCCATCGACATCCAGCGCCCGAGCGGCGTGGCCATCATGGCCACCATCAGGATGATAAAACCGCCGCGCGCCAGTTCGTTGTAGATGCCGGCCGGGATGCGCAGCGCGAGCAGGACCTTCGATCCGTCCAGCGGCGGCACCGGAAGGAGATTAAACAGCGCCAGGTACAGGCTGAGCGCCACGGCCTGCGCGGTCACACCGGCTACCGCGGGAAACGGGCGCGCAATCAGCACCGCGACCACGGCGAGTATCGCGGAGAAGATCACGTTGCTGGCCGGTCCGGCGAGTGCCACCAGCGCGAGTCCGTTCATTCCACCGCGCAGCTTGAACGGGTTGGTGTTCACGGCCTTGCCCCAACCAAGGAAACCGCCGCTCAGAAGCGACGTAATCGCCGGCAGCAGTATGGTGCCGATCCAATCGACGTGCGCTAGCGGATGTAGCGTGACGCGGCCTTCCAGCCGCGGTGTGTCGTCGCCTAATTGTGTGGCCACCCAGGCGTGCGCGAACTCGTGCGGCACCGTGAGAATCCACAACAGCAGAACATTGATGATGGCAGCTTCGAAATTGAGCACTCACCTCAACACTAACACGCCGCGCGCGGGCTTCAGAATCCGGCGTGGTACGATGCGATGGCTTCCGAGGTGCGCAGCGAACGGCCGTAAATGCGAAGGCGCAGCAGTGCATTGGAGATGCGCAAATCCTCCGCACCATTCACGTGCTTCAGGTTCGGACTGAAGCGGCCCCACCCGAATTGACGCTGCTCGCCGCCGTCGTTCAACTTGCCGTCGATGACGAAGGTGATGATCCTGGGCCCGCCGTCGACAATGGCGACGATGTGCTGCTCGGCGCCGGCGCGAAGCGTGGCCGCATCCGAAGTCCAATGGTTTTCGGTGACGCCATCGTTGAGGATAAGTTCCACCGCGCCGTCCGCCGTGGTGCGCAGCGCGAATCCTCTGCCATCTTTGGTGCGGTTGTCGAGCAACACCTGCCCGGCTTCAAGCGACGCGAGTTTCGTCCACATTTCGATGGTGAAGCCCGCGCGCGTATCCTCGCGGCCGTAGTCCATGCGCGTGGACCGCCGAAGAAACGCGGGCAAATCCGGAGCGCGCACACTTGCCGCGAACGGCGCCCTCAGGTCGAGCAGCGCGCTTTGGGCAACGGCGCGGGTTTCAAACTGCGACCACAGCCCGTTGAGCAGCGACGGATCGATTTCATGCACGCGCGCGATGTCCTTCTGTGTTTCGGTGAGGAAGTACTTGCCGTCGTCCTCGATGAAATCCGGATAGCTCATGCGCACCATAGCGTCGTCGTCGTAGAGCACGATTTCGGGCTGCGACCACCGTATGATCTTGCCGCGCGGCGAATCGGCTTCAACGCCGCCCGCCAGCCACACGGGATTGCGATTGTCGTAAGCCATCGTGCGGCGGCGGGGATGTTCGGCGATGAAACGCCCGCCGTGGTTGTGGAACCAGTAGAGATACTTTCCGTTCGATGCGCGCCAGACAAAGTTCGCCGCGCGGGGATGCTTCCCCATGCGGCCGTCGGCGAAGCGCATGTATTCGGGCGGCGACCACGAGTGTCCGCCGTCACGGCTGTAACTCGTGGCCGGATATCCGTCGATGGTGCGGTAGACCGTGAATAGAGAGCCGTCGCTCAGCGTTACGAAGCTCTGCTCCTCGGCAACCGGGCCACCGCCGGCGGGTGTGCGCAGTCCAATGTCGCCGTCGGGCAAAGTTTCCCACGTGAACTTGGCCGCGTCGCGCTCGGTGAGGATGTTGCCGCTTCGAAGCAGAACGCCTTCCGAACTGGTGAAGAATCCGTCGCCTAGCCCGCCGACTTTGTGTAGCGGCACGTAGCCCGCGCCGCCGTGCGTGAAGGCCTTGCCGACATTCCAGAAAAACTTCAATTTGCCGCCATATGGGTTGCGGCGGTCGATTTCGAAATCCCGCATCGGGATGTCGAAACGCTTGTCAGACCAACTACGCCCATGATCGTCGGAGTACTTGAAAACGAAATGGCCCAGACTATCGACGCGGCGGGCAAAGCCGTCCGTATACGGTGGGTTGTTCGCGATCACCTTCCGCACGTTGTCCGTGTTGTGGTTGTAGAAGACGTAGATGCGGCCGTTGGGGACTTTCAGCAAGACCGCGTAGGAAGCTTCGGGGCCGTTCGATGGCTCCACGTCCACCGGAGCCGACCACGTCCTGCCCTGGTCCGTGCTGCGTCGCGTGACGATGTGCTGACCCGCGGCGCCCTCCTTGCCCGGTCCGGTCGTGATCACCGATAGCCAGGCGCCGTCATCGGTCTTCACAATATACGGCTGATCGGCGTAGCCTTCGTCGGGAATGATGTGGCCTGTGGTAATGTTGCGCGGGTCTTGCGGTTGCGCGAAGGCGAGCGCGCAACCGAGTGCGACGGTCAGCACATTTCGCATCTTGTTAGCTTACGCCCGGAAGATCGGATCGAGCGCGGAGACCGCGCGTTTTAGCCCCGCGAGTTCTTTGGTGCTCAGCTTGGGTAGCGGCGACGCGGCCAGCTCCAGCGCCAGGTCGAAGATGCGTTCGTCGCCGGGCGGAATGGCGGCAGTGATCTCCTGATTGAGCGTGAAGCGCAACGCCAGCCGCGCGGTTTCGCGGTCGTCAATCGGCTGATACCAGCACTTCGGCGACGTACGTTCGGCCGGTTTTACTCCAGCGGGCCACTTGCCCTTGGCCAGAGCCTTCAGCGCCATCCGCGCCATACCTTTGGATTTGGCCTTCTCAAGTATCTGCGGTCCGAAGCCCGCGTTCTCCCAGCAGTTCACATTCACCGGGAACAGAACGCTGTCGAGTTCGAGCGCGTCCATCAACCGCAACGCGGCGGGCGCATGGTGCACGGAAAACCCGATGAAACGCGTTTTGCCCTCTTTGCGCGCGGCGAAGAACGTCTCGGCCGCGCCGCCGGGGGCGAGGATCTTCTCGACGTCTTCAACCGATGCGATGCCATGGAACTGATAAAGATCCACGTGATCGGTGTGGAAGCGCGTGAGCGTGCGTTCCAGTTCCTCACGCGCACCCTTGGCGTCGCGCTTGGTGGTTTTTTCAGCCAGGAAGACTTTCGACCGATGTGGCCGCAGCGCTTCGCCAAGCTTGGTTTCCGCTTCTCCGTCGAAGTACGTGGGTGCGCAATCGAAGTAGTTCACGCCACGGTCAAAGGCTTCCGCGACGCGGCGCGAGACGGCCTTCTGCTCCATCCCGCAAATGACGATGCCACCGAAGCCGATGATGGAAAGCTCGACTCCGTTCTTGTAGACGCGTCGCGGCAACTGAGACGCCGCGCCACGCATCTTCGCGGCCGGCAAAGCAGCCGCGCCGGCCAGCAGTTCACGACGGCGCATGGCAAGTCCCTCCTTGCGCCTATTGTAGTGTGGCGGCGTCCGAAGCGGCGAGGCTCTTCTTTTGGATGATCAGCGAAGCGGCTACGTAGCAGACCGCGCCCACCAGCAGCGTCTCGCGCAAACCGAAATAGACGGCCAGGAAGATCGCCGATACGGAACCGAGCACGCTCGACGCTGCGTTGAGCGCCCATGCCCAGCGCACCGCGGGCTTGTGCAGCACGTCCAACCTTGCGAGTCCGGTGGGGAAGGGCATGCCCATCAGAAAACCCGCCGGAAGAATCGCCAGCGCGGTCACCAGAACGCGCGCGGCGAGCGGCAACCCGACTAGGCCGCTGGTTAACGGTCCAGCCAGAAGTGCCAGCACTGCCACCAGCGCGGCGACGCCTACAAGCGACATGCGCCAGCGGCTGTCATTCTCGGCCAGGAATCTGGAGCTGTAGTAACTGCCCAGTCCGCTCGCGATCAACATGGAGAAGACGATGACCGTCAACGCGTAGGTGGGGTGTCCCAGAAACAGCACGAACTTCTGTATGAGCGCGACCTGAATCAGAATGTAGCCCACTCCGATGAACACGAAGTAGGCGAGGAACGCGCGCACGCCCGCCGAGCACGGCAGTTTGCTCCGCAGAATCAGCGGCGGCAGCGCCAGCGTCAGCGCGACCGCCAGCAGACTCACCGCCACCAGGCCGAACAACATAGGCACGGCGCGGTTGATCTTGTAATCGGCATTTAGGCGCGATGCGTTGGTGACGAAATTCCAGATGTCGCGCGGCTGCACGGTGTAGAAGAAGAACGGACGGTTGTCGTCCACCGGTGACACGTCATGGGCGTAAGTCCGGAAGAACGACGCCGGGTCGGGCTGCAACAGGTATTCACCGAACGCATTCGCCGCTCCGTCCCCCGGCACGTACACCGCTTGCAGACGCCCGGAAGAAGCGATCTGCTTGATGCGAGCGATGTCGGATGGTGTGAACGGCTTGCGCGCAACCAGCAGGGTGTCCGCGGTGCCCCAGGCGGCCAGATCTTCCGGCGCGCCCTCGCGCAGCACCATAATATGCCGCGCTGGCTCAGGTTCGCCTAGTTGCTCGAGCGCCGTGCGCGCCAGCACCACCACGCGCAACGATTCGCGCGGCGGCTCAAAGCCCCAGCGCGTGAACGCCAGAACGCCGTCGTCGGTGAGGCGGTCCAGGTAGTCGCGGAAAGCGTCCGTGGTGTAGAGCGTGCTCTCCGACAACGCGAAAGCGCCGGCCGCCGTCGATGCCCACGTATCCACCAGCGTCGCCTGAATCACCTGATAGCGGGCGCGCGTGCGTCGCACGAAACTGCGTCCGTCTTCCACGTGTATGTGTACGTCAGGCCGTAGATACAGCCCGCCGCTTAAAGCGGCGAAGCGTTCGCGCATGATCGTGTTGGCAATGATCGGATTGATCTCGACGCCGGTTACATCGTGGCTGCCGGAAGCCAGCGCCCGCGCCACGTCGTAGCCTCCGCCCGGACCGATCACCAGCGTCTTGGCTGCCGGACGAAGCGCGTAAGGAATGCCGGGGCCCTGGCTGAGCAGCCCTTGGCGGTCCTTTTCGGCCAGACTGTTGAAGTCGATGTTGGGAATGCCGGTGGCGGCGTCGGCGTCGATAACGATCTCCAGGTTGCCGCTGCCGCGTTGCGGCGCCAGTGCTACTCTCGATGAACTGTTCCACTTGACGAAGCGCTCGCCCGCGAGCGCCGCGCCCTTGGCGTAACGTACGTCGATCACCGGCACCCGCGCGTTGTAGATCAGCAGGAACACCAGCGCCAGCGCCAGGCCCACACCGCCGGCACGTCCCGCGCGCTTGCCCGCCAGGTTGAACCAGATCGCCGCCGAAACCGCGTAAATGGCCGCCGCCGCGATCACCGTGTTAGGACCGCCGAAACGGTTTAGCAGCGGCACCAGCAACAGGCACCCCGCGCCCGCCCCAATGAGATCGAAGAAATACACGCGGTCTACTTTTTGCACCGTGTCGGCAATCACGAGTGAGAGCACTGTACCGGCCAGAAAAAACGGTAACGACGTGGTGAAGTAGACCAGGCCCAGCGTAAGATTGCCGGGCTCGCCCTGTCGCGTCAAAAGGAAGACCAGCGATCCGATCACCGCAGCACTGGCCAGCACCGACAACGCGCCCAGCCTTGTGTGCAGCGAGCCGCGCCAGCCGGCCACAACATAGCTGAACACGCCGCCCGCGCCCAGGCCGAACAGTGCGATCGAGATGGCCAGGAACGCGAAGTGGTAGTAGAACACCACCGAGAAAATGCGTGTCAGGGAAAGCTCAACGACCAGCGTGGCCAGGGCGGTGAAGAAAACGCCCAGATAAACCTGCGGCCAATGCGCGCGGTCCGACAAAGGTGAAGCGGAGATTCGGGACAAACTACTATGTTACGCCACTGGAAGGCGCTCTCACTCGTCGCTGGATGAGCCGGAATCCGGTTCGTTACCGGACACTCGCCCACGCTCCCGCAACGCTTCGCGCAGCAGGTACTCGATCTGGCCGTTCAGGCTGCGCAGTTCATCGTCCGCCCAGCGCCGTATCTGGTCGAGTACCTGCCCGTCGATGCGTAAAAGAAAGCTCTTGCGTTCCGCCATTCCACCGCCGCGCTATTGATAGATGGTTCCGGTGTTCACCACCGGTTGCGCCGCGCGCTCGCCGCACAGCACCACAAGCAGATTGCTCACCATGGCCGCCTTGCGCTCCTCGTCCAGTTCGATGACGTGCTTGGCCGAAAGCATGTCGATGGCCATCTCCACCATCCCCACCGCGCCTTCCACGATCTTCTGCCGTGCGGCGATGATCGCCGAAGCCTGTTGCCGCTGTAACATGGCCGCCGCGATTTCGGCCGCGTAAGCCAGGTGGCTGATGCGCGCCTCGATCACTTCGACACCCGCTACCGACAGCCGCTCCTGGATTTCCGTCTTCAGGTGCTCGGCGACTTTCTGCGTGTGCCCGCGCAAGCTCATGACGTCTTCTTCGTGCGAATCGTAAGGATAGGCCGTGGCCAGGTTGCGCAGCGCGGCCTCGCTCTGCACGTGCACGTAGTTCTCGTAGTTGTCGACCATGAAGATGGCCTCGGCGGTATCCACCACCCGCCAGACGACCACGGAAGCGATCTCAATGGGGTTGCCGTCGCGGTCGTTCACCTTCAAGTGCGAAGTCTCGAAGTTGCGCACGCGCAGCGAAACGTGGCGCTTGGACAGAAACGGATTCGCCCACTGCAGGCCCTCTTGTTTGGCGGTGCCTTTGTAAGAACCGAACAATTGCATCACCACGCCCTGGTTCGGCTGCACCATAAAGTAGCCCGCCATCAGGATCACGTTCAAGATCATCGCCGCGATCAGCAAGACCAAGCGGGAAGCCACGTCTTCGTTCGGCAGATCCTTGAGCGAGACGAATCCGTAAATCAACGCGGCCATGACCAGCAACTGTACAAAGAGCAGGAACAGGCCATTGAACGGGTTTATGTCCTTTTCTTTCATGATATAGGTCCTCGATAGCAATATGATATCACTGTGAAATCATTGCGGTCAAGGCCTTTCCGGCCCGCCGGGAACCAGCGGCCCCGATGTAGCTGGGACAGGCCCATCTGGTCCAAGGACAAGCGGTCGGCCACGCGGCTGTTCCGCTTCGTCATAGACGGGAAAGCCGGTTACATCAATGCCGAGGGGCAGGTCGTGATCCCGCCGCGTTTTCCGGCTGCGGGAAACTTCGGCTACGACGACTTCTTTGAGGGTGTCGCGGCTGTGTCCATGACTCAGTGCAGCCACATTGATGCGCGGGGGAATGCACTGGACTTCTCGCGGTACACGGTCTTCGTTTCATCCCGCTTTTCCGAGGGACTGATGATCGTAGGGCCCGGCCAGGGCGGAGTGAAATGCGGCTACGTCGACCACGCTGGGAAGCTCGCTATGCCGGTATGGTTCGACGCGGCGCACGAGTTTTCAGAAGGGCTTGCGGCAGCCGGCAAGCCAGAGACCTTAGGCTATATCGACCGTTCCGGCAAACACGTGATCCGGCCCCGCTTTTTGTGGGCGGGACCGTTTTCTTCCGGTGTAGCGCGTGTGATTGAGGGCGGTCCCTGCAACTTCGCAGGGTACGGCCCGTGTGCTTTCGCCAACCCGAGCGTTCTCGGTTTCCCCCGCTACCGGGCAGGCTGGGACCAGCGATATCCGCGTTGCACGTATACCTTCATCAACCGGCGGGGCGAGAGGCTAATCAACCGCCACTTTCAGGACGCGCTGGATTTTTCGGAAGGCCTGGCCGCTGTGGGTGACGGCAAGCAGTGGGGATTCATCGACAAATCGGGAGTTGTGCGCATTCCACTGCAGTTTGACGATGTTGGGCCGTTTTCGGAAGGACTGGCCAGGTTCCGGCGAGGACGCGACTGGGGTTACCTCGACACGTCGGGGCGAGTGGTGATCGAGGCCCGTTTCGAAGTGGCCGAGGATTTCTCCGAAGGCGCCGCCGTTGTCGGCCACCGCAACGGCGGAATGTGGTTCATCGACCGGTCGGGAAAGCGGTTGTTCAATCGGGGCTACCGCACCGCCGGTGGTTTCATGTTCGGGTTAGCGCACGTGGCGAACGGCGCTGAACATGCTTATATCGACCGTAGTGGGCGTACCGTGTTTAGCTACCGCGGTACCGTATTCCACTAGTGTCGGCGCGCACGGTCAGCCGGCGCTCTACTTCGCCGCGATGCGCAGCGGCTTGTCAAGTTGGAACGTCAGCAACGTTTCGGCAGGCACGCGGATGGAGCCGCCTTTAGTGACGATCTGCGTGAGCGCTCCGGCACCGGCTCCGGCACCCGCGCCGATCGCGGCGCCTTTACCCCCGCCGGCGATCGCTCCGATGATCGCGCCGACCGCCGCGCCGCCTCCGGTGTAGGTGGCGGTCCGCTTGTTGGCTCCTACGCCCTCCTTGCCGCGCTTGCCGATGTCGGCCGCGTCGAGCTCGTACTTCTGTCCGCTCACGGTGATGGACCTCAAGTCCAGCACCAGATCCGACGCCCCGCGAATGCGGCCGCCTTTGGATGCGGACACGATTACCAATTCCGCCTGGGCGCCTCGCGGGATGGCGACGTTGTTCGAAGCGTCGTGAACATCCTTAGCCACTTGGGCATCGTAAGCGCGTCCTTCGACAGCCTTGGCCGAATCGATGGCCTCATTGGTACGAATAGAGATCTGGCTGCCGGCTGCCAGTTCGTAGATCTTCGCCGGTGGAGGTGCAACCGGCTCGGCCGCGGGCTTCGCCGCCGCGGGCGCTGGCGCTGGTGCTGGCGCCGGTGCTGACGCTGGTGCTGGTGTGGAAGCAGCGGGCGCGGCAGGCAGTGTTTCCTTCCTGAGCTGCGATTGCGCCGCGGGCTCCGCAGGAACCGCTTCGCCGTACTCGATCGACTTCACCTGGTCCATGGGAATGGTGCGCGTGATCTTGTCGTCGCCCGCGATGGTGACTTCCGAAGGGGACGAAGACACCACCGAGCCGGGCACCTTGGTGCCGTCCTTCATCACCACGGTGGCGTGCCGCTGCGCCTCTGGCGCGGTTGTGCTCTTGTTGGTACAAGAGAAGAGAAGCGCCAAGGCGAGAACCGCCGGGAGTGTTAGTCTGAGATGCCGCATCTTCGTGTTACCCCGCTTTTTGCCAGAATTTCCAGGGGTGTGCCTGGATACTTTTCAGCATACCTGTTATTTCTGTTGCTGTTCACGGCCGTCGCGCCGGCCGAATACCGCTGGGTGCGGGTTTCGGCGAGTGCTGCCTTCGCTCCGCGCGACGGCGCCGGCGCGCTCACGTTCCTTTCGCGCATGTGGTTGCTCGGCGGGTGGAACCCGCGCGACAAAGTCCACTTCCCTATGGTTTGCAACAACGAGGTGTGGAGTTCCGCTGACGGAGCGTCGTGGACACTCGAGAAGCCCAACACGTTTCTCGACGCCGGCTTCGATGGCGCAAGCGATTGGGAGGGTCGTCACACCGCAGGTTACGCCGTCTACAGGGACAAGCTGTGGATCGTCGGCGGCGACGCCAATCAACACCATTATCAGAACGACGTGTGGAACTCGGGCGACGGCAAGCGCTGGCGGCGTGTGAGCGCGAACGTGCCGTGGGCGCCGCGTGCCTTGCACTACACCGTCGTGTTTC
Organism: uncultured Solibacteraceae bacterium; assembly: GCA_964505625.1. Lineage (GTDB taxonomy): Bacteria > Acidobacteriota > Terriglobia > Bryobacterales > Bryobacteraceae > JAJFUV01. The sequence continues at coordinate 551 of CAZDIZ010000007.1, read as the reverse complement.
GAGGACGTATCTGGGTGATCGGCGGCCAGACTATGCCGGGATTTGCCGCCGCCCCGGAGCGTTTCTATCGCGACATCTGGACCACCACCGATGGCGTGCGCTGGCGGCAGGTGATCCCAAAGGAGCCGTATTGGAGCGCGCGAGGCATGATCGGCGGCGCAGCGGTGCACAAAGGCCGCATCTGGATTCTGGGCGGAGGGACCTACGACACACCGGCGACGCCCACTCGCAACTTCTACAACGACGTGTGGAGTTCGGCGGACGGTGTGCACTGGCAATGCCACACCAAGAACGCGCCCTGGACGCCGCGCCAGTATCACGATGTGGCCGTCTGGGACGGTAAGCTATGGGTGCTGGAAGGCTACAACGCGCAGGGCGGCAATCGCAACGATGTATGGTATTCCTCCGACGGAGTGCATTGGAAAGAACTCCCGGCGACACCGTGGAAGGCGCGACATGCGGCAAGCGTCTTCGTGCACAACGGTCATCTCTGGATGGTGGCGGGCAACAACATGGAGAGCGACGTTTGGCGGCTGGAGAAAGTGCGGTAG
>CAZDIZ010000006.1:72140-77434 GCA_964505625.1 uncultured Solibacteraceae bacterium | reverse complement strand
GCCAACAAAGGAGTCACCAATAGGATTGCCACCAGCCAGTTCATGTTGGACCTCGTGTGGACTCTTTCACCATACTCCCTGGCACCTGCGACGGGCGCGGCGACCGCTGCGCGTGAACCTTCGCGCTTTCGGCGTCGCCACCTAATCCGCAACCGGTCACTGCGATACCACTGCGCGATGTCTTCGTCCTGGAACTTCCACGCTCGATGCTATATTCGATTCATCTCTATGTTATCGAGCCCAACCAAGTGGACGCTCCTGCTGCTCCTCGGCATTTTCTTGTGCGGTTTTACTCCGGGTGTGCTTTACTGTATCGTTGACCACTATCTCCTTTCGGGTGAAGAGGTTGTTCTCTGGACTTACCTCACGATATCTGGATTGTCACTGTTTGTGCCCGGACTAGTTCTGGCCATTATCGGCGCAAATCGGCTTTGTCTTGGTTTGCGAACGCTCGTGATAGTGAGCGCCGTGATTGAAGTTGTTCTGGCGTCACACCATGCGGTTCTGACGGCTTCCAAGTCCGGTGACTTTGAGCTTGCGATGGCGATGTGGCTGACGTCTCTTGTTCCTGTTGTGGTAGTTGTCCTCACAAAGCTCGTTAGAAGCCTGGTAAGGAAAGATCTCACACTCTGGACAGGAGCCGCTATTGTGGTGGTATTACTTCAATGCTGCACGCTCTGGTATCTCGCCGCGCTGCTAGGCGGCTACAAGCCTCTGTTCTAGCTCCGTTACGTCCAACGAGATGCCTCATTCCTCCCGCAGCGCCAGCACGGGATCAATTCTGGTTGCCCGGCGCGCCGGCACGTAGCAGGCTATCATGGCCAGCCCGATCAGCGCCACCGGCGCGCCGAAAAGCAGACCGCCTTCGCGTTGGCCGAAAGTCCGGCCCAAAGTTTCACTGTACGCCATAAAGATCCGTGCCATGACGGCGGCTCCGGCCAGCCCCAGGATCGAACCCGCCAGCATGAGTGCCGTTCCTTCTCTCAAGACCAGCGCCTGAACCTGGCGGCCGCGGGCGCCCAGCGCCATCCGGATACCGATTTCTTTCCTGCGCCGGACTACGGCATACGCAGTCACTCCAGCCAGACCGATGCAGGCCAGTAGTAAGGCGAACAGCGCCAGCGTGGCGTACATCATGGCGTGCCACTTAGCGACGGAGTTCAACCGGTCCAGATCCTCGCGCATGCTGCGCATGTTGAACACGGTGAGATCGGGATAGCGGGATTCCAGTTGGGTTCGCACCGCGGCAAGCGTGCTCCGGGCGTCGGAGGCGCGCAGCAGGACTGTGATGCGCTCGGCGGGATTGTTGCGGAACCATTCGGCGGTCAACGGTACAAACATCGTAGCGACGGGTTTCGCCGAAAGGAATCCGGATGGGATGTCACGCGCGACGCCGATTACTGTGTAGTTTCGTTCGCCTTCGCGGACGCGTGCACCGATCGGATTACCGCCGCCGAACAAGGCGCGAGCGGCTGTCTGGTTGAGGATCGCCGGGGCAGCGGCGCCTCGCGGGTCCGCGTCCTGCCAGCGTTGGTCGCGAGCGTCAAACTCGCGGCCATGCAGCAGCGGCATGCCCAGCGCCGCGAAATAGTCCGCGCCAACGCGCGTTCGGAAGACTCCCTTCACGACCTGCTGGCCGGGCGCGCTGTCGCTGCCGGCCGCGATACGAGTGTTGGCTTCGTCAACCACCAGACTGTCGAACGGCACGCTGCCGGTCAACGAAACGCCGCGCACTCCAGCAAGATGCGACAACTCATCCGGTAGCGTGGAAAACAACTCCGACGTCCTGGACGCGGAATAACCGTCGCGCACCGGGTCGAGTGAAATCAGCACAAGGTTGCTAGTGTCAAAGCCGACATTGAGCCGCGTGGTGAACAGAAAGCCGGCCGCAACGAACCATGTGATCAGCACAAGCATCAACGCGAGTCCGGTTTGGCAGACGACGAAGAAGTTCCGGGAGCCGAAGCGGCGATATCCGCGCAAGGGCGCATGAGCGCCTTCCTTGAGAACACGGCCGACGTCGAAGCGCGCCGACGCGAGCGCCGGCGCGAGGCCAAAGCCGACGCCCGCCGCGAGCGCAACGCCGAGCGTGAGGGCCAGTACTCGCAGATCGGGCCGGCAGTTGTACTCTTGCGGTATTCGCGAGGGAACAGGCATCGACGAGATCACGTATGTCATCCCATAGGCCAGCGCGATTCCCGCGAGTCCGCCGGCCAAGGCCAGTAGCACGCTCTCAGTTAGAAACTGCCGAACCAGACGCGGCCGACTGGCTCCCACCGCCAAACGGATGGCGATTTCACGTCTTCGCTGACTGCCGCGAGCCATCAGCAGGTTCGCCAGATTCGCGCATACCAGCGCGAGAACCAACGCCCACAGGACCACGTTGAACGTATTCACGAAAGCATGTTGTACGGGGGTCAGGTACATCATGGTGCCGGCGGGCATCAGGCGCAGCGGTGGAGCCGCTCGATTTCGTTTCGCCTCGATGCCGTACTCCCGGTCCAGAGTGCGCGTGATGGCGTTGAGTGCCGATTCGGCCGAGGCCATCGTTGTAGTGGGCGACAAACGGAACACGACGCGGAATAGGTCGCGGTCGGCGCGATGCAGCGCGTTGCCGGTGAGTTCAGGCGCCAGCGCGGCGGCGGAGGTCACCGGCACAAACAGGTCCGCCGGACTTCCCGGCCAGATGCCCTGGAATTTCTTCGGGCCTACGCCCACCACGGTCGCCATCACACCATTGACACGAAGCCGGCTCCCGATCGCGCTCCGGTCCGCACCGAGATGCGAGCGCCAGAAGCGATTGCTGACTACGACCACCGGAGGCATTCCCTGCTTTTCGGTTTGCGGGCTGAAGAACCGGCCGAGTGCGGGCGTCACTCCGAGCGTGGAGAAGTACTCGGGCGAAACCAAATGCCCGGAGAACCGCTCCGCTTTCGCGCTTCGGTCTTCCGACGACGCCACGGCGAGCGGCACCGGCCCAAGCATGGCGGAGACGGATGCCAACCCTGGATGCTCGTCCCGGTACCGCTCGAAATATGGGTAGGAAACCCAACGCCAATGCAGGGTGGCGAGTGCTTCCGGATCGCGGATCCCGGCAGCCGGGCCCACGATGGCCTGGCTTTCGCTAAGGATGGCGCAGCAGATCCCGATGCCTACGGCCAGCGAAACAATAGCGACGGATGTGAAGCCGGGTGACTTCGCTAGCACTCGCACCGCGTAGATCACGTCCTGACGGATCTCGCGAAGATACATGACAGGAAGTTGACCGGCGATGTCGGCCAGCAGCCGTAGGAGCCCGCGGAACCCGTAACGGCGCGAGACCTCGGGAATGGCGTCTTCGCCCAGACGATCGAGATCTTCTCCATACAGCATCCGGAACTCGTGCGGATAGGCGCCGGCGAGCCGATGATAGAGCCGCAAGCAGAGGCTTTCCAGGCGAGGCATCAGTAAGCCTCCTGACGCCGTTTCTTCTGCGCCATGCGCAGCATCTCCTGCAGCCGCTCGCATTCGAGATCCAATACCTTGCGCCCCAGCCGCGTCAGTTTGTAGTAGCGGCGCCGCGCGTCGTCCAGTTCTTCTGCCGGGCGTTCGCCGGACTCTTCAATCAGGCCGTCAGCGATCAGACGTTGCAGCGTGCCATAGAGCGTGGCGGGCCACAGGCGCACCGAGCCGTTGGTGCGCTCCAGAACTTCCTGCATGATGCCGTATCCGTGCTGCCCGGTGCCGACCAAAGACAGCAGGATGTGAAACCAGTTGTTGTGGAGTGGAAGGAAGTCTTGCGGCGCTTTCTCTTTCATTGTTCATATATATAATCCTCAATATATATCTGTGTCAAGTGTTAATTCCGCGCCCGGCGGCGCAGCTTCTTCCCAACGCGCCATCGCATACACTAAGAGCACGGATCATGCTTCCACTCGACAGGAATCGACAGCTTGCGCGCGCCGTGAGTGGTTCTCTGACGCGGCGTGCTTTTGCCGGGCTGGCGGCGGGTGCCGCTCTACGGGCCTCCACACCGAAGCCACCGAACATAGTACTCATCGCCGCTGACGATCTCGGCTACGGCGATTTGGGCTGCTATGGACAGCGCCAAATCCGGACTCCGCATCTGGATCAGATGGCCGCGCGGGGCATGCGCTTCACGCAAGCCTATTCCGGGTCCACCGTGTGCGCGCCGTCACGCTGCTGCCTGATGACCGGCAAGCACAACGGTCACGGACGCGTGCGCGACAACATCCCTCACGGCATCTTCCTGCAGCCGGACGACGTCACCGTGGCCGAGGTTCTGAAGCGGGCCGGATACCGGACCGGCGCGGTGGGCAAGTGGAGCCTTGGTAATCCGGGTTCGTGGGGATTGCCGCGCATGCAGGGCTTCGATGAGTTTTTCGGTTATCTGAATCAGGATCTGGCGCACAACTACTATCCCGAAACGTTGTGGGACAACGATGAAGAAGTGCTGCTCGAAGGCAATCGTGCCAACGGCCGTGGTATGTATTCGGCGGATCTGTTTGCGCGGCGAGCGATGTCCTTCATCGAGGCGAACCGCCAGCGTCCGTTCTTTCTGTACTTCGCGCCCACGCTGCCGCACTGGTCGGACTATCCGAAAAACAGCCCGCGTTCGCAGGACGTTCCAAGCGATGCGCCTTACACGGGCGAGAGTTGGCCGCAAGTGGAGAAGAACTACGCGGCCATGGTGACGCTGCTGGACCGTCAGGTCGGCGGAATTCTGGATCTGCTCGGACGGCTCGCGCTGGAAGAGCAGACGCTGGTGCTGTTCACAAGCGATAACGGACCTTCGGCCGAGGCGCTGCACAAGCCCGCGTTCTTCCAAAGCGGCGGCCCGTTTCGCGGCGTGAAGCGCGATCTGTACGAAGGCGGCATCCGCGTGCCGCTGATCGCGCAATGGAAGGAATCGATCGCCGCCGGCGCGGTGAACGACACAGTCTGCGCGTTTTGGGATTTTCTTCCTACCGCTGCGGAACTCGCGGGCGTGCCCGCGCCGAAGGACACCGACGGTATCTCGATGGTGTCGTCGCTTGCGGGCAAGGCGCGCCGCGCGCACGAATATCTGTATTGGGACTACGGGCACACCAGGAGCGCTTTTTCGCAGGCCGTGCGGCGCGGCGAATGGAAAGCCGTGCGCAACGGTTCGCACGCGGCGACCGAACTATACGACCTTGCCAAGGACCCCGGCGAAACGCGCAATCTGGCTGCGACTCAACCTGACATTGCGCGGGAGTTAACGCAATTGATGGACGCGGCGATGGTGCCCTCGCCCGACTTCCCCATTCGCGACC
>CAZDIZ010000006.1:44111-72040 GCA_964505625.1 uncultured Solibacteraceae bacterium | reverse complement strand
ACGCAATTGATGGACGCGGCGATGGTGCCCTCGCCCGACTTCCCCATTCGCGACCGCGAGAAGCCGGAGCCTCGAAAATGACCATGAACCGCCGCCGCTTCTTGGGCGCGATGGGTGCATCGGCCATGCTGCCGTGCGCGGCGTCCGGCGCAAGCGAGCGTCCCAACATCGTGCTGATTCTGGCCGACGATCTCGGCTACGGCGATTTGGGGGTTTATGGCCACAAGATCAACAGGACGCCGAATCTGGACCGGCTGGCTCTCGAAGGAGTCCGCTTCACCGATTTTCATTCGAACGGTCCGATGTGCACGCCGACGCGCGCCGCCATCATGACCGGCCGCTACCAGAATCGTTTGGGGCGCGAATTCGAAAACGCGCTGAGCGGCGAGACGGGCCGTGATCACGGGCTTCCGCTCGGTACACGTACCTTGGCGAGCGCGATGAAGCAGGCGGGCTACTCGACGGCGATGTACGGAAAGTGGCATCTCGGATACCACCCTCCGTTTCTGCCGCCGAGCTTCGGTTTTGACGATTTCCGCGGCTCGTCGAGCGGCGATGGCGACCACCACTCGCACATCGACCGCGAAGGCAATCGGGACTGGTGGCACAATAACCAGATCGAAATGGAGAAGGGCTATTCGGCCGATCTGGTCACCGACCACAGCGTCGCGTTCATCGAGCGCAACAAGCGGCGGCCGTTCTTCCTCTACATGCCGCACCAGGTGATTCACTTTCCGTGGCAAGGGCCGGACGACGAAGGCTACCGCGTGGAAGGCAAGTCCTATCACGATTTGTCGAAGCTAGGCCGTCTGAAAGGGGCCGATGTCGGCATCCAGGTGCGCAAGATGGTGGAGGCGGTGGATCGCAGCGTCGGGCGCATTGTCGCGGCGCTTGAACGGAACGGCCTCGCCAAAAACACGCTGGTGTTTTTCACCTCCGATAACGGCGGCTACCTGAGTTACCAAGGCGGATACCACAACATCTCGAGCAACGGTCCGCTGCGCGGCCAGAAAGGCGATGTGTTCGAAGGCGGCCACCGCGTGCCGGCTATCGCGCGATGGCCGGGGCGCATCAAGCCCGGCGTGTGCGATGCCACGGCGATGTCGTTCGATCTGTTCCCGACGTTCACCGAGTTGGCCGGCGCAGCGGCGCCCGCAAGTGCGCCAAAGCCGGACGGTGCGAGTCTGCGCCACGTGCTGCTCGACCGAAGCGAGCTTGCGCCGCGGGCCGTGTTCTGGCGCATGGGAGAAAAGAGAGCGGTCCGCCAGGGAGAGTGGAAACTGGTGGCTATGGGCCGCACGCCGGTGCAGCTCTACAATCTGAAAGACGATATCGGCGAGAGCAGGGACCTGGCATCCACGCAGCCGGAACTGACCGCGAAACTCGTCGGCGATTTGAAGCGTTGGGAAGCCGACGTGGACGGTGCGCGGTGAGACGCGCCGAGCGGACTCGCGTGTCGTCCCGGCCGAAATCCACCCGCCACTTGGCGCAGGTCCACGGTTCCTGGAAGATCACCCTGTGCATGTGGGGCGCACTCCCAGGTAGGGCTAGCAAGCTTGCGGCGAAACACTGGGGCGATGAATAAGCGATCGTCGCCTGTAATACTACACATTGCTTTCTCCTCTCTCGCAACGACCGTTACCGCATTCCGTAGTAACCGTGGTAGGCATCCGAGGTGAGTTGGAATTCCTCTTCGCAGTTTGTGCAGCGGAAAACGGCGAGGTAGAAGTCGCCAAGTGCCGGCTCCGCGCGGTAGTCCTCAAACGGACGATCCGCCTGTGCGACCGTCAGCACACCTCGATTGAGGTATGGCGTGAGGCGATCAGCCATCCTTGTCAGGTCCGCCGGAGTCCGCATTCGCCGAGGCCGCCGGAATCGCATCCGGAGGAGGTACACCCGAAAGCACCTTGAACACATCGCAAAGCAAGTATAGCGATTTGATAGTGGCGTTCGGTGTCAACAATCCGAGCGCGCTGGTGAGTTGCTTCGACACGAGTACTTTCGATCGCCGACGGTAGCTTCACTGCCTCCTGTTTCGGGTCGAAGTTGTTCGACAGCTTTCCGTTTGGTGGTGTAACACCAACTCGTAGGATTCCGTGTGCGTGGAGGCTTAAGTTACTCCCACTAACTTATCTTGTTCGTGCCGGCTGAAATCCCGCTCGGCGGCCGGAGAGGCCGTCCCGTCAAGGCGATCAAGCGAGTTGCCAGTCTGGTAACTCGTAGCGTATCAGACAATGCGCCTCCGTCTGTTTTCAGGCTTCCTGCTTGGGCCACTTCCAGGCGTACCAGATGATCAGGGCGGTGGCCAGGGCCGCCGAACCCACCATTAATACGTGGGGAGCTTTCGGCTCCGCAAAGGGACCGCCCTTTAACAAAGGCACGCCACATATGACGAAATGCCAGACGTTGAATAGCGTGACGACGATGGCTGCAACTACGTTCACCCAATGACTAGCCGGGTCCTTCGCCGCCACCGTCACGAACGCTAGCCAGAGTGGAACGAACCAGTACAGCGCCACAAGCACCCACTCCGCTTGGCTCGCTGTTGTTGCCCACTGCGCCCCTAACTTCAGAGCGGCTGGGTCGATCAGCAACAGAATCATATGCGCTGACATGGCCACCGCCGAAATGATCCATAGCACTGCGATTCTCGTCTTCCATCGCAACGCTTCCATGATTGAGCACCTCCTTAAGGGGTGGTCAAGTAGCTTACTTCGACGTGAACACTCCCGGACGATGCCGGCAGCTTCACCGTCTCTTGTTTCGGGTCGAAGCCGTTCCAGGGCTTTCCGTTCACCTTTACGCTCTTGATGGTTGCTTTGTTCGGATGGCGCAGGTGCAGCAGGATCGCTCCTGGCGCTTTTCTTGTTGGCGGTGTCACTTCGGCTCGCAGAATTCCTTTACCGGCATCTGAAGTGATTCGATAAGTTACTTCTCCGAAGTGCGTGGGAGCTTGAGTTACTCCCACCGACTTGCCTTGTTCGAGCCAGCTTCGCGCGGTTCCAGAGGCTAGGTGTAGCGTGCCGTCTCTTTCGAACACCATCGCGTCTCTTACGTAGCGCACTACTGCGAGCGGCGTCCAGAGGTGCTGCCGGTCTCCGCTGATCTTCTTTGCTCCGGCTTCCTGGCCTCGTTCTTCGCACCAACTGTAGAGCGGTGTCCCGTGGTTCAGCGTTGAATAAAGATAGTCCGCCGCGCGGTCGGCTTCTCCGCGCACCAGCAGCGCTTCGGCCAGATTGTCGAGCGTGATAGCGACCCAGGCTCCGTCTCTCATCCAGCCGGTGTTGATGGGTTGGCCTCCGGGACTGACTTTCTGCTCCAGTTTGCGAATCGTCCCGGTGATCAGCGGATGATCCGGCGCGAGGAGCGCGGCGGGGAACAGCGCGTAGAGGCCGCCCCAACGGCTGCCCGCGGTGTCGCGCGGCGAACCGGGAATCCAGCGGAAGCCGTCCTCCTCGATCGCTCCGGCTTCGAGCGACGCCAGCAGATCGGCGAGCGAGGTGTCGTAGATCTTGCGCAACTCGGCGATGTCTTCTTTCTTGCCCAGAATCTCCGCTGCTTCAAGAGCCAGCTTGTCGGCGAAGATCGCCAGAATGTTGTGCGTGTAGAATACGCCGAAGTAATCGTCGCCGTGCATCAAGCCGCCGTCGCCCATGCCGCGCGGCATCAGTCCGTACTCGGGTTGGCGCGCGCCATTCACTAGCACGCGCGTTTTGCGGCGCATCAACTCCCGCCAGCGCGAACTGGCGCGCATGCGTGGATAGAGCGCTTCCAGATACGCGCGTTCGCCCGTCAGCCGGTAGTGCTCCATGCCGGTCCATGCCTTGATCCCCGAGACGCCCCAAATGTGATGCCCCCAGCCTTTCGGGTCGTCCCAGTTGCCGTCGGGTTCCTGCATGTCGAGGTACACGCGCAGTCCGTCGGCCGCCTCGGCATGGAAGCCTGCCTGATCGAGGGCGGTGTCGGCGAGCGCCCCTTCGAACGCGCCCGACGAACGATAGACTTCGGTGCCGGGAATGCCCGCCATGTAACCCTTGGCGAGTGGCTCGCGCATGATGAACAGGTCGCCCAACCCGGCGTAGTAAGCGTCGCGCACACCGGCGTCGGCGATGTCGATGCGCACGGCGCGCGCGAACAGATCCTTCCACACTCCGATGGCCGCGGCGAATTCACGCGGCCAATCCAGGCGGCGCAGCGCGGCGAGTTCCTCCTGATAAGCTTCGTACGGACGCACGATCCAACCGGTGCGCGTTTCGCCGGCGGCGAGCGTCCATGTGGGCACGGTCTTCATGCGCTCAGTGGGATACTCGGCGGCCCCGGTGCTGAACATCAGCACGCGATCAGCGCGGTCGCTCTGGCAGGCGAGCAGCGAATCGGGATCGACGCCCGGCTCGATCCAGGACGGATTGTGCGCCACCCAACCGCTGCGCACTTCGCACTCCACAGCCACTTTGTGCGGGCGCGTGTCTGTGTTACGCACGGTGACGCGGATGATGGCCGCTCTGGCGCCGCCGATGGCTTCCAGACGCACGCTCGCGCCCTGCTGCTCATAGAGATTGTCGAGCATGGGCAGGTAGCGCTCTCCGCGCGTCCACTTGCTCGCTGTGAAAGGTTGTCCATCGACGAGCGGGCGCATGCGCACGTGCCATTGCAGGCGCGGCGATTTGAAAATGCCGAGCGGCAACTGGCGAAGGTCGTCGTAAGTCCAGTGCGCGGTGAGTTGGCCGGCCTCGGCATCGAGCAGCGTTTTTTCGCTCGCCGACGGCTGCCCGATGGTGATGCGGTGCGGCGGCGCGAAGGCGTAGCCGAAGTCGACTTTATCGGCGGCGAAGCAACTCGCGGCCAGCAGTACGAAGCAGAGGAAACGATACATCAGGATTGTCCTTTCACGACTTCTTTCGGGTGTTTGGGAAAACCACGGACGCCGCGTGAGCGGTCGAATTGATAGATGCGCTGGAGCGGGCGCGCGGCGAAGGGAGACGCGCGGAGGCCGTTCACATCGAGTGCTGCGTTGAGGCCCACCTGCCGGCGGCATTCGGCGACGGCGAGCGCGCGCAACTCGCCTGTGACGGCGCTCGATGCCTTGGCCAGGTTGTCGAGTTCGTTTGGATCGCGGCGCAGGTTGAACAACTGCTCGCGCCCACCGTTGGCCATGTAGATATACTTCCACTCATCGCGCCGCACCATGATCTTGAACAGCGGCGTGCCGGGCGTGCCGTAGTAGCCGTATAGCTCGCGTCGCGGTTTGGCGCGTCCTTCAACGAGACCAAGCAAATCCGCGCCTTCGCGAAGCTGCGGCGAACCGGCGGCGGTGGTTGCGATGCCGAACAAGTCGGTGAGCGAGGCGAGTTCCACGCGTCGCGTCGCGGCCGGCAGACGCGCGGGCCAACTCACGAGGAACGGAATGTGACAGGAGGCTTCGAAGTAACTTTCTTTCTGCCAGGCGTGATGGTCGCCCAGGTGATCGCCGTGATCGGTGAAGAAACAGATAAGCGTGTTCGAGGCATCGCCACGCTGCTCCACCGCGTCCAGGATGCGGCCGATGCAATCGTCGATGTAACTGATCTCGCCGTAGTAGCGGGCCTTGAGCACGCGCGCGTGCGAGTCGTTGATGTCTTCGGCCCAGATGGCGTGATTCATCCAGGGGATCTGCTCGTCCATGTGATCGGTTGCGAGCGTGCCGCGCAGTGGATTCGGCATGCGGTCGGGATCGTACATGCGGTTGAAAGGAATGGGCGGCGCGAAGGGCGGATGCGGGCCGATGAAAGAAACGAATCCGAAGTACGGTTTGTCGGCGGCGGCGCGGATCTGCTCGATGGCGCGTTCGGCGGCCCAGCGCTCGACGCCGGCTTCGGCGGGCGTCGCGCTCATCTGGGGCATGTAGTACATCTCAGTGCGTTCGCCCATCAGGCCTTCGATAAAGTCGTAGGCCGGATGCTTGGTGCGAATCCAGGCGGCGTAGGAATCGCGGCGGCGCTGATCGGGCGAACCGTAGAGTTCTTCGCTGTGCAGATGCACGTCGTAGCCGAGGGCTTCATCCCAAGGGTGCGTGTGGAACTTGCCGATGCCGAAGGTGCGGTATCCGAGCGTGCGCATGGTTTCGGCCAGATAGGGGCCGCAGCGTCCGGTGATGGTGGCGGCTTGACCGGCGGCGGGGCGCGGAAGCGCGTTCGAGTAGATCGCCGTAGTGGGCGGCAGGCAGCCGGTGCGAATGGTGTAACGCGCCGGAACGCAGACCGGGCACGGCGAGTAAGCGTTGGTGAAGGTCACACCGCGCGCGGCCAGACGATCCAAATTCGGCGTGTGGATATTTGAGTTACCCAGCGCGGCGATGGTGTCGAAGCGCTGCTGGTCGGTCATCAGAAACAGAACGTTGGGCCCGCTCGCGGCGGCGCGCGCCACCAGCGGCGCCGGAGCAAGACGTAACAGATCACGCCGGTTCATGATGTCACCTCGGTCCGTTCGTCCGAAAAACCTGGGACAGACCGCTCTGCCCCGCGCGAGGCGCTCCTTGTTTCGAGCGTTGCCGATTCGGGGCAGAGAGGTCAGTCCCTGGTTTTTCGGTCACCAGATAGATGGCGAAGCTGCCGAGCCAGTGTCCGCCTTCGTAGTGTTCACCGGTCACGGCCCTCAGGCCTGCTTCGCGATGCGCCGCGGCCAGACGCGCGATGCCGGCGTGGCGCGGGTTCGTTTTGCCGAGTGCTTCTGCGATTGCTTCGAGCATCCAGGCGCGGCTGAGATTTAGTCCGTCCAGGTGCGCCAGCTTGCCGTCGCTGCGATCGGTGGGAATTGCGGGCGTGAGCGGAATGCGCGGCAGGAACGCGTTGAACCAACGCGCGAATTCGGTGCGCGGAAGAACGCGGCGCACGGCGTCGGCTTCACCCAGACACGGCGAAAGAAAATCTTCGCCCGATGGTTCGTAGTTGACCGGGCAGGCGCGATCGGCCAGATAGTAGGTGCGAATGCGTTCTTCGATGAGAGCGGCGAATTCCTTGTCGCCGGTCTGGCGCGCGTAGTCGAGCGCGAAGCCCAGCGCGAAGGCGGTTTGCGCGTGCTCGCCGATGCGCACCGGATGCGAGAGCTTGGGCAGCCACACGCGCAGACGTTGGACGGCAGCGCGTTCCAACGGTCGCAGCGCTTCGCTCCAACGCACGGCGTCCGGATCGTGCCACGTGCGCAGTTCGGCGGCGAGCTTCAGCAGCCAGGCCAGACCGTAGGGACGCTCGAAACTCTCGCGGCCCTTGGAGTTCATATACGCGGCTTCGCGCTCCAGGTTCTCGCGCGTAAGGCTGCGATTCAATGCGGCACGTGCGGGCGCGGCGAACTCCGCATCGGGCCAGGTGCGGATGGCACGCGCCAGCAGCCAGTGGCCGTGCACGGAGGAATGCCAGTCGAAGCAGCCGCAAAATGCGGGCGTCAGTTCGCGCGGCGGGTGCACGTCCGCATCTGAATTCATGACGTGCGCGATCTTGTTGGGATACTCGCGCCCGACGCAATCGAGCGCGAGCTTGACGAAGCGCGAGGCGGAGTGCGCGTCGAAGACAGGCTCCGCCTGTAAGGCGAGCGCGCATGCCGCCAGAACAGCGAACCGAAGCATGTTGTCTATGCTATCGGATGACCTGGAAATCTTCCATCAGGCCGTAAGCTTCCAGATCGTAGCCGGCACCCGCCGGCGTGGTTTCCGGAGCGTTGCGGAAAGCGCCCGGACCGGTGAGCCCGCGATTGATCTTGCCGTGATGCGGCCCCAGCAGATTCTTGAGCGAACCGTAGACCACCACCTCGATGCGATTCGCGCCCGGACGGACGAACTTGGCGATATCGAGTTCGTAAGGCTGCCACGCAATGGTGCCGGCGCTCTTGCCGTTGACACGCACTTCAGCCACCGTGCCATGCCACTTGCCGAGCCGCACCAGAACGCGCGCGGGCACTTTGGCAAAGCTGTAGCTCGCGCCGTAGGAAACCATGTGCGAATAGAACGGCAGGCGCTGGTCCTTCCATGAGCCGGTCTTGAGCGCCGCGGGCGGAACCAGATGCCACCCCGCCGGCTGCGCCTCAACGCCGAAATCGCCGGTGAGATAGACCGGCTCGATTTCGTTGTGCACGGACATGGGCGAGGCCGTGATGGTGATAGTGTTTGCGCCATCAACCACGAACGCGCCGATGTCGTAAACGCCGAAGTCACGATCCAACCACCAGTCGCCGGGCTTCGCCGTGACGGGCTTTCCGTTCACTGTCACCTTCCACAGCTTGGGCCGTTCGACGACCGCGCGCAGGCTGGCTCGGTTCACGGCGCCCGTGATCTGGAAGTGATAAGTAGCTTCGAAACCCGAATCAGCCGGGAAGTTGTTGCGGTCGAGGATGTCGGTCTTGTACTGCACGGCGGCGTCCCAAGGATTGGCTTCGAAACCGTAATGCGTGAAGACCTTCTTGGCGGCCGCGTAGTAGTACATGTCCTTGGTGGTGGCACCGGCGAGCTTCAGATCGAGATAGTCGATGGCGAGCATGTTGGGCCCGAGCCGCTTCACGGTCACCGGACCCGCCGGGCGCACGGGCGTCGTGGCGGGCGGCACTGGTTTCGGCGCGGTGACGGTGCCGGTGGGCGAGGTGAACAGCAGCAGACTGCCGGCGGGCGCGAGGTCGAAAGATACTTCCAGTTCCTTGCCCGCGGCCTTGGCGGCGTACGGAGCGATCTCGCCAGTGGCCAGATCCAGCTTCTTCAGCGACGCGCCCTTGGCTTTCAACGTTCCTACCGCTTTCTGTTCCAGACTCGAATTGACCAGATAGATCAACTCACCGTCTTCGAGCTCGCGGCGCTGATGGAAGAGCTTGCCGCCGGAGGCCGGGTTCCAGTCGATGGCGAAATCACGCGAGGCCAGTAGCGGGCGCACCGCCGTTTCGTCGATCGCATTTGCGCGAATCCACTGTCCGGCGTTGGTCGCTGCGAGCTTGGCGATGCGGTCGCTCGCGGCGCCATCCAGCCGCGACGGCGCGTCGACGAAGCTCAGCACTTTGCCGCCGCCGCCGAGATAGGTTTCGATCAGCTTCACCGTGGCGAGGTCTAGATTCTCGGTGCCCGGCGGCAGAACTACCAGATCATAGGTGCGCTGGCCGACGCTGAGCTTGCCGCCCGTCGCCGACGCGTTATCCTTCATGATGTTTTCCGAACCCAGGTCGTATTCGATTTGCGCGCCTTCCAGACGGTTGACGAAATCCTGAAACGCGTTGCCGACGGCCATCATCTTGGCGCTGCGTTCGGAGTAGGACGGATAGAGCCAGGCCGAAGTAGTCGGTTCGATCACCAGAATGCGATTCTTCTGCTGGCCGCTTGCCAGGGCTAGCGACAAACGCGCGAAGTAGTTGGCCTGCGTGTGATAGAGCGGCCACCACGGCGTGTGATAGCTGAACGACTGCGGATAGTCGTGCTTGCGCGCGCCCACCATGGTTCCGAACGAAAGGTGCTGGTTCATCAAGTTCACGCCCAGCACGTATTGCCATTCGCCCAAACGCTTCATGTCCTCGAAGCGCAGTTCCCAACCCGCGCCGCCGTAAGTTTCGCTCAGCGTGCGGCGGCGTCCCATTTGATTGGCGACGCTAGAGAGTTCCTTCACGGCGCGCACGTTTCCGAACTGCGCGTTCACGCCCTCGTTGAACTGGTTGAAGAGCATGTCGATGGAGGGCACCTGATGCCAGGCGTACATGGCCATGTTGTCGGGCCCGTCGTTGGGACTGGGCCAGCCGTGCTCCCAATAGTGGCCGGTCCAGTAGATGCCGTTGGTGATGGAGTAGTCGTACCAAGGCTTGCTCCAGCGCTCGATGAAGAGTTCGAGCAGAAGTGCGTAATAGTTGTGGCGTACCTTCTTCCAGTCGCCGGTTTCCTCATAGAGCGACATCAGGTGCGGACGCAGATCGTAGCCCCAGCGCGAGGTGAACTGCTCGAAAAGGTCGGGCGTCCAGCGCAGCGTGTCTTTGCCGCGCGGCGGCACGATGTTGGGCTCGTCGGTGAAGATGCCGGGCACGCGATGGCCCAGATCCTTGCCGAGCGCCTTCTGGTAACCGCTCATGGTCACGCTGATGAACTTGCGTGTGACGCCAGGCCGGAGCAGATCCACGTAGGAATAGCCGCCGTGCCAAGCTTTCTTCGCATAGCTGAGCAATTCGAACGCGTAATAAGTTCCGCTCTTGCCGATTTCTTCTTTCGCCTTGAAAGTGACGTTGCGGACGCCGTCGGCGTCTTTGCGAAGGATTATCTTGTACTTGCGGGCGTCACCCGGTTCGAGCTTGTCCAGCCGGCGCAGCAGCAGACCCTGGCCTTCGTTGTAGGATTCAGGCATCTGCGCGGGCACGTGACCGCCGGCGAAGCCGCTGGGGTAGGAGTTCTCGTCGTAGAGCCACACTTCCATGCCGAGCTTGGCGCCCTTGTCGACTGTGTATCGCACAAGCTGGAACCAGCGATCGGAAAGGTAGTCGGTGATCAACCCCGGACGCGGATGAATGAAGACGCTCTGGATGCCCTGCGCATGGTAGGACTCCATGAAGTAATCGATGTCGGCTTCGGTGACGTCGCCGTTCCAGACGAAGAAAGGCGAGGTGCTGTATTCAGCCGGAGGTCTGGCGAATAGTTCGGAGAGCCGCGCGCCGGAATCCACCACCGGATGCCAGGCGGGACGATTATCGCCGCCCAGCGACAGGGCGGCGGTCAGGACAAGAAGCGAAAGCAATTTGGTGCGCACATAAAGAGCCTAACACCGGCAGGGGGGCAGTCTCTACGGGCGCGGTTCATTATTGGCGATGATGGCGCGGTCGCCGATTCCGTTGATGATGCCCACGCCGTGCTCGCCGTTGTTTTCCGTGATGATGGCATGCACGACGCCGGGGCGAAGCACGACGGATGGCTCCGAGCGCAGGAACGTACATCCGCGCACCTGTAGACGTCCGCCGTCGGCTTCCACCATCGTCACTGCGGGTAGGTCCCTGGTTGATGAGCGTCCTGAAATATCGAAGAAACAATCGGAGAGCGACAGGAACCCGGATGTATGCGATTCGACGCACTTGCGCGCCGGGCCCCAGAACGCGCAGTTAACCAGGCGCACCGAGCCCTTGCAGGTTTTTTCGATCACCACTTCGATGCGCTCCTCGCCGTGCATCGAAACGAACTGGCCGTTGGTGATGAGCAGGCCCATGCGCTGTATGGCTTCGACCGAAACGCAGCGCTGCGCTTCGTCGGCGCCGATGCCCGAGAACTGCCCGTTGCACATGCCGTGCGCGGTCTTCACGAATTTGTAGCCGATGTTGACGGGAAAGACGAACGTGTTGGTAACGTACTCCCAATCGGTGCGGCCGAAGACGAACGCTTCCAGGTTCTTCCACATGAACTCGTGGACCGGCTTCCATTCGCCGCCCACCTGCTTGGCGCTCCACCAATGGCAATGCCACTGGACGTTTTCGATGCGGCCGATGTCAGTGGTGCCGTCGACGACGATGCCGCGCCGCAGAACGCAACCCACCACGCTGCGAATGCGGTGCCGCACGTTGCCCTCCGGTCCGATGCGGATGCCGTTATAGCTGTTGATGAGCGTGACGTTTTCGACCGTGTTGTCGCAACCCTTCAAATGGAAGGTCCACGCATAGGGCTGAATGTCGGCGGGCTTCTGCTCCGGGTAGTAAACCGTGAGCGAGGCAACGCGTGAGGAGTCACTCATTTCAAACAGCGCCGGGCCGTCTTCTTTTCCGCGTCCGCCTGTGGCCAGGATGACGGTGCCGGTTAACGGCTCGGCCCATTGCGGTGAATCGAGCACGCCTTCCAGCGCCACGCCGGGCGGAATGGTCAGGGTTCCGGCAACCAAATACTTGGCCGGCGGTAACACCACCACGCCTCCGGTCTTGGCTGTTTCATTCAGCGCGCATTGAATGGCGGCGGTGTCATCCGTTCTACCGTCCGCCCGAATTTGAAACCGCTTCAGGTCCACCAAGGCCGCTGAGGCCAGGGTGAAGTAATCGCGTCGTGTCATTGGCGTGTGGATTCGAGCTCCTCATGAGTCTACATCGAAGGACGCGGCTCAAGCGCGCTGTCCGGCGCGCTTGCGCTCAGGAGCGCCGCGGCTTGGGTTCCCTCGACGCGTCGAGAACTTCGCGTACCTTGCGCGCCAGTGCCACCGGAGTGAACGGCTTCCATAACATGGGGAAGCGCTGCACCGCGTGCTTCTTGTTCAGGTCGGCGTAGCCGGATATGCACAGGACCTTCAGAGTCTGATGATCCACGTGCAGGCGGCTGGCCAACTCCCGGCCGTCCATCCCCGGCATAACGATGTCGGTCAACAACAGGTCCACCCGGTCGGGGATCGTGGCGAAAACCCGTAAAGCCTCCTCGCCGTTGGAGGCTTCGAAGATGTGGTAGCCGCACTCCCGCAGAGCCTCGGCCGACAGTGCCCGGACTTCACTCTGATCCTCCACCAGCAGAATTGTCTCGGTTCCGTGGGCCGAAGGGTCCACGTGCGGAGAGTGCGCGCGCCTGACTAAGCCCTTCGAACAGGGCAGCAGGACTTCGAACGTGGCGCCCTGTTCCGGCGCGCTCTCGACGCGAATGCCGCCCCCGCACTGCCTCACGATTCCGTACACGGTGGCCAACCCAAGTCCGGAGCCCTTTCCCAAGTCCTTGGTTGTGTAAAACGGTTCGAATGCGTGGGAAGCCGTTTCGGCGTCCATGCCGTGCCCGGTGTCGGACACGCGCATCGAAATGAAGCGCCCCGCCGGCAGATCCGGGAAACGCGACCCTGCTGCTGGATCGTGCGTAACTTCGTGGGTTTCGATGCGCAGACGCCCGCCGCCGCTCATCGCATCCCGCGCGTTCGCCGCCAGGTTCATCAGAACCTGCTCCAACTGTCCCGCGTCGGCATGGACGGGGCCGATCGCCGGATCGAGACTCACTTCCAGCAAAATGTCCTCACCGATCAGCCGCCGCAAGAGGCGCTCCAGATCGCCGATGATCTGATTAAGGTCCAGCTCTCTTGGCTGCAGCGGCTGTTTGCGGCTGAAGGCCGTCAGTTGCCGCGTCAGGGTGGTGGCCTTACGCGCGGCCTCGACCACGCCGGAAATGTCGGAGGCGATTGGACCACCCGTTTGGGCCTTCTTCAGCGCCAGTTCCGCGTATCCGCTAATCACCGTTAACAGGTTGTTGAAGTCGTGCGCGATCCCGCCGGCTAGGCGTCCCACGCTTTCCATTTTGCGTGCCTGGAGCAATTGCTCCTCTAGTTGCTTGCGGCGGGTGAGATCACGCGCAATGCCTTCGATGGCGAACGGACGGCCGTCGCGGACCACCAAGCGCGCGTTTGCCTCCACCCGTACGCGATGGCCGTCTTTGGCCAGCAGAGTGATCTCGTAGGGCGGCGTCTCTTCTCCCGCGATCCGCCTGAGCATCATCCGCGATGCTTCGTCGGTTGACTCGGGGGCGACCAGCGTCGAAACGTGTTTCCCCAGCAGCTCCTCTTTGGAGTATCCGAGTGTAAGGGCGGTGTATTGATTCACCGACGTGAATCTTCCTTCCAGATCGTGCGCGAAGATCATGTCACGGGCTTGCTCGAACAACTCGCGCTGACGTTCTTCGGACTCTCGCAGAGCCCGCAGCGCGGCGTTCCGTTCGGTGACATCGCGGGCCAGCGCGCAGATCTTCCTGTTGGAGTCCAGCGCCGTAGTGCTCACGTCCAATTCGATGGGGGAACCGTCCTTGCGGAGGAACTTCGTCTCGAAACGATCGCTCGAGTAGCCCAACATCCTGCTGGTGTTATGCTCGGATTCGTTCGCGGCTTCCACGGCTTCCAGATCCCGCACACCCATGCGGCACAGTTCTTCGCGGCTGTAGCCGAGCATTGCGCACAACGCATCGTTCACCTCCACGATGCGGCCGTCCTGGCCGTACATGACAAAACCGTCGCGCGTAGTGCGCAGAACGTTCTGATAGGCTTCCCGTAGCCGTTTGTGTTCGGTGATGTCGGTACGCACTCCGCACAGGCGGACGGGCCGGCCATCGGGGGATTTTGCCACCACGCGGCCACGGGATTGCACCCAGCGCGCCTCGCCCGACGGTAGGACGACCCGGAACTCTTCAAACATCGAATCCGCAATGCCCGAGATCATCCTATTCACCGCCATCAGCACGCGCTCGCGGTCTTCCGGATGCATCGATTCGTTCCACAGCGAATTCGGAAAACCCTCGGTCACCGGGGGCAGTTCCGCCGGGTCCCGCCCTATCATGGTGGCGATGCGGGGGCTAAGGTACATGCGTTTCGTCCTCAGGTTGATATCCCAGATACCATCCTCGGTAGCCTCCTCAACCAGCTTGAACAGTTCCAGGGCGTCATGCAGTTCCTTAGTTTGCTGCCGGACCATTTCATCTAGGTGCAGGTTCTGGTCCGCCAGCAGGCGGGAGCGGTGGTTATTCTCCAGAGTCAGACGCACAATGCCGAACGCGCTGCGCAGTGTGGCGAACGCTTCCGGATCGAGTGTGGATCTGTCGCCCTCCAGCACAAACTCACCTATGCGCTGTCCCGCGACAATCACGTCGAATTCATGCGTGCCCTGCCTCCGGGATTCGACGAAGCGCAACGACAGCGGGCCGATTAGTTGGTTCATCGCCTCGACGAACAGCCGGATCACGGTTTCGTCCGATTTGACTCCGGACAGGTTCGCCATCAGCAGAAGCACTTCGTGAGCCAGGTTTTGCATGGCGACGACGCTTATGCGGCCCGGTCGAGATATTCTGGAGCGTTCTTTAATAGCCAGTCGTTGGGGGACTGATAGTAAGGATTCTCGAGTAGCGTCCGCTGGCTAATCATGTATGGGTGCGTTTGCAGCACTGCCATGACCGTCGCCCCGGAGAACCGGCGCAGATCGTAAAGGCAAATGGAAACCCACGGCTTGCCTGGAATGAAGTAGTTCAACCGCGACTCGTACACCATGAGCAGTTCCACTCCGGGGATGGCCTCTAATGCCCACGCCATTTCTGCCGCGCCGCGTATGTGACGTCGACCGTGCGATTGGCTCTTCGCGTAGTAGTCGCTCAGAACGCGATCCATGGCTCGCGGCGAGAAAGTGCCATCCGGATAGTAGAGTTGCCTTGGTCGGACGATGTCCAGATTCTCGCCGTGTTTCGCCAGACCAGCCCGCAAGGCGGCCGCAAATTCCCGCGGATCTTGCTCCACCGTGCAGCCGAGGCAGTAATCGCCGTCCCGCAAGCCTTGACGCAGAAAACCGAAGATGACTTCATCCCGCTCATGGTCGGTTTCGTAAAACCCGCAGATGTGTGTGCCCCAGTTGCACGAATACCCGCCGAAACCGAGACCGAGCTTTTCCTGATCCGACGTTTGAATGTGCATGTGCCCTCCTGCTCATGCAAGGGTCGGAACTCCGCCCAGAGCCGTATCGGTTAGACCAACACAAAACCGCAACGGCCGAATGCCTTCATATTAAGGCAGGTGGAGCGGTATCGATACGCTTATTTGTCGATTTTTTTAGCGGTTGCGGTGAGCCTTCCAGGCCTCGTGTAGTACCGGTAGTACTGAGACGAAGATGATGAGGAAGATGACTTTCTCGAAGTGCGCCCGCACCAGCGGCACGTTCCCCAACAGGTAGCCTAGTATGGTGATGGAGAACGTCCAACCGACGCATCCGCAGACGCTGAAGGGAACAAAACGCGCGTAAGGCATCTGCCCCACGCCGGCGATGAACGGGGCGAACGTACGCACGATGGGAACGAACTTGGCGTAGATAATGGTCTTGCCGCCGTGCTTTTCGTAGAACGCACGCGTCGATTCCACGTGCTTCGGATTGAAGAAACGCGATTTCGGCCGGTTGAAAATCTTAGGGCCGGTGCGCCGCCCCAGCCAATATCCGCAACTGTCGCCCACGATCGCCGAAATCATCAACGCCGCGATCACCGCGACGATGTTCAGGTGCCCGGCGCCGGCCACCACGCCCACGGTAAACAGCAGCGAGTCGCCGGGCAGGAAAAAGCCCGTCAGCAAGCCCGTTTCCGCGAACACCACGCCGCAAAGCATGGCGTAGCCGTACCATCCGCTCAACACCGTGCTGATGAGCTGAATCAGCCGCTCCGGCGTCGTCAGAATCCGCAGAAAGTCCAGCAGCGCCTCGATGATTGCAGTCATGTTCGGGGTGCGTTAGCTCGGCCGGTAGGACGACACGATCCGGTCGATGACTTTCTGATGGATCTTGATCTTACCCTGTCGTACAAGTTCAGCTCGCAGGCCTTCGGCGAAGAGTGAGAACCGCTCCACGGCTTTGGTACGCTTCATCTGTCCAACCAGCGTCTCGCGTTCGGCGGCCAGTTTTGCTGGATCTGCCGGCGTGCGGCCTACCACCTTGCAGACGTAGCGCACGTCACCGACCGGAATGGGCCCGAAAACCGATCCGATGGGCTTCACGAAGGCGTCCATGACCTGCGAGCCGGAGCCCAAGCCCTCCACGGCGCCTGTGCGCGTGAATTCGGGCACGCTCTTCCAGGTGAGCCCCAGCGCTTGCGCGGCCTGCTTCAGATCGCCGCCCCCCGCTGTGGCTTTTGCTTGCAATTCGCGCGTCTTCTGCTCCACCAATTGGCGCACCTTCTGGTTGATTACGCCCTCGCGCACCTCGGCTTCGACTTCGCGAAGCTCGGCCTGCCGCGCTGGCATGACATCGATCACGGACGCCGCCACCAGTTTGTTTCCGGAAGCCTGTATGACAGGTGTTACCTCGCCCTTGCCGAGCGAGAAGATGCTGTCCTCAAGTTCTTTACCTACGCCGATCAGCGGCAGCGGATCGCCCGCGCCAGCCTTGGGCACGTTCGCAAACTCAACACCGAGTTTCCGCGCGATCGATTCGCCGTCTCTGGGGTTCTTCACCAACTCGGCGCGCATCTGGTCAGACAGTGTCTGCATCTTGTCGTAGACCATCTGCTTCTTGCGTTCTTTCGCCAGATCCGTTTTGGCTTCCTCGAACGGTTTCACGCGCGCGTCCTGCTTTTCCATCACCTGCAAGATGTGGAAGCCGTACTCCGTCTGGATGACGCCGCTGATCTCCTTCGGCTTGAGCGAGAAGGCGGTCTGTTCGAAATTCGGCACCGTCTGTCCACGCACCACCCAGTCCAGATCTCCGCCCTTGGCCGCTGAACCAGGGTCCTCGGAATTCTTCTTGGCCAGTTCGGCGAAGTCCGCGCCGCCCTTGATCTGCTTCAGAAGGTTGTCGATCCTGGCGCGGATAGCGGGAATCTCATTCTGCGGCTTCTCTGTCGTCTTCAACAGGATGTGACGCACCTTAACGCGTTCGGGAGTGCGGAAGTTGTCCTTGTTGGCTTCGTAGTCGCGGCGCAGGTCGGCTTCGGGAATGTCGATGGTGGCGGCGATCTTGTCCTCTTCCACCACCAGCAGTTGGAAGGCACGCTGTTCCTTGATGCGCATTGCCGCGCGGTTGGTCTCGTAGTACTGCTGGATCTCAGCCGGGGATGCCACGACCTGGGAACGGAACTTGGCCGGATCGACGGTGACGTATTCGATCTTGGCCGCCTCATTCTTCACCTTGAACGCGCGTTCGACGTCCTGCTCAGTGACCACAACGCCTTCCGCCACCAGATTCTTCATCTTCGTGAGCATCATTTCGCTACCGACGCTCTTCTCGAAGTCGGGAATGGTGAGGTTCATCTGCGCCAGGTAGGCTGCGTACGCTTCGCGTCCCACGAACTTGCCATCCTGGTAAAGCATGGGCGCGAACGAACGGATGGCGCGAGCGACGTCCGCTTCAGAGACGGCCAGCCCCATACGCTTGGCCTGATAGACCACGGCGCGAGAAGTGATTTCGCTGTCGACGATTTCGGGAACCATGACGGCCAACATGCTATTGGGAACCTGGCCGCCGCGCATGGCGCTCTGTACCCTCAACTGCAGGTCGTGCGCGCTAAGAACTTCATCGCCCACTTCTGCGACTACCTGGTCGTTGCGGTCGTTACCACCCGAACCGAAACCCGGAATCAGCGTGACCACCATCGAAAGGGCCACCAACATGAGCACGGCGCCGAGTACGTAACGCACAGCCTTGGCCCGGCTGCGGAAAAGATCAAACATGCCTACCTGTCTCCTCGCGAGGACAAAATCCTTCTCACTAGTATAGCGGACAGCTACGGTGTATACCCGAACCGTCTCCCAATATCGCCCGCCAAGGCGCGGGCGGCGGGGACGATTACGTATAATTTGAGTAGGTTACCACACTCATGCGCAAGCGTCTCCTGCTGACGGTGGGCACTGTTGCGCTGGCGGTGCTGATCGGGCTGCTGGTCTGGCAAAGCTCGTTCACCTTCGGCGATTACGGCCCGTCGAGCCCGCAGGAAGCCTATCTGTTCTGGGCTGTCTCGACGCTTGTATTCCTGCTCACGGTCACGCTGGGCTTCATGTTGTTCCGGACCGGCGTCAAGCTCTACATCGAACGGCAGAAGAACCGCGAAGGCTCGCGCATCAAGATGCGCCTGCTTGTTGGTGCGTTGGCGCTCAGCTTCCTGCCGGTGTTCTTCCTGATGTTGTGGGGCTTCTTCGTGCTGAACCGGAATCTGGACAAGTGGTTCAGCCGTCCGGCCGAGAAAGTGCGTTTGAGCCTGATCGAAGTCGGCGTATCCATGGACAACGAAGTGCGCGAGCGTGCCGAAGCGCAGGCCCGCTGGATCGCCGCGCTCATCAATCTGAACGGTTCGGCCGGTATCGATGCCGGTTTCTGCCGCGACAACGGATTGCTGGCGGTGGCGGTTGAGCATCCGCCGCTGGCGCCCACGGTTCTCTGCGGGGACATGGTGCGGACGGGGTTGGAGGCGCGTTCGTCGTTCGACGGCAGCGGCCACGTGGTGGTGCGCGTGGCGGCGCCGCTGGATCTGGCGGCCAAGGAACGCGAAATCCGCGGCTACATCGAAGAGTACGAACAACTGGCTCGCAACAGGAAACAGTACCGCGATTTCTACCTGATGATGCTGTTGCTCATCACCATGTTCATCCTGTTTGTGGCCACCTGGGTGGCGCTGTTCTTCGCCCGTCAGATCAGCGGCCCGATCGCTTCGCTGCTGGAAGCCGCCGGCGAAGTGCGCAAAGGCAACCTGGGGTTCCGCATCCGCGCGCGCGCCATCGACGAATTGGCGCTGCTCATCCGCGCGTTCAACGAGATGACGCAGGAACTGGAAGGCAACGCGCGCGAACTCGACCGCCGCCGCCGTTTCACCGAAGCGATTCTCGAAAGCATTCCCACCGGCGTCATTTCGATCGCCGCCGACGGCAGCATCAAGCGCGTAAATCCTGCGCTCAAGCGCATGTTCGGTGAGGAAAAAGTGATCGCCGCCTCGCGGCTCGAGGATATCTTCTCGCGCGAGGACACCGTCGACATCAAGTACATGATGAAGCGCGCGCGGCGCACCGGCGCCGCTTTCCGCCAGATCGACCTGAAGACGCCGCGGCAGACGCTGCACCTGGCCGTGACGGTTTCCGCGCTCGAGGAAAAGCTCAGCTCCGGGTTCGTCATCGTGCTTGAAGACACCAGCGAGTTGATGCGCGCGCAACGCTCGGCGGCCTGGCACGAAGTGGCGCGCCGCATCGCGCACGAAATTAAGAATCCGCTCACTCCCATCTCGTTGTGCGCCGAGCGCATCTCGCGGCAGATCGAGCGCGGCATCGACGGCGACGCCGCGCGCCAACGCGTACTCGGCGAGTGCGCCGCCACCATCGCCACCGAAGTCGAAAGCCTGCGCACGCTGGTGGACGAGTTCTCGCAGTTCGCGCGCTTCCCCACCGCGCAACTGGCTCCGGCGGACCTGAACGAAGTGGTCGAAAGCGCGCTCAATGTGTTTTCCGGACGCCTGGAGGACATTACGCTGCATAGGAATCTGGCGCCGGATCTGCCTCCGCTGCATCTGGATAAGGAGCAGTTCAAGCGCGTGGTGGTGAATCTGGTGGACAACGCCGCCGAAGCCATGCAGGATTCCCTGGTCAAGCAACTG
The DNA here is from genome assembly GCA_964505625.1 of uncultured Solibacteraceae bacterium. Classification (GTDB taxonomy): domain Bacteria; phylum Acidobacteriota; class Terriglobia; order Bryobacterales; family Bryobacteraceae; genus JAJFUV01. The sequence goes on along the minus strand of CAZDIZ010000006.1, from coordinate 52,029 downwards.
TGGGTGACCACCCAAGCCGCCAGTCCCGACACCGTAGAACTGGTGGTGGCCGATACCGGCTGCGGGATCGGCGTCGAAGAGAAAGAGAGATTGTTCTTGCCCTACTTTTCCACGAAAGGCCGCGGCACCGGCCTGGGTTTGGCCATTGTCAGCCGCATTCTGGCCGAGCACCACGCTCAGATACGCGTTGAAGACAACCAGCCCGCCGGCGCTCGCTTCATTGTCGAAATGCGCGTGCCGTCGCCGAACGAAATCGAGCCGAAACCGGCGGAGGCCACCGCATGAAGACGCATCCGGTGCTGGTGGTGGATGACGAGCCGGGCATCCGCAGTTCGCTGGTGGGGGTGCTAAGCGACGAAGGCTACGAAACCGTGGCCGTGGAGAGCGGCGAAGCGTGTCTGGAGGAACTGGCCAGGCGATCCTACCGCGTCGTGCTGCTGGACATCTGGCTGCCCGGCATGGACGGGTTGGACGTGTTGGCGCGCATCCAGGAAATGCCGTTTCCGGACCGGCCCATGGTGGTCATGATCTCCGGTCACGGCAGCATCGAAACCGCCGTGCGCGCCACCAAGCTCGGCGCGTTCGACTTTCTGGAAAAGCCGTTGACCATTCAGAAGGTTTCCGTGGTGGTGAAGAACGCCATCGCACAGCATCGCCTGGAAGTGGAAAATCAACTTCTGCGCGAGGCGCAGGGCACCGACGCCCCGCGCATCATCGGCGAAAGCGTGCCGATGAAAGCGCTGCGCCAACAGCTTTCGCTGATGGCGGGCACTAACGGCCGCGTGCTGATCTACGGCGAAAGCGGCACCGGCAAGGAACTGGTGGCGCACGCCATTCACGCCATGAGCCCGCGCGCCGAATCGCCGTTCATTGAAGTCAACTGCGCCGCGATTCCCGAGGAGCTCATCGAAAGCGAACTGTTCGGCCACCGCAAGGGCAGCTTCACCGGCGCGCGCGAGGACAAGGTCGGCAAGTTTCAGAAGGCCGACTCCGGCACGCTGTTTCTGGATGAAGTGGGCGACATGAGCCTGAAGACGCAGGCCAAGGTGTTGCGCGCGCTCGAAGAGCAGCGCTTCGAACCGGTAGGCGCTCCCGAGTCCATCCAGGTGGATGTGCGCGTCATCGCAGCCACCAATAAGCAATTGGAGGAAGAAATCGAGCGCGGCAATTTCCGTGAGGATCTCTTCTACCGCCTGAACGTCATTCCGTTTTACGTGCCGCCGTTGCGCGATCGCATTGAAGACGTGCCGTTGCTGGCCGAGCACTTCCTGAAGGAATTCACCAGCGCGTACGGACGCAAGCCCAAGGAACTCACGCCGGAAGCGCTCCTGGTGCTGAAAGAGTACATCTGGCCGGGCAACGTCCGCGAACTGCGCAACCTGATGGAGCGCATCGTCATTCTATGTCCGCAGGTGCGCATCGACGCGCGCCACATCCCGCTCAACATGGCGCGCCGCGCGCCCGCCGAACGCATGGTGGAGGCTACTGGCAGTCTTCAGGAAGTGCGTGAGGCGGCCGAACGGGAGTATATAATGAAGAAACTGGAAGACACCAAGGGGAATGTAAGCCGCACCGCTGAATTACTGGGACTCGAGCGAAGTAATCTCTACCGCAAAATGAAGGCGCTGGGGATCGCTCCCAAAGAGCAAATTGGGTGAGCAAGAATAACGCCAAATATTCTGGGATTTTTGAAAATTTCTGACAGGAGGAACAGTATGAAAAAGTTGTGGCTGTTGGTGTGTCTGTGCGCGGCGGTAACGGGCGTCGCGGCGGCTCATCCGACCATTCGAACCGATAGCGGCGTTTTGAACGCCAGTGCGTACTCCGCCGGGATCGCACGCGGTTCCTGGTTCGTGATCTTTGGCACGGAAATGGGGCCCGCGACGCTGGCCGTCTACTCAGGAGCCATGCCCTATCCCACGACGCTGAGCGGAACCAGCGTCACCTTCACGCCCGCCGCCGGTGGCGCGGCCGTGAACGCGCGTTTGTGGTATACCTCGGCCGGGCAATTGGCGGGACTGCTGCCATCCACCGTAACCGCGGGCGACTACGACGTGAAAGTCACATACAACGGTGATACCGGCGCGGCGTATCGCGTGAAGGTTGTCGAGCGGAACTTCGGGTTCGCGACGCAGGCGCAGAACGGTTCCGGGCCGGCGCAGGCCACTTACGGCGGATTGGATCTGAACCGCTTCACGACGGGCACTCTCGGGCAGTGGAGCATCCGTCCGGCGAAGCTCGGCGACACCATGGTGCTGTGGGGTACGGGGCTCGGCGCGGATCCGAACTCCGATCTTGATGGCAGCACATCCGGCGATCAGACTGCCGCCGGGCAGGTTCGCGTGATCGTCGGTGGTGTGGAAGTGACGCCGCTCTATGCGGGCCGCTCGAACGGCTCGCCCGGTCTCGACCAGATCAACTTCCAGGTCCCGGTGGGCGTGACGCCGGGGTGTTTTGTAAGCATCGCGGTGCGCGCCGGCGGGAAGATGTCGAACTTCGGCACCATCGCCGTGGCCGACGCGCTCTCGACCGCATGCAGCCATCCAGCGTATACGACGGCGCAGTTGAGCACGTTGGACCAGGGCGGCACGCTCAGCAAGGGTTCGCTGACCATTTCGAAGGTTACGCAGAAGATGACCGTTCCGATCCTCGGCTCCATGACGTCGACGACGGAATCGGTGGGCGGTTCATTCAGCAAGGAAGGCGTCGATGGAGTGGCGCTCTCCACTCTCAGCATGAATCAAGCTGGGGCCTGCTTTGTGATCCGGCGTACCGGGACGACTTCGCAGATCGCCAGCGACGCGGTCTCGACGCCGCTCGACGCGGGCGCGCAGTTGACGCTCAACGGACCGAACGCCGCCAACAAGGCCATCCCTCGTAGCGCCGACGCTAAGCGTTACAACCTCAGCCTTTACTCAAGCAGCTTTGGAGGAACCACTGGAACTCCCACGGTGAGCCAGGGCACTTACACGATTGCGGGCACCGGTGGCGCCGATGTCGGTGCATTCACGGCCAGCACCGAGGTGCCTGGCAACTTCACCTGGACCAACGAGAATGCCGTCGGGGACAATATCTCGCGCTCCACGCCGCTCTACATTGCCTGGACCGGCGGCGGATCCGGCATGGTTAGCATCACTGGTAGTGCGATGACCCAGTCGGGCGGAACGACGCAGGATCCGGTTTACGAATCGACAAGCTTCACCTGCGTGGTGAACGCTTCGGCGAATGCGTACACCGTGCCTACCACCGTGCTGCAACAGTTGCCGGCGGTTACCAACGACTTGTTGACCGGCACCGCCATCGGGTCGCTCTCGGTGTTAGCTGTGGCCGATCCGACCAAGGGGCAGGGCGTGTTCACCGCTCCCTTGACCAAGGGCGGCAACATCGACGAAGGTTACTTCACCTACATCATCGGCACCATGAAAATGGCCGGCTGGCAGTAGGAACAGAAACGGGGCGCGGCGCTGGAGTCGCGCCCCGCGTTTTATTCGGGCGGGCAGCCTTCCAGAATCAAAGCCCGCGAGTGCGTGGACTGTTCTCGTAACGGCGCGATGGCCCGGTAGTCCGCGGACTGGAAGCAGGCTTCCAAATCGCTCCGGCTGTCAAAAGCGATCAGGATCGCGCGCTGTGGAACATCGCTTCCCGTCACGCTTCCTCCACGCACCAAATACTTCCCTCCGAACCGCCTGACCAATGGCGCGACTTTCTCGACGTACTGCGAGTACAGGTCCGGCTTCTCGATCGATCGAATTTCCACGAACAAATATGTGGGCATTGTGTTTCTTCGGGCGAACTAACTTTCCTTCCGGCAGATGTACTGTGCCAGCATGTTGTCCGGATAGTCAGCGTACTCGATGCGGAATCCCGCGTGAACCAGCAAGCCCTCCATGATCCAACCGCAGGTAGAGAACTCTTCACGAAACGCCGTGAGCGCGTCCTCGGCGAACGCTTCTCCAACCTGGCGCGCAAGTTCGGCCGCTTTGCCGGCGAAGAAACGGGCATGATCAGCGGGATCAAAAGAATACACTGTGTCCATCAGGTAGAACACGCCGCCGGGTTTCAAAATGGCCGCGACGCGGCGCAGCGCGATGAGCTTCCAGAAATCCGGAAGATGATGCAGCGCGGCGCAACTGACGGCGTAATCGGCTGGCGGCGCGTCGTGTTCGTAGGTGAGAAATCCGGCTTTGTGGAACGCGATGTTCGTGACGCCCGTGGCTTCCGCTTTGCGGCGCGCCACCCTCAGCATGGCGGCCGACACATCCACGGCGTGCACCAGAGCCGCTTTTCTGGCTGCGCGCATCGCGAAGGTGCCGGTTCCGCAACCAAGATCGACCAGTGTGTGCGCCGCGTTCACCTGCAAACGGTCGAGCAGCGCGTCGCTCGCCGGGGTAATGTCGCCGCGAAACCGTGTGATAACTTCATCGTAGTTTTCCGCCACGTCCGCATCGGCATAATCGACTCCGATATGGCGGAATTCGTCGTACTGCCAGCGTGGAAGTGCATGCATATCGTCGCCTCAAAAAAAGTAAACGGCGCGGGGCTCCTTTACGAAGCCTCGCGCCGTGTGGTTTTCGCTTGCGTCAGGCTATGCCTTCGCTTTGGCCACCATGGGCCGCAGGATCAGGTTGACCACGACCATGATGAGAGAAGCTACCGGCAATACCATCAGTGCGGTCTTCAAGCGGGTGTCGTCGCCGCCCGCGATGCCGCCGATGATCTTCGAACTCACCGCGAGTCCGATCCATCCGCTGGTGATCACGATGCCCATGGCCGTTGCCGTGCCCTTCGGGAACGCATCGCCCGTCATGCCCAGCGTGGTCGGGAACACCGGCGCCATGGCCAGACCGGCGCAGAACACCGCCACGTAAGCGATCTTGACGTCGGCGCTCTGCAGCGCCAGGTAGGTCGTCACCGCCATCAGGATGGACGCGAACAAAGTCACAGTCGCCGGCGGGACCTTGATGAGAATCCTGGACACCACCATGCGGCCGATCAGCAGGCCCAGCGCGAAGCCGAGCGAGAGAATGGTGAGCGCCTGGCTCTCCGGGATACCCTGCGCGATCAGGTGCTTCGCCAGCCAGTTCCATACGCCCACTTCGCAGGTGCAGTACAGGAACAGGAACAGCGACAGCAGCCACAACGACGGCTTGCCCAATAGGCCGCCCATTTCGGAAGCCTTGAATCCGCGTTCACCGCTCGGCGCCGGCATCCCGGTGGTGATATGCACGATCAACGTCACCACCGTCAACGCCGCTACCAGGTAGCACAAGCTCACCGCATCGCCGGCAAACAGTTGCGCCGCGATCAGAGGTGTCAACAAACCGCCCAGGCCGAAAAACAGATTCAGAAGGTTCAACGTGGAGGAGCGGCGTTCTTCGTTGATGTCGCTGACCAGCGCGTTGGCCGCGGTCACAATGATGCCGCCGCCCAAACCGAGCACGAAGATAAACGCCATCAGCATTTCGTAGTTCGGCGCATTGGGCAACGCGAACAACGACGCGGCGATCAGAAACAATCCCAGCAGCAGCCCCGTTTTCTTTCCTTTGTTATCGATCAGCGGTCCCACCGAAACCGACGCGATGATCAAGCCCAGCGCTTGCGCGAAGGCGATGTTTCCGTTCTGCTCCGGCGTCAGACCGAAACGGGCGGAAAGGTTGGGCAACAGAGTGCCCAGCATGGCGGCGATCATGCCATAAACCAGGATGGCGAGAATCGCGGCGACAATCAGACGACCAGACTTCACAGCGGCCACAGGAATCCTCCACTTGTTCGAACAATAATGACGGGCCAATTCCGTACGCGTGGCCCTGGGGAGTGATCTTATCAGAAACCGGCGCCGCGAGGCATGTAGCACGATTGTGTGTTATGTGCTACTATGCGCAGTGATGACTTTTCGACACCGGGTTACCGCTCTTTCCTCGCTATCGTTCTTCTTCACATTGGGTGTCCTGGCCGGGCCGCTTCGCGTGCGCGTCGTCGATTCGACGAATGCCGCCGTCGTGGGTGCCCAGGTGACGCTTCCGAATCGCGCGGCGGTGCTTACCGGCCCGGACGGCGCGGCAAGCGTCGACGCTGGCGGCGCTCGCACGTTACGCGTCGAGCGTGAGGGCTTCGAACCGGTTGCCGTTTCACTGAGTGCCGCGCCCGCGAGCGAAGTGGTGGTGCGCCTGCGGCCGGCCGTAGTACACAATTCCATCGACGTCGTGGTGCGCGACGAACCGGCAACGGGTCCGGTGGTATCGACGGCGGTCGAAATCGAGCGCGGCGGTGCGCGGACGGTGTTCGATGCGGTGGATCAACTGGTGCCCGGAGCTTTCGTGACGCGGCGCGGCGTGATGGGCTACGGCATTTCGACCAACGGCACCGGCGGAGTGGCCATTCGCGGTGTGGGCGGCTCTCCGAATACCGGCGTGCTGATCGTCGTGGACGGGCGGCCCGACATGCAAGGTCTGATGGGGCATCCGCTGCCGGACTTCTACAGCCTTTCCGACGCCGGCACGGTGAGCGTCACCGAAGGGCCGGCCTCGGTGCTGTACGGCAGCAACGCCATGGGCGGCGCCATCGAAGTGAAGCCAACCTCGCCGCATCCGGGCGTAAGCACGCGTTTGTCGACGAGCCTGGGTTCGTACCTCACCGGGCAGCATCGCCTGGCGCACTCCATGCGTTGGGAGAAGTTCTACTATTCGGCGACGGCGGGCGTTTCGCACACCGCCGGCGACCGGCCCAGTTCCGCGTTCCGCGACAAAGATTCGAGCCTCAACGCGGGCTATGTTCTCTCGCCGGTTTGGCGCGCTTCGGTTGAGGGCCGCTACGGACATTTCCACGTCGAGGACCCTGGTCCCGTCACCGCGCCGCTTTCGAATAGTTACGCTCGCGTCGGCCGCGGCGGTTTCAGCGCCAACCTGGACAACAGCACCAGCCGTTCCTGGGGTTACATGCGCTTCTACCAGAGCAACGGCAAGCACTACATCACCGACGGATTCCGCTCCACGGATTCGACCACCGGTTTTCGCCTGAGCCAGAACGTGGCGCTTACGCGCGAACTGGTCGCGGAAGCCGGCACCGACGTCGTGCACTACGGCGGGCAGGCGCGCAATGTGACCGGCAAGCTCGATTACGGCGATCATTCCATGACATCAGCAGCCGGTTTCACGCGCTTGCAGTGGACTCCCACGTTGCGCGCGCGATTCCATGCCGGCGTGCGCTACGACAACAACTCAGTGGCCGGCGGCATTACCGTGCCCGAAGCCGGCGCCAGTTACACCGTCAAGGATGGCTACACGGTTTCAGCATCGGTCGCGCGCGGTTTCCGCAACCCCACCATTCGCGAACTGTACCTGTTCCCGGCTCCCAATCCCTTGCTCAAGCCCGAGTACATGTGGAATTACCAGGCGAGCTTCAACATGCGTCCCGCCAAGAACGTCGCGGCTGGTGTGACCGGTTACTACGCGGACCTCTCCGACATGATCATCACCATGGGCCGCTACCCCAACCTGCAACTGCGCAATGCCGGACGCGCGTTGAACCGCGGGGTGGAAGGAACGCTGCGCTGGCGCCCGGCGAAACGCATGACGCTCAACTCCGGCTATGCCTATTTGCGTTCCACTAACTTGGCGCCGTACCTGCCCGAACAAAAGCTGAACTACTCGATGGAGTTCGACGCCGGCAAAGCGTTTGTGCATTTGGGCGGCACTACGGTGGGGCGGCGCTGGGCAAGTTCGGCGCACACGTTGCAGATGAGCGGATACACCGTAGCCACCTGCCGCATCATGGTGCCGGTCAAGAAGAACTGGAGCGTCTTCACGATGGTGGACAATCTCTTCGACCGCCGCTACGAAGTGGTCCCCGGCTACACCATGCCCGGAGTGAACGCCGCCGGCGGCGTCACGGTGAGTTTCTAGTAGGGCGGCTTTTCCAG
>CAZDIZ010000006.1:25804-44011 GCA_964505625.1 uncultured Solibacteraceae bacterium | reverse complement strand
CGGCTCAATGGCTGACGACGTGATGAAACTACGACCCATGGTAATCAGCGCGGTGATGGCCGCGCTCGCGCTAGTGCTGCCCCCGGCGTTTCACATGGTAGGGCTGGGTAGCAAGTTTCTGCCGCTGTTGTTGCCGCTGCTGCTCAACGGTTTCCTGGTGCCGCTGCCTTGGGCGCTGTGCGTCGGATTGATCACGCCATGGATTTCGACGTTGGCCACCGGCATGCCGCCGCTCTATCCGCCGATTGCGGTGGTGGTATCGCTGGAAGGCGCGGTGCTTGGCGCGGTGGCGGCGAGCATCTATCGAGGCAAGCGCGAACGCCTGTGGCTGGCGCTCATCGCGGCGGTGGTGGCGGGCCGTGCCGTGGCGCTCGCTGCGAGTTGGATTTTGGCGCGGTACTTCGGGCTGCCGCCGGCGCTGGCTTCTGTCGCAATGCTCGTGCAGGGAGCGCCCGGCGTGCTGCTGCAACTGGTCGTCGTGCCGCTGGCGGTTCGCGCGTTGGCCTCGCGGCGTGGCATCCTTTTCTCATGAGCACGCAAAACATCCGCCAATACTTCGATGCCCTGGCGCCGCGTTGGGACACCCTGCCGGCCCCGCCCGATGCGGGCGCCAAGGTGCGGCGCTTCGTCGAGCGCGCGGTTCCGCCCGCGGCCAAGCGCGTGCTCGATATCGGCAGCGGCACCGGCTTGCTGCTCGCGCATCTGAAGGACGTGCGCCCCGCATTGCAGGCCGTCGTGGAAGTGGATCTGGCTTTGTCCATGCTGCGCGAAGCCCGCGCGAAGGGCGATGCGCGCGCGCGGTTCGTGTGCGCCGACGCCGCGCGTTTGCCGATCGCTCCAGCGAGCTTCGACGCCGTGTTGTGCTTCGGCGTACTGCCGCACATACAGGAACTGGATGCGGCCTGCCGTGGGTTGTTGGCGGCGCTCAAGCCCGGCGGCGTGTTTGCCGTGGGCCACATGATGGACAGCGCCACACTGAACGATTTCCACGCGTCGATGGACGGTCCGGTTTCCGCTGATCGCATCGAGACCGCCGCCGATCTCGCGCGCAGGCTTGCCGCGCTCGGTGCGCGCGTGGACGTGGTCGAGGAAGAACCCGGCTGGTACTACGTCGCCGCCAGCCGTCAAAACGCATGAAGTGGCTCCGGCGCCTGTTGCCCTTGGTGATCTTCGCCGCCGGTCTGGCCGCGCTCGAGTGGCTGGCCGGAACGCTCGATCCCTGGCTGCCGCTGAAGACGCTCGGGGCGTTCGCGATCGGCGCCGCGCTGTTCGCCGCCATCCCGTGGCGGCTCATGTCGCGCCGTCTTGCGCCCGGCAAGTGGTGGTACATGCCAGTGCTGTTCCTGCTTTTCCTGCGGCACTTCACGGAGATTCTGAGTGACGAGCCGGTGCGCGTGCTGCGGGCGCGCTCTATGGTGATTTCGCGCCGCTACGGCCCGGGCTGGCTACAGTCGCTTGCCTATGCGCTGGTTGGACTCTTTCGCCGCGCCATCGACCGCGCCGAACGATTCTACGCCGCGCAACTCGTGCGAGGGCTCGCCGAATGAACTTCGTCATCGAAGTGGACCGGTTGAGTTACGCCTACGGCGCGCGCCCCGCCTTGCGCGACATCAACTTCTGCGTGGCCGAAGGGGAATCGGTGGGGCTGGCGGGCGCGAACGGTTCCGGAAAAAGTACGCTGCTATGGTGCCTTCTCGGGCTGGTTCACGGCAAAGGCGATGTGCGCTTGTTCGGCCGCAAGCCGGGCCGCGAAGCGTACGCGAAGCTGGGCGCCGTGTTTCAGAATCCGGAAGACCAGCTCTTCATGCCCGCCATCGTGGATGATCTTGCGCTCGGCCTGCGCAACCGCGGTGTTGACGAGCAAATCGCCGCGCAGAAGGCCCTGGCGGCGCTGGACCGCGTGGGATTGGTGCCTTGCGCGGATCTGCCCGCTTCCAGCCTGAGCCTGGGGCAGCGCAAGCGCGCCTCCATCGCCCTGGCCATGTGCGGTGAGCCCGAGTTGTTGCTGCTCGACGAACCCACGGCGGAACTCGATCCACGCGCCGTGCGCCAGCTCGCCGATCTGCTCTCCGGCCTGCCCGTGGCGAAATTGGTGGCCAGTCATCATCTCGATTTCCTGCGCCGCGTCGCGAAGCGCCTGATTGTGCTTGACCAAGGCGCCGTCGCCGCCGACGGGCCCATCGAAGAGGTGCTGTCCGATGCCGCGCTGCTCGAACGCGTGGGCCTGGCAGGCTGATGAAAAGCCAGGGACTGGAAGCCGTGAAAAAATCGGGGACTGTACCCTGACTGTGCCACCAAGCCTCGGACTGTCAACCTACGGCAGTGGACTGTCCCCATTTTTTCACGGCTTCCAGTCCACTCTGTCCCGCTTTTCAGCAGCCTGCTAAGGTGAGACGCCGGTTGATCGCGCGAAAGGTGGTTTGCTAGAGTCCGGAATGTGACTACTGGTAACCGCTTTCTGATTCTGCTCGCGGCCGGTGCGCTGAGCCTGCTTGCGCAATCGCGCTACGCCGTGCGCATCACCGAGCCTCCCGATGGCGCCATCCTCAACCGCCACGATGGTGTGCTCGCCGACGGCGGGCTGCAGATCGTCGTCAAAGGCACATGCACCAAACCGGTGCACGCGGTCAAAGTGAATGGCAAATCCGTGGTAACCAAGGACGGCCGTTTCGAAGTGCCCGTGGTGCTTACCCAGTGGGAGAACAGAGTCACCGTGGACGCCGCCGCGCACGCGCACGATCAGGCGCTGATCTACTGGGACCGTGATTCGAAGCCGCGCTACCGGTTCTCCCTAGACGACAACATCTGGTTCCTGCGCGACATCGCGCGCAACGCCAACCGCTACAAGTCGATCTTCGAAAACCCGTACCTGGCGTTCTGGAAATCCATGCACACCAAGTACGGCGCCAAGATTCACTTCAACATCTACTACGAAACCGACGGTTTCAACCTGTCGCAGATGCCCGACAAGTTCAAGCCCGAGTGGCAGGCCAATCGCGATTGGATTCGTCTAACCTTCCATGCCCGCGCCGACAAGCCCGACAAGCCCTACATCAAGGCCAACGGCGCGCAGATCGGCGCCGACTATCGCCTGATCACGCGAGAAATCGAACGCTTCGCCGGCCATGAACTGCTCAGCTCCGCAACCACGGTGCACTGGGGCGAAGCCACGCTCGATGGCGTGCGCGCCTTGCGCGCCGAAGGCATCAAGCTGCTGGCCGGATACTTCGAATTCGAAAAGGGCGTGCCCGTGGTCAGCTACTATCTGGACGCGCCGCGCGTGAAACACCTGATGGGGCGCGATTACTGGAAGGACACCAAGCAGGACGTGCTGTTCGTGCGGCATGACATTGTCATCAACACACTGCCTCTCGACAAGATCATTCCGCATCTGGAGAAAGTGGCCGCCGATCCGCACCAGTCCGAACTGATGGAGTTGATGATCCACGAACAGTACTTCTATCCGGACTACAAGAACTACCAGCCCGACTTCCGCCAGAAGGTCGAGCGGACCATTGAGTGGGCTACCAAGAAAGGCTACAAGTCCACGCTCTGCGTTTTCGGCGCAGACACTTGCGCACCGCCGGTGCGCTAACGGCTAGAATGTACGCATGATGAATGTCATGCGTATGGCGCTGCTCGCGCTACTGACGTCTTCGCTGTTTGGCCAGTACCTGGTCTATGTCGGTACCTACACGGGGCCGGAGAGCAAGGGAATCTATGCGTACCGCTTCGACCCCAAGACGGGCGACGTGACATCGCTCGGACTGGTGGGCGAAGCCAAGAACCCGTCGTTCCTCGCCATCCACCCCAATCGTAAGTTCCTCTACAGCGTCGGCGAAGCCGCCGATGGCGGTGCCTGGGGCGGTTCGGTGAGCGCCTTCGCTTTGGACCGCCCCACCGGCAAGCTCACGTTCCTGAATAGCGCTTCCTCCGGCGGCAAAGGGCCGTGCCATTTGGTGGTGGACAAGGCCGGCAAGAATCTGGTGGTGGCCAATTACGGTAGCGGCGCAACTGCCGTGGTGCCCATCAAGGCCGATGGCCGCCTTGGCGAGCCAAGCTCCACTATTCAGCACAGCGGCTCCAGCGTTGACCGCGCGCGCCAGCAGGGTCCGCATGCACACTCGGCGAACCTGGCGCCCGATAACCGCTTCGCCTTTGTGGCGGACCTGGGTCTGGACAAGGTGCTGGTGTATAAGTTCGACGCCGTCAAGGGCACCATCGCGCCGAATGCGCCGCCGTTTGCCAAGGTAGCGCCCGGTTCCGGGCCGCGGCACTTCGCCTTCCATCCGTCAGGCAAGTTCGCCTATGTCATTAACGAAATGGGCAACACCGTGACGGCATTCTCTTACGATGCCGCGGGCGGTGTGCTCACATCGCTACAGACCATCTCGACCTTGCCCGCCGGCTTCACCGGCACTAGCTATTGCGCCGAAGTGGTGGTGCATCCTTCCGGGAAGTTCCTCTACGGCTCCAATCGCGGCCACGACAGCATTGCGGTCTTCGCGATCGATCCGGCAAAGGGAACCCTGACCGCCGTGGAACAGACCCCCACGGGCGGCAAGTGGCCCCGCAATTTCAACATCGATCCCACGGGCGCCTACCTGTTCGCCGCCAACGAGCATTCCAACGACATCTTCATATTCCACATCGATCCGGCTTCCGGCAAGCTGAAGCCCACCGGCAAGAAGTTGGAGATCAGCAAACCGGTCTGCGTGAAGTTCTTAGCGCTGAAGTAAGCGACCGAGGCGTAGAGATGAGTCGGGGGAGGTCGCGCCAGTCCTGTCCCTGCCCAGTGACAGACCGGAATCTTCCTCCCCCGCCCGCTGAGGGGAACAGCGAGCTTGTCCGGTGGATTTCGAGGGCAGCGTTTCAACCTCCTGACGACGGCACAGCCCGTCTTCTGTGCTGTACACCCAGTGCGCCCCAATCACGGCCAGCTATGCGGATGAGCTTTGCTCTTCAATAAGGCCTTCGCCCTGATTATTACGCAAAGCGTTTCCGGCCTGACCACGCAGCCGATGGTTGAGGAGACTGAACGCTGCCCGCCCCCGAAAATGAAGTCCCAGGATGGCTCCTGTGGCTGCATCTTTCAAGGTTTCGTCAGTGAATTAACCGTGAATTTTGCTTTAACGTATTGACGAAGAAGTGTTTAAGCAAAACCTGAAATCCGGGGTTTAACCTGTGATATGCTGACGTGAGCCGGTGGAAGTACAGCATCATGGCAAGAAATCCCGCCACGGAAGAAAGTCCCATCCTCAAAGCTGATGCGCGTGTCGAGTTGGAGACGGTACGCGCCGAGTTGCAGCGTGTGCTCCAATCGCCGACTTTTGCCGATAGCGGCAGGCTGCGCAAGTTGCTTCAGTTTCTGGTTGAGGAAACCATCTGCGGCCGCGGCGCGCTTCTGAAGGAGTATCTGGTCGGAGTCGAAGTGTTTGGGCGGCCGGAGAGTTTCGACCCTAGAAACGATTCGATCGTCCGCGTGCAAGCCCGCAACCTCCGTAAGCTCCTGGACGCCCACTACGCCGGAGAAGGGCAGCATGCCCAGGTACGGATTTCCATCCCCAAGGGAAGCTACACCCCGGTGTTCGCCTATGCGCCCGTCAATGGCCGGCGCCGGTTGGCCAAGGCCTTTGTGGCGGTGGCCGCATTGCTCGTGCTCGGACTCGGTGCTTGGGCCGGCACGCATCTGTACCATTCCAGCGGAACGGCTTCAATTGCCGTGCTTCCGTTCGCTAATTTGAGTGGAGAACCGCGCAACGACTACCTGGCGGAAGCCGTTTCGGAAGATCTCACCACGGAGTTAGCGAAGATACCACGTTTGCATGTGGTGGCGCGCACTTCGGCTTCGCGGTTTCGCGGCGGCTCGATCGATGCGCGCGAAGTGGGGCGATTACTCAGGGTTGGCGCGCTGCTCGAAGGAAGCCTGCGGCGTTCCGGCGACTCGGTGCACGTAACGGCGCAATTGATTGGAGCCGGCGATGGGTTTCACATCTGGTCGGAATCCTACGAACGTCCCGTTAGCGCCCTGCCTTCGATTCAAGCCGATATCGTGGCCAGCGTCGCCAGGGCGCTGCGCGTAGAGCCCCGCGTGTCGCTTCCGCTCGAATGGCGGCGCGGCCATACGGTGAACCCGGAAGCCAACGACATTTATTTGCGCGGTCGTTACAAACGTTATCAGCGCAGGTTTGGCGACTTGCGCGCCGGCATCGAGTGCTTCGAACGCGCCACCCGGATCGACCCGCAGTTCGCCGAAGCGCACGCCGCATTGGCCGCCGCTTACGCGCTGGTTGCCTTCCATGACCAGTCTTCGGCCGAAAGTGCGGCGCGGTCGGCGCGAACGTCGGCCGACCGTGCACTTGCCTTGAACGATGGACTGGCCGGCGCGCACATGGTGAAAGCGCAATTGGCCTATTTCCGCGATTGGGATTGGGCCACATCGGACCGCGAATTCCAGCGCGCTTTTGAGCTGAATCCCAGCTATGCGGCGGCCCACCAGGGCCGCGCGCTTTCGCTGCTGGCCCGCGCGCGCTTCCAGGAAGCCATCGCCGATTCACGGCGGGCGCTCGAACTGGACCCGCTCTCTTACACCGTGAGTAATGACCTCGGCACCATCCTGTATGCCGCCGGGCGCGCGGATGAGGCCACCCGCCGCTGCCGCGAGATTCTCGCGCTGGCCCCCGACTTCAAGCCGCCGCGCCTGCTGCTGGGAGCCATCGACGCCTCGCGCGGCAACTATCGCGCAGCTATCGCCGAATACGAGGCCCAACGCCCGTCGGGCGCGTTCGGCTCCGAGTTGTTGGGGCGGCTGGGGTACGCGTATTCGGCGGACGGGCGCCGCGCCGACGCGTTGGCCCTCCTCAAGCAAATGGAGGCGCAGCCCGAAAACGAGCGCGTCTACGCGCACTTGGCCATGCTGCATGCGGGGCTCGGCAACAAACGCCAGGCTCTTGAATGTCTGGAGAAGAGCGCCCAACGCCGCGAAACCGATGTGATCTTCATTGCCGTCGAGCCGCACTACTCAACGCTCAAGGATGAACCGGCCTTCCAGGCTCTCCGCAAGCGGATCGGAATCTGAAAACCGGGACTGACTACTCTGCCCGCTTTGGGGGCAGAGCGGTCTGTCCCTGGTTTTTCAGCGGCCTGCCCGGTCCTCCACTGAAGTCACCCTTCCGTCCATCATGCTAGAATTTGGGCGGAGGAATTTCGATGAGTCTGGAGTCGACCATCAATCTCGAGCAGGAACTCAATCCCTGGCTGGCGGCGGAAACGCGCTTCAACCTTGCCGCGGAACGTCTCGGTCTGGACGACGGCATGCGCAAGGTCTTGAGCCGGCCCGCGCGGGAATTGACTGTGAACATTCCCGTGATACTCGACGACGGAAGGCTCCAGGTATTCACCGGCTACCGCGTGCAGCATTCCATCGCGCGCGGTCCGGCCAAAGGCGGCATCCGTTTTGCTCCCGATGTGACGCTGGATGAAGTCCGCGCGCTGGCTTCCTGGATGACTTGGAAATGCGCGGTTGTGAACATCCCCTTCGGCGGCGGCAAGGGCGGCGTCATCTGCAATCCGGCCGTGCTTTCCCAAGGTGAACTCGAGCGCATCACGCGCCGGTACACCGCTGAAATTCTGGACTTCATCGGCCCCGAGCGCGACGTGCCCGCGCCCGACATGAACACCAACGAACAGACCATGGCGTGGATCATGGACACCTACTCCATGCACAAGCGCACCACGGTCACCGCCGTCGTCACCGGCAAGCCGCTCAACCTGGGCGGTTCGCGCGGACGCCCAGAAGCCACCGGCCGCGGCTGCATGATCGTGAGCTTGCAGGCGCTCAAGAAGTTGGGGCTCGATCCGTCGTCTTCGCGCGTCGTGGTTCAAGGATTCGGTAACGTGGGCGGCATGGCGGCCAAGCTGATGGCGAAGGCTGGTTTCAAGATCATCTGCCTGGCCGAAGTCGAGGGCGCCGTCTACAACGCGCATGGGCTCGACATCGCCAAGTTGATCCAGCATCGCAAGGAAACCGGTTCGATTCTCGATTTCCCCGAAGCCGAGAACATCGACCCGCGCGATGCGCTGTTCCTCGATTGCGAAGTGCTGCTGCCGGCCGCCAAGGAAGGCATCATTACTTCGGAGAACGCCGCGAAGATTCGCGCCAAAATTCTGTGCGAAGGCGCCAACGGGCCCACCACCGCCGTCGCCGACGACATTCTGGCGTCCAACAACGTCTTCGTCATTCCCGACATCCTGGCTAATGCCGGCGGCGTCACCGTGTCCTATTTCGAATGGGTGCAGGACCGCCAGGGCTTCTTCTGGAACGAGCAACTGGTGAACGGGCGTCTGGAAGAAATCATGGTCAACAGCTTCCGCGACGTGGTGAGCTATGCCGAAAAGCACGGCGTCAACAACCGCATCGCCGCCTACATGCTGGCACTGGATCGCGTGGCCTTCGCCGTCAAATTACGCGGAATTTACGCATGAAAAGCCGGGGACAGACCACTCTGCCCCCGATGGGAAACGCTGAAAACGTGGAGCTTCTCGCGTGGGGCAGAGCAGTCTGTCCCCGGTTTTTCAGCAGCCTCCTGGAGCCGGTCCTGACCGATGAGTTCTGACGCTTCCACGCCGCTGATGCGGCAATATCAATCCGTTAAGCAGCAGGTTCCCAACGCGCTGCTGATGTTCCGCCTGGGCGACTTCTACGAGTTGTTCTTCGAGGACGCCGTGGTGGCCGCGCGCGATCTGGAAATCACGCTTACCAGCCGCAACAAGGAAAAAGGACAAGCCATCCCCATGTGCGGCGTGCCGTTTCACGCCGCCGAAGGCTACATCGCGCGCCTGATTCAGAAGGGCCACCGCGTGGCCATCTGCGATCAGATGGAAGATCCGCGCTTCGCCAAGAAGTTGGTGAAGCGCGAACTGGTGCGCGTGGTCACGCCCGGCACCGTCACCGAATCGAACCTGCTGCGCGCGCGCGAAAACAACTACCTGGCCGCCGTTCTTGCTGATTCCGGAAAGGCTGGACTCGCCTACGTGGATGTTTCAACCGGCGAGTTCCGCGCGACCGAAATGCCGCTTGCCGACGTCGCCGCCGCCATCGAAGGATTGAACGCGCGCGAAGTGCTGGTGGCCGCGGGCACTTCGTCGTGGGCGCCGTCCGGTGCGACGCCGCTGCGGACCGAAGTGGAAGCCTGGACCTTCGACGCCGATCAAGCCGACCGCACGTTGCGCGAACACTTTCATCTGTTGAGCCTGGACGGCTGCGGGCTCGGCGGCAAGCGCCTGGGCGTGGGCGCGGCCGGAGCCATCCTTCAATACCTGCGCGACACGCAACGCGCCAGCCTCGACCATCTGGACCGTCCCACCTATTTCGAACGCGACGAAGCCATGGTGCTCGACGCGGTTACCGTGCGCAACCTCGAACTGGTCGAACCGATCTTTTCGGCGGACTTGGGCGGAGGCCGCGAATCGACGCTGGTGAGCGTCATCGACAAGACCCTCACTGGCATGGGTGCGCGTTTGCTGCGCCGCCGTTTGGTGCGTCCTTCGATGGATCGCGCCGAAATCGAGCACCGTCTGGACGCCGTTGACGAACTGGCCAAGACCACCATCGCGCGCACCGAAATTCGCCGCGCGCTCGAACCGGTGTTGGACCTGGAGCGCTTGCTCGCCAAGGTCACTCTCGGTACGGCGGGTCCGCGCGAGTTGCTCGCGCTGGGCCGTTCGCTCGCTGCGCTACCAGAACTGAAGCGGTTGGCGGGCACTTGCACCGCGCCGCGTCTCACGGATATCCGCGACCGCATGGACGAAGTGGCTGAAGCGCGCGACCGCATTCTCAACGCCATCTCCGATACTCCGCCCTTGTCGCTTTCCGACGGCGGCACCATCCGCGATGGTTTCGACGCGACGCTCGACGAACTGCGCGATGTGAGCCGCAACAGCCGCCAATACATCGCCGCCATCGAAACACGCGAACGCGCGCGCTCGGGCATACAGTCGCTCAAAGTCCGCTTCAACAACGTCTTCGGCTACTACATCGAAATCTCGAAAGCCAACCTGCATCTGGCGCCGTCCGACTACGAACGCAAACAGACGCTGGTGAACGCCGAACGCTTCACCACGCCCGAGCTGAAGGAACTGGAAAGCAAGGTTCTGGACGCCGAAGAGAAGATCCTCGAAATCGAACGCCGAGTGTTTGCCGAAGTGCGCGCCGCCACCGCCGAATGCGCCACGCGGATTCGCGCGAGCGCGCAGGCCGTGGCCGAGTTGGACGTCGCCGCGGCGCTCGCGCAGGTGGCCGTCGAAAGCCGTTACACGCGCCCGCGCTTCTCCGACAGCGGCGAGCTGCGCATCGCCGCCGGCCGTCATCCGGTGATCGAAAAACTCACCGAACGCGAAGCGGCGCGCTTCATCCCCAACGATCTTTACTTGGACTCGAAGGAGTTCATCGCCGTCATCACCGGCCCCAACATGGGCGGCAAGTCCACGTATCTGCGCCAGGCCGCGCTCATCGCCGTGTTGGCGCAAACCGGCTCGTTCGTCCCGGCCGACGAAGCACTGCTGCCCATCGTCGATCGCGTCTACACGCGCATTGGCGCGAGCGACAATCTGGCGCGCGGCCGCTCGACCTTCATGGTCGAAATGACCGAGACGGCGGTGATCCTGAATACCGCAACAGAGCGCAGCCTGGTGGTGCTGGATGAAATCGGCCGCGGCACCGCGACTTACGACGGGTTGGCGTTGGCCTGGGCCGTCATCGAGTATCTGCACGAACGCTCGCGCGCCAAAACGCTCTTCGCCACGCACTATCACGAACTCACCGAACTCGCGGATCAACTTGAGGGCGTGCGCAATCTGCACGTATCGGTGAAAGAGTCCGGCGACCAGATCATCTTCCTGCGCAAGGTGGAGCCGGGCAGCGCCGACCGCAGCTACGGAATCGAGGTGGCGCGCCTGGCCGCGCTGCCCGAGCAGGTGATTTCGCGCGCCCGCGAGATTCTCGCGCTGCACGAAAAGACCGAGCACGAAGTGACCGAGGAACTCACGCCGCGCAAGCGCCGCCGCGAATCGCCCTTGCAGATTCAGCTTTTCGAACCTGTGAATCATCAAATCGCCGAGCGCATCCGCAAACTGAACCTGGATGAGCTGCGGCCCATCGAGGCGCTGCAACTGCTGAGCGACCTGCAACAGGAGCTGAAACGTCCATGAGAGTCGCCGGGCTGATGAGCGGTACTTCGCTGGACGGCATCGACGTCGCCGTTGTCGACATCGCGCGCGGCCGTCATCAAACCGTGAGCTTCACTTCGCGCCCCTACCCGAAGCGCGTGCGCGAAATGATTCTCGCCGTGTCGAACACCGTCACGCACACGCGCGAAGTGGCGCGGCTCAACGTGCTGCTCGGCGAATTGTACGCCGAGGCGATTCTCGACGCGGGCGTGCCGCTTGCGAGCATCGACTTGATCGGCTGCCACGGCCAGACCATCTATCACGAAGGCGGCCTGGCCACGCTGCAAATCGGCGAGGCCGCGGTGATCGCCGAGCGCATCGGCAAACCCGTGGTTTCCGATTTTCGCCCGCGTGACATCGCCGCCGGAGGACAGGGCGCGCCGCTGGTGCCCTACGTCGACTACCTGCTGTTCCGCCATCCGCGCAAGAGCCGCGTCGCGCTCAACATCGGAGGCATCGCCAACATCACCGCAATTCCCGCGGGCGGCGCAAGCGACGACGTCATCGCCTTCGACACCGGTCCCGGCAACATGGTGCTGGATGCTCTGGCCGCGAGGCACACGCGCGGAAAGCTCACCTACGATCGCGACGGCCGTTTCGCCGCGCAAGGCAAAGTGAATGCGACGCTGCTCAAGCGTCTGCTCGCCGATCGCTACTACCAACAACCGCCGCCCAAGTCCGCCGGCCGCGAGCAGTACGGAGTCGAGTTCATCGAGCGTCTGGATCGCACCGGTTTGAACTTCTTCGACCAGGCCGCCACGGCTGCCGCACTCACCGCCGCCACGGTGGCCGAAGGACTCCGCCGTTGGGTGCTGCCGAAGTTCAGCGTCGACGAACTGATTGTGAGTGGAGGCGGAGCGCACAACCCGCGCATCATGGCGTATCTGGCGGCGTTCCTCGACGGTGTGCGCGTCACCACGTCGGCCGAATACGGAATCGATGTGGATGCCAAGGAAGCCATCGCTTTCGCGCTGCTCGCCTACGAAACCTGGCGCGGCCAACCCGGCAACCTGCCCTCGGCCACCGGCGCGCGCCGCCCCGTCGTCCTCGGTAAGATCACGCCCGCTTGAGCTTGTGGCAGAGTAGGGATATGCGATCCTACGTGCCTCTGTTCGCGCTCGTGGTTTGCGCCGCCGCGAGCTTGTCTGCCCAGGTCCGCCCGCCATTGTTCTTCCGCGAGGACTGGAAGGAACTGCCCGCGGCGCTCCCGGTCACTCAAGAACATGTCGGCCATCCGGACCTCATCATGTCGCTCTACGGTCCGGGTAAAGCGGGCATCAAGAAGAGCCATCACGACAAGCCCGCCGACGATCCTTACTACATCTGGTTCGGACTCTGCGAAGGCAACTGCGCGCTCACGCTACGCCACAAAACTTCTTACGTGGACCTGACCGGGCAAGCCAAGGTGCGTTGGCGCTCGAAGCAGGCCGGCTTCCGCGAGGCGCGCTTGATCGTGAAGCTCGCCGACGGTACCTGGTTGGTGAGCGACATCGCCGACGGTCCTTCAGGCGACTGGCGCGAATTCGAATTCATCATCGCCGACATACACTGGCGCAAGCTCGACATCAACAAAGTGATCGAAGGCAAGTGGGTCGAGAAACCTGATCTATCGCGCGTCGACGAAATCGGCTGGACCGACCTGATGCCGGGCGGCGCAAGCGACGCCTGCACGCGCGTCGACTGGATCGAAGTCCACGGCCGGCCGGTCGCGCGCGAAGCTAAGCCACCGGTTCGGTAACCAGGTCCACCTGCTGCAAGGTGCCGGCGCCGCCGTTCTCGTTGAGATAGACGCCGCTCGATCGAATCACACCGCCGTCAAGCGCGAATGGCGTAGCCACCGACGACGCATAGATCGCGCCCACGCCCAATTCGCTCAGCGTACGCACGCTGTCTTCACCCTGGAACCACACGCGCAGTTGCGCGAACGCCGCGTCGCCTTCGTCGATCCACCCGTTTAGGTCGCCGTCCAGACCGGCGAGTTCCTCGAAACCGTTTCCGGTCGTCGGCCCGAATAGTTCGCTTCCATCGTTGGCCGTGCCATCCGCGTTGCGGTCGATGAAGAGAACTCCGCTCGATGAGTCGATTCCCGCCATCCGCTCCACGACACCATCCGAGTTGAGATCGAACTCAACGGTGTCTTCGGTGAGCCGTGCGTTGCCTTTGAAGTTGAGCACCAACGGATCGGTGGCATTGGCGGGCGCACCCTGTTCGACGAACACCTCCTGGCGCGACATGCTCAATTCAGCACGGAAGGAGATCTCGCGCCCGTCGGCGGTCACCACCGTTCCCTTGGCTTGGAACGTGGTCTGCTGAGCCTCCATCACCGTCCTGCGCTCGGCGACGCGGACCTGAATGCTCTGCTGCGCCACCGGTTCAGACGAGCAGGAGGACGCGACGCGGCACAAACGGATCGGACGGCCAAAGACACTCTCGGCGAACCACTGCAGCACGCGGTACTTCCATTCCATGGAGAGTTCGTCGTCATCGGCTAACGCGGTGCTCTCCGCGGCCGTAAAGCGAACGGCAACCTGACTGCTGCGCGTCTCCAACCGCGCCGAATAACTTGTGGCTGACAAATTCACGCTCGACTGTTCAATTCGCACGGTGGAGATCCTCCTGACCGGCTTATCGGACAGCCAAGCGTGTTCTTGAACGCGCAAACCCGGGACGGACGAGTCTGTCCCCACACAGTGAATTGCGGCCACTTCAGCCGGCGTCCGTGTGGACAGACCCGTCCGTCCCGGGTTTGCCCACCTTACTGGATGGCGATGGTCACCGATTCATTCCATGCGAAAGTCGCGTTCGACGCCTCGTTCCCCACTTTGATATACACCGGGATCGCGTCGCCCGAGCGCGCGCTGGCCGGCACCTCGACGTTGATCTGCAACATACCGCTGATCAATCCAGGCGCCGCTCCCGCGTAGATCACCTTGGCCGACTTGTTGTCGATCCAGACCGAGACGGGCAGCGGATGCGAGGGTGCGCCTTCCACCAGCACGCCGTCCTCGCCCTGGTCGCCGCCCGAGGTGGCGAAGATCATGACCACGCCGCCCTTGGCGATCTTGTTGGCCGTACCGTTGACAGCGTAGGTCGGCCAGTTGAGCACGGCGCCCTGATTCTTGCCGCTCTGGTCGATGGTGAAAATGCCCGGCACCGCCGGCAGTACATCCAGCGTCACCGTGTTGGAACGCTTGCCGTTGTAGTCGATCACCATCTTCGTGGTCTGCTTGCCGGCAATGCTGTGAGGCGCCACGACGCTGGCTTGATTCGGGCCCACATAGATAATCGGAGACTTGACGTCGTCGAACAGCACCTTCGTGTTGGCCACCACGTCGGCGAAGCGCTTTCCGCCATCGACCAGTTGATAGGTGGACAGACTGGGAGGACCGAACGTGTCCATGCCGAAGATCGTCAGGATCTCGTTCGGCGCCACCACGCCACCGCGATAGCTGGCCGCGTTGGTGACGCACTTGCGGCAGACCGTCCCGGGTTCCAGGCGCTGTATGGGCGTGGTGTCTTCCAGAATGTCGTCCGGGGAGATGTACACGTTCCCGTTCGCGTCCGCCGCCAAGCCTTCCACGTTGACGAAAGCGTTCAACGCCGGCAGTCCGTAAGAGTCGGGAGGAAATTCACCGTCTTTGTTGCCGGCAATGGATCGGATGATGCCGTCGGTTGCGATGTGGCGAATACTGCGCTGATTGTACTCGCCCAAGTAGACGGCCCCATCGGGCCCGACCGCCAGGTGCTGCGCCTCGATTTGCGCCGCCGTCGCGGCGCCTCCGTCACCCGTGTGGCCGTCGACGCCTGTGCCGGCGACGGTGGTCACCGTCCCGCCCGGCGTCATCTTCATCAGCTTGTTCCAATCCTGCAAGGCGTACACGTTGCCCTGCTTGTCGGTCGCGATTGAGTATATGGCTGTCGAGCTGAACTTCGATTGCAGCGACTTCACGATGCCCGCCGGCGTGACCTGGTACGGATAACCGGTGGCGAGGTAGAGGTTGCCCGAACTGTCGGCCGCTGCTCCGTACACGTTGAAGCACGCCGTGGTGGCGGCCAACCCGTCTTGGGCGCCGACCGTGCAACTATCCCAGTCGCGGCCCGCGGCGGTGGTGATCCTGCCGTCGGTCGTCACTTTGCGGAAGCGATCATTGCCCCAATCCGTGATGTAGACGTTGCCGTTGGTGTCCACTGATACTTCCGTCGGTTCGCTCAGCTCGGCCTGGTTTGCCTGACCGCCATCACCCGAAAACCCCGGCGTGCCCGTGCCGGCGAACGCCGTAACCGTTCCGGCCTGTGTGATCTTCCACACGCGATGGCCCATGTCGTCGGCGACGTAGACGTTGTTGTTCGAATCCACCGCCAGCCCTCTGGGTGACAGCAGCGTAAGCTGCGACATGGGCTGGCCTTCGCCAACGAGCGGCGCGGCGGTACTGCCGGCAATCGTGGTGATCACTCCCGAAGCCGAGATCTTGCGCAGCCGCTTGTAGTCGGCGAAGTACAGGTTGCCCGCCGCGTCGCGAATAATGCGGCTCGCCATGGCTATTTTGGCCGAGGTCGCTTGTCCACCGTCGCCGGAGAATCCCGCGCGGCCCAGGTACTTGCCCAAGACCTGCTCGGTGCCTGCGATCACCAAGCAACTTCCCGCCGTTGTGCATTTGTAAATCACGTTCCAGCGGCCCGTGTAGCCAACATAGTTGGTCACGTAAAAATTGCCCTGCGCGTCGAGCGCAACGCCATGCGGATAGAAGACCATCGTGTTGGTGCCGACACCGGTATAGGTGACCGGGCTGCCCAGAACCTTGTTGATCTTGCCATCGCTGGTGATCTTGCGGATGGTCTCGCTGGAACGGTCCACCACGTACATGGAGCCGGCCGAATCGAGCTTCAGGTCCCCGACGTCGCGGAACTGCGCGTTCTTGGCCAACCCGCCGTCGCCGCTCGATCCATAACTGGTGCCCGCGATGGTTGTCAGAATGCCGGCCGCGTCGATCTTGCGAACCTTATAGACGTCAGCCTCGGCGAAATAGACATTGCCGGCGGTGTCGACCACCACCGCGCGCACGTTGTTGAGATAGGCTTTTGTGGCCAGTTGGCCTTCGCCGGATTCGCCGTAGTTGCCTCCGCCGGCAATCGTGCGGATGGCGCCGTCAGTGGTGACTTTGTAGATGCGGCTGTAACAGGCGATGTACATGTTGCCGGCCGCGTCAAAAGCCACATCCGACGGGAAGCTCAACGGCGATTGCGTGGCTTGCTTGCCATCGGTGGCCGTCCCGCCTACTCCGGTTCCCGCGACCGCCACGTAGGAGCCGTCCGCGTTCAAACGATAGACTCGATGCGCGTCGTTGGCCGCAAAGTAAACCTTGCCCGCCGCGTCCAGCGCGATGCCGTCGACGTAGCCGAAATACGCTGCTTTGGCGTCTGGGCCGGAACTGGCGATGGGCAGACTTCCGCTTCTTCCTGCCCACATCTCGAACGAAAACGCTGGCGGCTTCTGGGCAAGCAGACACGCCGCCAATCCACAAACACATAGAAGGACATTAATCACCCGCATGTTTATGGTCATGACTCCTCCGTACTCTGAGCGCGCCGGGTGGGCTCCCCGTTGAGACCATCGCGCCGGCGCAAGCAGCGATTATACGCAAAAAAGGGTTCAAACGCATTTTAAATATTCGGCGCTACAATGGACGCGTGAACGCTCGCTCTGGTCTGGCTGTTTTCCTGCTTTTTCTTTACTGCGCTGGTTCCGCGGTGCCCGCTCGGGCCGATTGGCCCCAGGTTGCGCTGAGCCGCGATGGCACTCCCATTTCCTACGAGGTTTTCGGCGCTGGAGAACCCGCGCTCGTGTTTGTTCATGGTTGGAGCTGCGACGCGCGCTACTGGCGCGAACAAATCCCCGCATTCTCCAGGCGGCATCGCATGATTGTTCTGGATCTGGCAGGGCACGGCCATTCCGGCATGAATCGCGCGACCTACACCATGAAGGCGTTCGGCGAGGATGTCCGCGCGGTGGCCGACGCCACGGGCAGCAGTAAGTTCATCCTGGTGGGGCACTCGATGGGCGGTTCGGTGATCGCGGAGGCGGCGCGCTTGATGCCGGACCGCGTCATCGGTCTGGTTGGCGTGGATACCCTCGAGAACATCGAATACCCGGTGACGCGTGAGCAGATCCGGAAAATGGTCGCTCCGCTGGAAAAGGACTTTCGCGCCGGAGCGCGGCAATTCATCTCCGCGATGCTCGTGCCCGAGACCGATGCCCGCCTGCGCGAGTGGATTCTGGCCGACATGTCTTCAGCGCCGCCGGCAGTTGCCCTGAGCGCCTTGAATGAGATGATGACGCAGTACGCGACCGGAGAAGCGGCGCGCATCTTCGAGCAGATCCGCATCCCGGTGTTTTCGGTGAACGGAAGCCTGTGGCCGGTGAATTACGAAGCCAACCGCCGGCACATGCGCTCCTACGACGCCATCGTGTTAAACGGCGCGGACCACTTTCTGATGCTAGCCCGCCCGCTCGAGTTCAATCAGGCGCTCGCAAAAGCCATCCAAACAGTCAGGGTGAAAGCATCCCTCAAACGGTAGCGCCGCGCTAGGAATAGAACGCCCGCCGATGCTCGTCGGCGTAGCCTTTGAGACGCGCCGCGACGTCGGGATACTTGCCGATCACATTGGTGGTCTCGTGAGGATCGTTCTCCATATCGAAGAGACTGAGTTCGATCTCGGCCTGCCGGTACTTCCCCGCCGCGCCGTCATTGCCCGCGGCGACCAGCACTCGGTAAGGATGCGGCAGATGCAACTTCCAGCGGCCGTCGCCGCTCAGAACACCCTCGAAGGTCTTCCCAGTCGAAAACGGATAGTAGAGATGCGGATTCACCGCGCCGGGCACGCCGGAGATCAGATCCCAGAGATTCTTGCCATCGATTGGATAAGATGGCAGTGAAGCTCCGGCCAGATGCGCGATAGTCGGCAGCACATCCACCGAGGACC
>CAZDIZ010000006.1:18876-25704 GCA_964505625.1 uncultured Solibacteraceae bacterium | reverse complement strand
CCGGATCACAACCAGTGAGCAAAGCCGAACGCGACGCGGAACAAACCGCCTGCGGCACATGAAAGTTCGTGAACCGGCAACCCTGGCTCGCTAAACGCGCCACGTTGGGCGTCGGATAGCTGGGGTTGGCGAACGGGTGGAAGTCCGCGTATCCCGAATCGTCCAGAAACACGATGACGAAATTGGGCCGGCGCGTCTTGGCGAACGCGTGGGCCGCAAGCCCGAGCGACGCGGTGCTCAGAAACGTCCTGCGCGTGGTCGTCATGGCTTGCCTACCCCAGCAGCCGCGCGGCGTCCTTCGCGAAGTAAGTCAGAATGACATCGGCGCCGGCGCGATGTATGGCCGTGAGCGATTCCATCATGGCGCGCTCGCGATCCAGCCAGCCGCGTTGAGCCGCGGCCACGATCATGCTGAACTCGCCGCTCACCTGATAGGCGGCGATGGGCACGTCGTAGCGGTCGCGCGCCATGCGGATCAAATCAAGATACGGCATGGCAGGCTTCACCATGATCATGTCGGCGCCTTCTTCGATGTCCAGTGCGATCTCGCGCATGGCCTCGCGCGCATTGGCCGGGTCCATTTGATAGCTGCGGCGATCGCCAAATTGCGGCGCCGATTCGGCGGCTTCGCGGAACGGACCGTAGAACACCGAGGCGAACTTCGCGGCGTAGGCCAGAATCGGCGTCTTGATGAACCCGGCGCCGTCCAGCGCCTTGCGGATGGCCGCGACGCGACCGTCCATCATGTCCGAAGGCGCCACGATGTCTGCGCCCGCTCGCGCGTGCGATACAGCCGACCGCGCCAGCCATTCCAGCGTCGTGTCGTTGTCCACGTCGCCGTCGACGATCTTGCCGCAGTGGCCGTGGCTGGTGTATTCGCAGTTGCAGACGTCGGTCACCACCACCAGCTTCGAACACTCCCGCTTGATGGCCCGCACGGCGCATTGCACAATGCCGTTGTCGTCGTAAGCGCCCGAGGCCATCTCGTCCTTCTTCTCGGGAATGCCGAACAGGATGACGCCGCCGATGCCCAGCGATTCGGCTTCGGCGCACTCGGCTGCCAGCACGTCCAGCGACATCTGATAATTGCCGGGCATGGCGCCGATTTCCTTTTTCACGCCCTCACCCGGGCAAGCAAACAACGGCAGAATAAAACCGGCCGGGTCCAGGCGCGTTTCCCGCACCATGCGGCGCAGGCTTTCGGTGGCGCGCAGCCTTCTCATGCGGTGTTGAGGGAATGCCATACCCAAGGATTGTAGCGCGCCATAATAGGAAAGACGTGCCGAAAGAAAACAAAACCGAGCCGCTGGAGGCGCGCCGCTACTTCATTCGCGGGCGCGTCCAGGGCGTGGGCTTCCGCTACTTCGTCGAACGCGTCGCCAGTGAAATGCACCTCAGCGGCTTCACGCGCAACCTTGATGATGGCCGCGTCGAAGTCTACGCCATCGGCACCGCTGCGCAGCTTTCCGAGCTGGCCGGACACTTGTGGACAGGCCCGCGCTGGAGCGACGTGCGCGGCGTCGAACAGCAGGAAGCCGCAGTGCTAAAATACAGGGGATTTTCGATAGAACGCACATGATGGACCTAAAGAAGCTTATCCGCGAAGTCCCCGACTTCCCCAAACCGGGCATTCTCTTCTACGACATCACCACGCTGCTGAAAGATCCGGCCGGTTTCGCCGCCGTGATCGACGCGCTCAAACAGCGCTACGCCGGCGTGAAGATCGACAAGGTGCTGGGCATCGAGGCGCGCGGCTTCATCTTCGCGCCCGCCCTGGCCTATGCCATCGGCGCCGGCTTTGTGCCCGTGCGCAAACCCAAGAAGCTACCGGCCGAAACCGTGTCGCAGGAGTACGCGCTCGAATACGGCACCGACAAAGTCGAGATCCACAAGGACGCCATCGCGCCGGGCGAAAACATCCTGATCGTCGACGACCTGCTAGCCACCGGCGGCACCGCCGCGGCTGTTTCCAAGCTGGTCGAAAAGCTGGGCGGCAAGGTTGCGGGCTTGGGTTTCGTCGTCGAACTCGATTTTCTCAATGGCCGCCAGAAGCTTGCCGGCTACGACGTCTTCTCCTTGCTGAACTACGACAAATGAGCACGGCACCCCGCCGGGCCCGTCTTCGGGCGCTGGCCAAAATCAACCTGGGCCTGCGGGTGCTCTATAAGCGCAGCGACGGTTTTCACGAACTGCGCACTGTTTTTCAGACGATCTCTCTTGCGGACACGCTCGACGTCGAGTTCACGCCATCGCGCCGCACTTCAATCGAACTCGCCGGCTGCGACCACATCGCCGACAATCTGGTAGTACGCGCCGCGCGCGCCGCGATGGACGCCATGAAGACCACCGGCGCGGTGCGTTTTCATTTGACCAAGCGCATTCCCATGGGCGCGGGACTGGGCGGTGGATCAAGCGATGCCGCCGCGGTGCTGTTGGCTCTGCCGGTGCTCGCCGGGCGCGAACTCGCCATGGAAGAGCTAATCCGGCTGGGTACGCAATTGGGCAGCGATGTGCCGTTCTTCTTTCTGGGCGGTACGGCGCTCGGGCTGGGGCGGGGAACCGAACTCTATCCGTTGCCGGAAATGCCCGCCGAAACAGCGATTTTGGTGGCTCCGGCGATCCATGTTTCGACTCCGGAGGCCTACCGCGCGCTCAACCGCGGTTTGACATCCGATGTTGAACAAAATATGATAGATAGTTTCCAGTGTCAGGCGTGGTGTGCCAACACTGGAACGTCCAAGGGCGGCCCAACGGGGGTTCTGGGCAACGACTTCGAAGGCGCTGTCTTCGATCGGCATCCCGAACTGAGATCGCTGAAGAGGAAGTTGCTGCGGCTAGGGGCACGGGCAGCCATGATGACTGGGAGCGGTTCCGCGCTGTTCGGAATATTTAACAGCCGGAAGGATGCCGCGCGGGTCCTTCCCTCCTTCGGGCGGGAGCAGGCGTTCACGGTGAGCTTTGTGAGCCGTGCGCGATACCGCGCCATGTGGGAGCGCCAGATGGCGGCGCATTGTATAGAGAGGTTATGGCCGCTCCGAAGCCGGTACGTACGAAGATGCACGATCGTCTGAAAGTATTCACGGGAAATGCCAACCCGGCGTTGGCCGCGGAGATTTGCTCCGCGCTGAACACGCCGCTTGGCCAAGCCTCGGTGAAACGTTTTTCCGACGGAGAAATTTATCTTCAGGTTCAGGAGAACGTTCGCGGCGCGGACGTATTCGTGGTGCAGCCGACGTGCACGCCGGTGGATCGCCACCTGATGGAACTGCTGCTCATGATGGACGCGCTCAAGCGCGCCTCGGCCGAGCGCATCACCGCCGTGCTTCCCTATTACGGCTACGCCCGCCAGGATCGCAAAGACAAGCCGCGCGTGCCCATCTCGGCCAAGCTGATCGCCGGGTTGCTTGAAAGCGCCGGCGCGGATCGCATTCTGGCGCTCGACCTGCACGCCGCGCAGTTGCAAGGCTTCTTCGATATTCCGGTGGACCACCTGTTCGCGGCCCCTGTGATGATCGACTATTTCAAGGCGCAGGGAATTCCGGATCTGACCGTGGTGAGCCCGGACGCCGGAGGCGTCGAACGCGCGCGCGCTTTCGCCAAACGGCTGAGCGCCCCGCTGGCCATCATCGACAAGCGCCGCCTGGAAGCCAACGTGGCCGAAGTGATGCACATCATCGGCGACGTCGACGGACGCCACTGCTTGATCGTGGACGACCTGATCGACACGGCGGGTACGTTGGGAAAGGCCGCCGACGCGCTGCTGCGCCAGGGCGCGGCTTCGGTGACGGCTTGCGCCACGCACGCCGTGTTGAGCGGCCCGGCCATCGAACGAATTGCCAGTTCGCATCTGAAGGAAGTCGTGTTGACCAACTCCATCCCGCTCAAGGACGAGGCCCGCAAGTGCCCGCGTATCCGCGTGCTCTCGGTGGCCGAACTGCTTGCGCGAGCCATACAGTCCATCCACGAGGAGACCAGCGTCAGCACTCTGTTTGTCTGAGTTCTAGAAAGGCGCAGGGTTCCGTGGCCGCCGCGATCGCAATGGCTACGCCCCGGCGAAAGGAAGAGGAATGAGGAAGGATATTACGATCAACGCCGAACCGCGTAGCTCGCGGGGCAAGAACGAAGCCCGCCGCCTGCGCGTCAAGGGCGCGATTCCCGCCGTGGTGTACGGCGGCAAACAAGACTCCGTCGCGGTTTCGGTGGATCCGAAGGAAGTCAACCGCATCTTGCACAGCAAGACGGGCTACAACACGATTTTCAACGTCGCCATCCGCGACCTGGCCACCACGCCGGCCATGGTGGTCGATTGGCAGAATGACCCCATCAAGGGCAACCTTCTGCACGTCGATCTCAAGCGCATCGACCTGACCGAACGCATCCAGGTTTCCATCCCGGTCTACTGCTCGGGTGAAGCCAAGGGCGTCAAGCAGCAGGGCGGCTTGCTCGAAGTGGTGGCGCGCGAAGTTCAGATCGAGTGCCTGCCGGACGAGATTCCGGAGAGCTTCGTGATCGACGTGACCGAGCTGATGATGGGCCAGAGCAAGCGTGCCAGCGAACTGCCCATGTCCGGTTCGATGAAGTTGATGAGCCAGCCGGAAGCGGTGCTGGCGCACGTGGTCGCGCTGCGCGCCGAAGCCGAAGCCGCACCAGCGGCCGAGGGCGCCGAAGGTGCCGCCGCCGCGCCGGCCGAGCCCGAAGTCATCAAGAAGGGCAAGAAGGAAGAAGAAGCCGAAGCCGAGGAAAAGAAGAAGTAGCTCGGCTTGCTCTTCTGAACGGAACCTATGCTGCCCGGCGAGGTGGACGCTGCCGCTCCTGTTGTTCCGGAGCGCCGCTGGCTTATCGCCGGCCTCGGCAATCCGGGCAGCAAATACGAGAAGACCTGGCACAACCTCGGTTTTCTTGTCGTGGACCGTTTGGCGGAGCGGAACGGATTGCGGTTTTCGCGCAAGGAATGCCAGGCGTTGGTAGGGGCCGGAAAGCTCGGGCCCGCCGATGTATGGCTGGCGAAGCCGCAAACGTTCATGAATTTGAGCGGGGTAAGCCTGGCCCAATTGCTCGCCAAGTACGAGCTTGGGCCGGCCAACCTGCTGTTGGTTTATGACGATCTGGACCTGCCCTGGACCAACATCCGGGTCAGGCCCAAAGGCTCCTCCGGGGGCCATAAAGGTGTGCAATCGACGATCCGCGAAATCGGATCGAGCGAATTTGCCCGGGTTCGCCTGGGCATCCATCCCGGTCATCCGATCGGTGATGGCGCGGAGTTTGTGCTCTCGCCCATCCGGCGAGGGCAGGCAAAGGAGTTGGAGGAACTGCTCGATGCAGCATCGCGGGCGGTTGAATCCATAGTTACCGAGGGCGTCGAAAAGGCCATGGCGGGTTTCAACCGCCGCGCTCCCGGATCAAAACTCGAGGAAGAATGAGAACTTACGAAGAGTTGTTCATTGTTCGGCCGGATGCGACAGATGAAGAAATCGATCCGATCGTCGAACAAATTACACAAGTCATCACCACCAACGGCGGCGCCGTCGAGAAGGTCGAAAAATGGGGCGTTCGCCAGTTGGCCTATCGCGTAGCCAAGCGCGAAGAGGGCTACTACGTCCTGGTGGTGTTCAACGCGACGCCGTCCACCGTGCTCGAACTCGAACGGCGGCTGCGCGTCTCCGATCTGGTCCTGAAGTTTCTCACCGTGCGCATCGACGAGAAGCTGAAGTGGCTCGAAAAGCGCAAGAAGGCGCGTGAAAAGCGTGCGCGCCGTAAGCCCGCCCTGGCCGCTGCTCCCACGGCGCCGGCCGCCGCGCCGGCCGCTCCGGCCGCCGCGGAACACGCGATGCCGGGCGCACCCACGGAGGCAGCGAAGGAATAGTCGCCGTTTGGCGGGCCTCGCGCCCGCTTTGGCGCCAGCAAGGAGAAACATATGGCAGAGCAGAGAAGTGGTAGACCAGTGGCGGCCTCCCAGCGACCCACGGGCGGCGACAAAGCGATCGTTTCGCAGAAGAAGCAGTACTTCCGGCGTAAGAAGCTGTGCCGGTTCTGCGTCGACAAGATCGACGACATCAACTACAAGGACGTGAAGCTGCTGTCGGCATTCGTTTCCGACCGCGGCAAGATTACCCCGCGCCGCATCTCGGGCGTTTGCGCGCCGCACCAGCGGCGTTTGGCGGACGCGATCAAGCAGGCGCGTAACATCGCGCTGCTGCCGTTCGCGGCGGAAGCGTAATCCGCCCGAAGGAGACTCGAGGGTATAGCCATGGAAGTTATTCTCAGGGAAGATATCGAAAAATTGGGTCATCGCGGGCAGGTGGTGAAAGTCGCCGACGGATATGCCCGGAACTTTTTGTTGCCCCGCCGTCTGGCGGTGGCCGCCACCGAATCGAACAAGAAGATCGTCGAGCAGGAGCGCCAGGCGCACCTCCGGCGCGACGCCAAGGAATTGGCCGACGCGCAGGAACTGGCCAAGATCATGGCGCCGGTCAGCGTCACCATCAAGCAGAAGGCCGGCGAGCAGGATCAGTTGTTCGGCTCGGTAACATCCAAGGACATCGTCGAAGCGCTCGAAAAGGCCGGCTACACGCTGGACCGGCGCAAGATCCACTTGGAAGCGCCCATCAAGCAGGTGGGCGAATACAAGATTCCCGTCCGTTTGCACAAGGACGTCACCGTGGACATCACCGTCACGGTGGCCAAGGAAGAAGAAGCAGGCGAGTAGTTTTGTGGTTCGCGCCGGAGCGCCTCGCGGGCGCTTCCGGCGCGTATGCCGGTTTGCGGTACGGCCTTCAACAGAGGAGGGGCTGTTATGGGCTTCTTTGATCTTTCCGGACACACCGCTAT
>CAZDIZ010000006.1:12551-18776 GCA_964505625.1 uncultured Solibacteraceae bacterium | reverse complement strand
TCAACAGAGGAGGGGCTGTTATGGGCTTCTTTGATCTTTCCGGACACACCGCTATTGTCACCGGCGCGGCCACCGGCATCGGTGCCGCTGTCGCGCGCCGGCTGGCGCTTGCGGGCGCCACGGTGGCTGTCGCCGATATCGACGAGGCCGGTGCCAACCAAATAGCCACCGCCATCGCCGCGGAAGCCAGTGGCCGAGCATTCCCGCTTCTTTTGGATGTCACCAGCGCGGACTCGGTCGGTCAGGCCGTCGCCTCGGTGCTTGCTCGCACCGGACACGTCGACGTACTGGTGAACAACGCCGGTATCGCCGGACGCGCCGCGCCGCTTTGCGAACAGACCGAGGAAGATTGGCGGCGCATCATCGCCGTCAACATGGACAGCGTGTTCCACACCTGCCGCGCTGTTTTGCCCGGGATGCGCGATCGCAAGTACGGCCGTATCGTCAACCTTGCCTCCATCGCCGGCAAGGAAGGCAACCCCAACATGACCGGCTATTCGGCCACCAAAGCCGCCGTCATCGCCTTCACTAAATCTCTGGCCAAGGAAGTTGCCACCGAAGGCGTCACGGTTAACTCCGTGGCTCCCGCGGTGGTTCGTACCCGAATTCTGGATCAACTGACGCCCGCGCAGGTCGCCTACATGACCGAGAAGATCCCCATGCGCCGCACCGGTTCGCCCGAGGAAGTCGCCGCCGTGGTGCATTTCCTGGCCAGCCCCGACGCCAGCTTCGTCACCGGTCAATGCTACGACGCCAGCGGCGGGCGCGCTACTTACTAACGAATGTGCTGTCCCGCCGTGAATCGATCCTCCAGGTGGGGCGGCCATTCCTGGCCGCCGAGCCGGCTCTCCAGCCGGCTAAGCCCACTGGAAAGTGGGCTTGGCGGGCCGAAAGCCCGCCCTACATCGCGTGAGCGGGACAGGTTACTAATTTGATTCTCAGCCCCCAACAATATACATCCGCGACCGTGCTGGACCTGGTTGACGCCGCCGCGCGCGGCCACGTAGCCGTGGACCAGCGGATCGTGAAAGCCATCCTCGAACGTGGCCGCCCCGTGCTGTCCGAGTTGATGCACTACGGCATGGAAGAGCGTGAGACCGATCGCGTCGACCTCGATATCGATCTGCTCAATATCTTCCGCACCTGGGGTGGCGCCGACGCATTGCCGTACTACCTGGATCGCGCGCGCCATCAGCACGAAGAGATCTGCGATGAATTGGCCGAGATCTTCACCTCGCTCGGCGCCGAAGCCGTCGAGCCGCTGCTCGCGCTTTACGAAGAACTCGGCGAAGACCACGGCGGCGAAATCGCGTTCCTGCTCGCCAGCCTGCGTGTGCGCGATTCGCGCATCACTGAAACGCTGCTTGAACGTTTCGACTTCGATGCCGCCGACGGAGCGTTCCTGTTGGGCATCCACGGCGATCCGGAAGCACTACCCTTGCTGCGGGAGCGGCTGGAGGAAGTGATCGCCTCGGGCGACAAGGCCAGCAAATGGGTGCGGGAGGCCATCGAAACCGGCATCCGCGACATCGAGAACCCGGCGCCCGCGGGCGCCGACGAACCCTCCGACATCCTGTCGCTCTATCCGGAAACCGCGCTGCCTCCGTTCGACATCCTCGACGAAGAAGAACTGCTCGCGTTCCTGGATTCGGCCGAAACGGATTACCGTTTCGCGGTGGTCGAGGAGCTCGGCCTGAAGGTCCCGACGACGCGCGTTCGCGAGCGTCTGTTCGAGTTGGCCAAGAGCGATCCGGAGCCGCGCGTTCGCGGGCGCGCCTGGGAAGCCCTGGGCGGTTTGGAAGACGCCGAAGACATCCGCCGCGCCATGCGTGAACGTCTGCTCGACGAAACCGTGGCCGGCGAGGAACGTTCGGGCGCGCTGGTGGGGTTGGCGCTCGGGCAGGACGATGAAGCCGTCGACCGCATGATGACGGAGTTCTATCAGCAGCCCGCCTTGCGCGCCAAAGCGCTCGAGGCCATGCGCCGCAGCCTCGACCGCCGCTACGCGCGCTACTTTCCGCTGCACATCGACGATCCCGACCTCGACATCCGCCGCCAGGCGATCTGGGGCGTCGGCAATCTGGCGCTCAGTTCGGAAGCCGGCCGCTTGCGCGAGTACTTCGACGACGAGGAACTCCGCGCCGACGCACTCTACGCTTACGCCCTCGCCGTGCCCGGCGAAACCTCGCACATCCGAATTCCGCGGCTGTTCCGCAAAATCGACGAACTCGCCGGCGGACTTTCGGCCGAAGAAGCCTACTTGGTCAAGACCGCTCTCAACGACCGTCTGGAAAGCCACGGCCTCGCCCCGGCCTTCTTCACCGAGCAGGGTGAGGAGCCCGAAGACTGGAGCGAAGAGCAACCGCCCCAAGCTCCGCCCCCGCCCGCGAAGGTCGGACGCAACGATCCGTGCCCGTGCGGAAGCGGCAAGAAGCACAAGAAGTGCTGCGGCGCCTGAGACTGTTGAATTCGCTGTTAAGCTGTTGACGATTTCCACACGCGACAACTCACCTGAAATCAGCGCGCTACCCGTGTAACTCAACTTTAGCGTCCATTTTGTGCCGCGAAACTCGACATGTGCGCCGTAGCGGATTTCGGCAAAGGAAGGACCACAGTTCTTCGTAATACATTGTTTATAAATGACTTATTTGTTCTGTGCGTGGCTCGCGCCGGGTTGGTCTCCCGATTGCCCTACCAAGTGTGGAACGGCGAAGCAACCTCCGATAGCCGGATCCAAGAGCAATTGAAGGGAGAACTACCATGACCGTCATTCTCGTGCTTGCCACGTTTGCCACTTTTATTCTGGTGGACTTTCTGTTGAGCCGTAAGAAGGCTGTAGCCACCGTAACCGAAACCGATGCCGCCGCCCGCACTGCCGCGTCCGGCGACTACGTCGAGGGTTTTCTAGTTCCCGAGAACCTGGGCTATCACCCGGGACATAGCTGGCTGCACCGGGAACGGCAGCATGTTGTGAAGATCGGCATGGATGAGTTCGCGGCGGCGCTGGCCGGCCGCGTCGACAGCATCGAGCTTCCCAAGCCCGGCCATTGGCTGCGCCAGGGACAGAAGGCCTGGACCCTGCTGCGGGGCGGCGAAAAGACCGACATGGTATCGCCCATCGAAGGTGAAATTGTCGAAGTCAACCCGGAAGTCCTTCAGAATCCGTCATTACTGCGTAGCGACCCCTACGGCAAAGGTTGGCTGATGTCGGTGTTCGTGCCCGATGAAGAAAGCACCGCCCGGAACCTGCTGCCCAAAGCGCTGGTGCGCGGCTGGATGCGCCAGGCTGTCGAGAAACTGTACGCCATGCAGCCCCAGTTTGCTGGCGCGGTAGCCGCCGATGGTGGCCGCCCGGCCGACGATCTGTTCGCCGCGCTGCCCGCCGGAAGCTCCTGGAACCAGGTGACCCGCGAGTTTTTCCTCACCTAGAGCGTGGAAATGCTCAGGTGTGGGGCAATCGGAGCAGCCAAGGCGGATTCCGATAAGTTCAAGCGCAAGACCGTGGATCAAGCAACTGCTCCACGGTCTTGCGTCTGAACGTCAATATTTTCAACACTGCGCTGGGAAATTCCACACTCTGCCGCGCCTTCTCACACACCTGCTGGGGCAATTCGCTCATGTTGGCTCCCGGATTGCACTATTAATACGGTTCGGTTTGGAGTGTGTATGGCCAAAGCACTGCTCTACGACAGCACGCTTTGCGTGGGATGCCGGGAATGTGAGGGCGCTTGCGCGAAGAAGTGGGGGCTTCCTTATAACGAGAACATCGCCAAGGAAGAACGAATCTCCGCGCACAAGCTCACTGCGGTTCAGACCTTCGGCGAGCGTTTTTCCCGACGTCTGTGTATGCACTGCGCCGAGCCTACCTGCGTTTCCGTCTGCCCGGTAGGTGCGCTGCAGAAGACCCCAATCGGCGCGGTGATTTACGAAGAACCACGCTGCATCGGCTGCCGCTACTGCATGTTGGCCTGCCCGTTCCAGGTCCCCAGCTACGAATGGAACGAACGCCTGCCCCGCATCAAGAAATGCAACCTGTGCCACGAACGGCAAGTGGTGGGAAAGGTCACCGCCTGTTCCGAGATCTGTCCGACCAATGCCACCATCACCGGCGACCGCGACGCGCTGATCGCCGAAGCGCGCAAGAGACTAGCTGAGAAACCCACCGAGTACTATCAACGAATCTATGGAGTGGAAGAAGTGGGCGGGATCAGCGTGCTCTACATTTCCGCCGTGCCCTTCGAACAGATCGGACTGAAGACCAACCTGCCGAAGGAAGCGCTGCCGGCGTTGACTTGGCGGGCGTTGTCGCTGGTTCCGAACGTGGTCTCGGTGGGCGGAGCGCTGCTGGGCGGCGTCTACTGGATCACGCACCGGCGCGAGGAAGTGGCGGCGGCCGAAGGCCGCGCGAAAACGCCCAAGGGAGGACGCCGATGACCCGCGCACCTCGCCTGTTGGGCCTCACTTTCTGGCAATGGGTCTTCGTCGTTCTGATGTTGGGCGGAGTCTACACCACCTACGTCCGCGTCATGTACGGACTGGGTGGATCCACCAACCTGAACGACCATTTTCCGTGGGGACTCTGGATCGGCTTCGACATTCTCTGCGGTGTGGGTTTGGCGGCGGGCGGCTTCACGCTGGCCGCCGTGGTGCACATCTTCAACATCGAACGCTACAAACCCATCGCGCGCCCCGCGATTCTGACGGCCTTCCTCGGCTACGTGCTGGTGATTGTGGCGCTACTGTTTGATCTGGGCCGCCCCTACCGCAT
Organism: uncultured Solibacteraceae bacterium; assembly: GCA_964505625.1. GTDB lineage: Bacteria > Acidobacteriota > Terriglobia > Bryobacterales > Bryobacteraceae > JAJFUV01. The sequence goes on along the minus strand of CAZDIZ010000006.1, from coordinate 14,008 downwards.
CTGGCACGCGCTGATCATGTGGAATCCGCGCTCGGTGATGTTCGAAGTCGCCTGGTGCGTGATGCTCTACACCACGGTGCTGTTTCTGGAATTCCTGCCGGCGGTGTTTGAGCGTCTGGGGTGGCACGCGCCGTTGAAGGCGTTGCGCGCGGTGATGATCCCGCTAGTGATTCTGGGCGTCATTCTCTCCACGCTGCACCAATCCTCGCTCGGCAGCTTGTACCTGATCGTGCCAACGAAGTTGCACCCGCTCTGGTACACACCCATGCTGCCGGTGCTGTTCTACATCTCGGCGATCACGGTGGGTCTGGCCATGACCATCTTCGAATCCTGGCACAGCAGCCGTGCGTTCGGCCGCCAACTCGAGTTGCCGCTGCTGGCGGGCCTCGGCCGGGTGTTGGCGGTGAGCCTGCTCGTCTACCTGGTGGTGCGGTTCATGGACCTGAGCCAGCGCGGCGTGCTGCGCAAGGCGCTCGAACCGCGCACGGAAAGCTATCTGTTCGTGCTGGAAACCTGCCTGATGGCGCTGCCGATGCTGTTGTTGTTCCGCCGGCATGTGCGCTGGAATCCGCGCGCGCTCTACTTCTGCGCCGTGCTGGTGATCTTCGGTTTCATCGCGCATCGTTTGAACGTGAGCGTGACGGGCATGGAAGCCGGGTCGGGCGTGTCCTACGTTCCGCGCTGGACCGAAGTAGCGCTGACGCTCAGCATCATCGCCGCCGGATTCGCCATTTTCCGGCTGGCGGCGCACTACCTGCCGGTGTTTGAGGCGGAAGATCACGAAGGCGCGCCCGTTCCGGCGCACTCAACGGGAGACTGAACATGGCTGAGGGGCAACCTGCGCGAAAGGGTCCGCCTCTAAGTCTGCCTCTGAAACTGGCGCTGTTTCTGGTATTGAGCACGGTATGTTTTTGGGCGCTCTACGGTGTGCTGAACTTGCGGTTGCACCGCAGTCAATCCGAGCAGAGCATCCTGGAAGACGCCGAGCGCATCAGCGAAATCATACAGCGCAGCACGCGCCACCAGATGCTGCGCAACGACCGTCCGGCGCTCGCTGAAACCATCACCGACATCGGCACGCAACCCGGCATCCGCCTGGTGCGCGTCTTCAACAAGGAAGGGCGCATCAGCTATTCGTCCACCGCCGCCGAAGTGGAGACCATGGTCGACAAGCGCGCCGAGCAATGCTACGCCTGCCACGCCCAGAGCGCGCCGCTCGAACGTCTGAACCGTCCGGACCGCGCGCGCATCTTCACCGATCCGAGCGGCAGCCGCGTGCTCGCCATCATACGTCCGGTGGAAAATCAGCCCGACTGTTGGAGCGCGCCGTGTCACGCGCACCCGCGCGAGAAGAAGATTCTGGGCGTCATCGACACGCAACTATCGCTTGCGACCGTGGACCGCCAGATGGCCACGCAGCGGCAGCAACTTGTCGGTTTCACGGCGCTCGCCGCGGC
>CAZDIZ010000006.1:0-12451 GCA_964505625.1 uncultured Solibacteraceae bacterium | reverse complement strand
GCCAGATGGCCACGCAGCGGCAGCAACTTGTCGGTTTCACGGCGCTCGCCGCGGCACTGGTTTCGGCTGTGACGCTACTGTTTGTGTGGCTCGTGGTGCGGCGGCCCATTCGCGAGCTGATGACCGGCACGCGCCGCGTGTCGACGGGCGATCTCGACTTCCGCATCCCGGTGCGTTCGAACGACGAGCTGGGCGCGCTCGCTGAGAGCTTCAACAAGATGACGCACGACCTCGACGCCGCCAACGCCGAGGTGCTTGCCTGGGCCCGTACGCTCGAGGAGCGCGTGCAGCGCAAGTCGCAGGAGCTCGAGCGCGCCTACTCGTCGCTGGTGGCGAGCGAGAAGATGGCCTCACTCGGCAAACTCGCTGCCACCGTGGCGCACGAAATCAACAACCCGCTGTTCGGCATGCTCACCTACGCGCGCCTGACGCTGAAGTCGCTCACCAACACCGATATCGATCCGGCAAAAAAAGAGGAGATGCTCGAAAACCTGCGCGTCATCGAGCGCGAAAGCCGCCGCTGCGGCGACATCATCAAGAACCTGCTCACCTACGCGCGCCAGGCGCCGCCCAAGCCGCAGCCCGCCGATCTGAACGCCATCGTCGAGCGCGCTCTCGGCCTGGTCCGGCACAAGCTGGATTTGCAGAGCATCGAACTGGAGCAAACGCTCGCGCCGGATTTGGCCAAGGTATGGTGCGATCCAGGACAGATTCAGCAAGTGATTGTCGTGCTGCTCATGAACGCCGCCGAAGCCATGGCGCACGGAGGCCAGTTGATCGTCACCACTTCGGCCACCGAAGACGGAGGCGTGCGCCTGGTGGTGGCCGACAACGGCGGCGGCATCCCCGAAGATGTGTTACCGCGCATCTTCGAACCGTTCTTCACCACCAAGGAGGAACAGCAGCGCACCGGTCTGGGCCTGGCGGTGGCGCATAGCATTGTGGAACAGCATGCGGGTACAATTACAGTTCGCTCCGATCCCGGACAGGGCGCAGAGTTTACCGTAACCCTGCCCGGACAGACACAGCCGGCGCGGTCCGATACCGGTCCTGCCTTGCCGCGAGTAACAGGAGAATCAACTACGAATGTCCAGCCCCGCTAATCAGCCGAAGGGCAACGTCCTGATCGTGGACGACGATCCCGTGGTGCGGGATTCGCTCGGCAAGTGGTTCATCAGCGAGGGATTCCGCGTGGAGACGGCGCCCAGCGCGCGCCATGCGCTCGAGGCCGTGCAGCACGACCAGTACGACGCCGCGCTGCTCGACATCAAGATGCCCGGCATGGATGGCATGGAACTGCAGGAGAAGCTGCGTGAAGTCGATCCCGACATGCCGCTCATCATCATGACCGGCTACGCATCGGTTGAGACCGCTGTCCAGGCGCTCAAGCGCGGCGCTTACGATTACATCACCAAGCCGTTCGATCCCGACGAACTGGTGCACCTGATGCGCAACGCGGTCGAGCATCGCCGCGCCAAGCGCGAAGTGGTGCGCCTGCGCGAGAACCTGCAAGAGGTCTATCCGCAAACGCAGATCATCGGCCAGAGTCCGGCCATGAAGCGCATCTACGAGTTGATCGAGACCGTGGCGCCCACCGACGCTACCGTGCTCATCACCGGCGAAAGCGGCACCGGCAAGGAACTGGTGGCGCGCGCCATCCATGCCGCCAGTCCGCGCCGCTTCATGCCCATGGTGGTGATACACTGCGGCGCGCTCACCGAAACGCTCCTTGAAAGCGAATTGTTCGGCCACGAACGCGGCGCCTTCACCGGCGCGCAGTATCGCAAGAAGGGCAAGTTCGAAGTGGCCGATGGCGGCACCGCGTTTCTGGACGAGATCGGCGACATCAGCCTGAAGACGCAGACCGATTTGCTGCGCGTGCTGCAAGAGAAAGAAATTGTGCGCGTGGGCGGCAATCAAACCATCAAGGTGGATTTTCGCTGTGTGGCCGCCACTAACAAGGATCTCCACGGACTGGTGGAAGAAGGCACGTTCCGCCCCGACCTGTTCTATCGCCTGAACGTGTTCGCCATCAGACTGCCCGCGCTACGCGAACGCCGCGAAGACATTCCGGTGCTGGTGAATCATTTCCTGCAAAAGTACGCCGCCACTATGAACCGGCCCGTGCCGCGCGTTTCCGCGCGTGCGCTGGACGTGTTGATGGAGTACTCGTGGCCGGGCAACGTGCGCGAGTTGGAAAATGCCATCGAGCGCGCCATGCTGATCTATCGCGACCAGGAAATCCAGCCCGAGGATTTCCCGTTCCAAAACGCCGCGCCGGCGTCGGGCGGCGGACAATCGCTCGACGACGTTGAGAAGGCGCATATCAAGCGCGTGATCGAGGAGACCGCCGGCAACTTCTCGCGTGCCGCGCGTATTCTCGGAATCGACCGCACCACGTTGTACAACAAGGTAAAGCGCTACGGACTGCGCTGATCCGTTTGCGTGATGCCGGACCAGGCCATCCACGTCATCGCCGCCGGCTTGGACGGAGAGCCGTCCACGGCCGCATCCATCGAGATGCTGGACGCGCTGGCGGCCGTGTTGGCGCGCGTGTTCGAAGTGAACTGCCACGTGCGCACCGGAGTGGTCGAAGTAGCGTTCGCGCACGACGCGACGCGCAATCAATACATGTCCACCAGCATCCTGGCGCGCCTGGCCGCGTTGAGGGAAAGCGAACCATTCGCGCGAGCAGGCGAAGGAGTGCGCCTGTTGGCCGTGACCGCGCTGGACCTGTTCGTCCCCATCCTCACTTTCGTCTTCGGAGAAGCGCAACTGGACGGCTATTGCGGAGTGGTGAGCCTGCACCGGCTGAGAGAAGAACACTACGGCCTGCCGCCAAACCCCGAGTTACTCGCCGAACGCCTGGCCAAGGAAGCCGTCCACGAACTAGGCCACACCCACGGCCTACGCCACTGCGACGACTGGAACTGCGTAATGGCCTCAACCCACTCCGTCGAGCGCCTCGATTTGAAAGCAGCAGACTTCTGCCCCCGCTGCACGAAAGTAGTCAAGGGTGGCGCCGCCTTTCCAGGCGGCGGAGCCGGCTTTCGAGCCGGCTCATGACCGCGCTGTAAGGTTGCGCGCCGACAGGCAACCGTAGTACTCTATGATCGATCATCAGATCATTAGCCATGCGGTCCCTTGTCCTGCTCGCGCTTCTGCTTCCGGCCGCCCAGGCGGCTGAGCTGCTTTCGAACCACGACCTCGGCCTGATCAACCGCGTGGTGAAGGACCCGGCGAATATCACCTTTGGTGTCAACCAGTTCAAACTGCAAGGCTTCGTCGACGACATCAACACCTACTACCGTCTGCCCTCGGCCAGGCGGATCGGGGCCAAGGCTCGGATCAGAGTGAGGATGCCCCGAGCCGGGACGTTCTACCCGGCGTTCGTGCTTTACGACACCGAGGGACAGGAGCGGCTGGCACTCGCGATATCGGGGACACGCATCGGTGAGGCGCTAGCCGAACGGGACAACTACCGCCAGCGCTTGTTCTTCTCAAGCGAACCCGTCACCTTCCGGGGCGGGGAACAGATCGAACTGCGCCCGCTGAACACCGAGGGCATCTACCGCATCGAGAGCATCGTGCTCCTGCGCGACAAGCCCGCTGCACAGCAGTTCACGTTCGAACTCCGCGATGTGCGCTGGTACGAAGGCACGCTCACCTGGCGCACGAACTGGGCGGCCGCCTGCAAGCTGGAGTTCGACGGCCGGACCATCACCGAAACGGATGCCGCGAACAACCATCGCGCCGTGCTCAACGGCACGCAGCCGGGTCGCGAGTACCGCTACCGCATCACGGCCAAGACCTTCGACGGCAGCGAGACGTCCACGGGTTGGCGGGCCATCTCCATTCCAGCCACGCCAATGGTAGCCGGCGCGACGAAGCTCGAACGAGTGCCGCTCAGCATCGAACGAACCGATACACCAGTGAGCGCGGGCGTCCCATTCCCGCGCGGCGAACTAGGCTCCGACGCCCACATACGGCTGCTGGACACCTCGGGTGCGGAGACCGCGTTACAGACGCGCGTCCTCGCGCGATGGCCGGACGGAAGCGTGAAGTGGGCGCTGCTCGACTTCCTCCCGAATTCGAAGACGTACGCGATCGAATACGGCGCGGGCATCAGCCGCGAGCCACGCGCGAGCAACCTGCGAGTATCGGAGACCGCCGGCGGGATCGAAGTTCAAACCGGAGCCATCGCGTTTCGTATGTCGAAGCACAGCTTCGGATTCTTGGAATGGATCGAAGCCGCCGGAAAGCGCGTCACCGCCGCGAACGCGCGCAGCGCATTCTATCTGACCGGCGCCGATGGCACGGTCTACGACACCCTAGGCGCGCCCGACGAAGTGGTCCTGGAAGATCGCGGTCCGGTTCGCGCGTGCATACGCATACGCGGCAGCCATCGCGCCAAGGACGGAAGGAAGCTGTTCCGCTACGTGGTGCGGATACACGCCTGGGCCGGCGAGCGCCGCCTGCGCATCCAACACACCTTCGAAAACGATAACGCGCAAAGCGAGTTCACCGACATTCAAAGCCTGGTTCTGCGCCTGCCGCTTGCGGGCGAGCCTTCGGGCGCCTCGGCGCTGAAGGTAAGGCGGGACACCCAACGCGTGCCCGGTACCCTGCGCCGGGGCGGCGTCACATTCGCCGTGCGCGATTTCTGGCAGAACTATCCGAAGGATCTGGTTTCGGATGCGCGCGGGCTCGAGTTCGGCATCTGCCCGCGCCTGCGTCCCGACGAATACGCCAACGCGAGGGGCACCGTCGACGAGCACCGTTTGTTTTTCTACCTTCGCGACGGCGTGTACCGTATCCGGCAAGGCATGTCGAAGACGCACGAATTTTGGATCGGCATCGGCGAAACGGAGATCTCCACGGCGCTGGCCTTAGCCGTGGCGCCCGCGGACTGGTACGCGCGCACGGGCGCCCTGGGACATCTTTCGAGGCCCGCGCCCGGCAATCCTTACGACGTGAGCTTCGCGCGCGGCTTCCGAGCGTACCGCGCGCTGCACGAGGCCAATCACGAGTACGGCATGCTGAACTGGGGCGACTGGTGGGGCGAGCGCGAAATCAACTGGGGTAACTGCGAATACGACACCCAGCACGCGCTGCTGCTACAATTCGCGCGCACCGGCGTGTGGAAGTACTTCCGCGAGGGCGAACGCGCCGAATGGCACAATCGCGATGTGGACACCGTGCACGCGCACGGCGACGCCCGCAAAACGGGCGGTGTATGGGACCACAAGGTGGGACACACCGGCGATTACTTCCCGGGCAATCCCGACGCGCATCTGGCCGAAGCGGGCGACATGACGCCGTCGCACACGTTCATCGAAGGGCATCTCGATTATTACTTTCTGACCGGCGACACACGTTCGCTCGAAACCGCCCGCCTCACCGCCGATCGTTACAGCGGACGGGTGACGCGCAACTACGACCTCACCAGTTGCCGTCAGGCCGGGTGGCTGTTGACGCTGGCCGTGTCCGCTCATCAGGCGACGGGCGATCCTCACTACCTGAACCTGGCGCGGATCGTCTTCGAACGCGCGCTCGAGTTGCAAACCGAAGACGGCGGTTGGCGCAGAAAGCTGGCGCGCGGACACTGCGACTGCCTGCCGCGGCACATGGGCAATGTGGGGTTCATGGTCGGCGTGCTGATGTCCGGCCTGCGTATGTACTACGACGCCACGGGCGACGAGCGCGCGGCGGACTCCATTGTGAAAGCCGCGCGGTTCCTGGTGAACGACATGTGGATGCCGGAGCAGCAGGCCTTTCGCTACACGTCCTGTCCACGCACCACTCCATCGACGAACAACGTCGCTTTGGAAGGCCTCAGTTTCGCCCTCGCGCGCAGTGGAGACGGAGGTTTGCGGGAGCCGCTTCGCCTTCGTGTCCAACATACGCTGAAAGAGATATCCGGTTTCGGCAAGTCGTTTACGCAATCCACCAGGCAGCCGCCCAGATACATCGACGAAGCGCTGGAATTGACGAAGCCATAGATCGAACAGGAGACACACAGAATGGAACCTATCAACCGCCGATCGTTCGCGCGCCGTATGGGAGGCGCGGCCGCGGCCGTGCTGCCCGCGTTCGCGGCGAACGCCAAGAGCCCCAACGACACCATCCGCATCGCCGTCATCGGCGCGCGTGGAAGAGGCAAGGATCACATACGCCACTTCGCGAAAGTGCCGGGTGTCAGCATTGAAGCGGTATGTGACGTCGACGAACGATTGTGGGACGGCGCGTCGAAAGTGGCCGAAGAAGCCACCGGCCGCAAGCCGCGTATGGAAGCCGACATACGTCGCCTGCTGGAAGACAAGAACATCGACGCCGTTTCGATCGCCACGCCGAATCACTGGCACGCGCTGGCCGCTATTTGGGCCTGCCAGGCGGGCAAGGACGTCTACGTCGAAAAGCCCGTGTCGCACGACATCAGCGAGGGCCGCAAGATCGTCGAAGCCGCGCGCAAGTACAACCGCGTGGTGGCAGCCGGAACGCAGCATCGCAGTTCGGAATCGCTACAGCAGGCCATGGAATTGTTGCACTCGGGCAAGCTGGGCAAGATCTACATGGCGCGCTGCGTCGTGTTTCGCCCGCGCGAGCGCATCGAATACACGCGTGAATCGGCCATCCCGGCGGGCGTGCATTACGATCTGTGGCTGGGGCCCGCGCCGTGGCGTCCGTTCCGGCTCAGCCGCTTCCATTACAACTGGCACTGGTTCTGGGACACCGGCAACGGCGAAACCGGTAATAACGGGCCGCACTATTCCGACGTTGCGCGCTGGGGCTTACAGAAGTACGAGCACCCGCGCAAGATCTTCAGCTCCGGCAGTATCGACGGCTTCGAAACCGATCAGGAGACTCCCAACACGCAACTGAGCATCTACGAGTACGCCGATGGAACGCGCATGCAGATGGATGTGCGCGGGCTCTACACCAACGATGAAGACGGCATGGGCATGGGTGTGTTCTTCTATGGTTCCGAAGGCTGGATGCGCACGGGTGTGCGGAGCTTCTCCACCTTCTTCGGCCGCAAGAACGAACCCGGCCCGAAGGCGGACGAGACCAAGCCGCCGCAGCCCGATCCGCATTTCACCAACTTCATCCAGTGCGTCCGTTCGCGCAAGAGCGAAGACCTGCGCGCGGAGATTCTGGAAGGACACCTCTCGACTTCGATCTGCCACCTGGGCAACATCGCCTATCGCACGGGCCGCGCGCTCAAGTTCGATTCGGCGAGCGAGACATTCCCCGGCGACGCCGAAGCCAACAGCTACTTGAGCAGCCCGGGACGTTATCCGTTCCGCGTGCCGGACAAAGTCTGAACTGGAGCCACTATGAAGCGCTTCGCACGGTGGTTGGCGTTCCTGTCCGCGCTCTCGGCAAGCGCGGCCGCGATTGAGTATCGCGTTGATCCCATCACGCGCTACGTGTACGTCGAGTACAATGTGCCCGCCGGTGCTCCCTCTGAAATCACCGTTCAGGTGGAGCACCGGCCGTGCGAAACGAAGGATTGGCGGCCGGCGGCGGTCTGGCCGCACGTGAGCGACACCGCCGAGGCGCTGATCCCCGACGACGAGTGGAACACGGCCATCGTGCAAGGACGCTTCACCGAAAATCTGGCCGCGGGTCTGCGCCGGACGCTGGTCTGGAATCCATTGGATTACGCCACGCGGCGCGGTTGCGCCATGCTGCGCATCACGCTGCGCGATCGGGAACGCGTCATCGGCGTTCAAGAGGCCGCGGTCAATTTGGATAACTCCGACGTGGTGCTGATTCGCGATTGGAAACAGGTGGTACAAAGCAACCGCGTTTCGGAAACGCCGGGCGACGGGCAGGCCGTGTGGTGGCTCGCGGGCGGGCTGCGCGTGAAGCAGAAGGGCGTTCCACTGCCGCAGCTCACCGTGCCGCTCAATTTGCGCGGCCCTTACGCCGTCTTCGTGTCCATGCCCGCCGTACTTTCGGGCGTCGAGCTGCGCCTGACCGGCGACGACTATTGCGACTACTTCGAATCGCTCGGCCGGCGGCGCGAACGTTTCTGGCGCTGGACCGATTTGAGCCGCCAGCATCTGGTGATTCGCCAGCCGTATCGAACCATTCGCGATTACGAGGACCACTACCGCGCGGCGCTCGACGCGGTGCGCATGGTGCCGCTCACTCCGGCGCTGGTCGGGCAACTCGAAGCCAAGTGGGGCCGCGGCAAAGAGCGCCGTCTGGTGGGCGGTTACACCGAACCGTATAGCTGGAGTTTCTACGAAAGCGTCGAAGCCAACGCGCAGCATTGGGAGACGGTGAAGCCGTTTGCCGACGCGGGTGTGGACCTGCTCGATATTCAAGTGACGCGCGGCGGCTCGAAGGCGGCGCACGAATCGCGCGTCGATGAACAACTGCTCGGCGAGACTTACGGCGACCCGGAGCGCGGCGCGGTGCCCACCACCGGCAACGTCGGCCGCATGGTGCAGTACACCAATCCGCTCGGCGCCGAACTGCGCTTCGCCCGCCTGCTGGGCATGCTGCCGTTCGCCAACGTCGGCGCCACGCGCTGCTATGCCGGCACACTTCTGGAAGGCGAAATCTCGCGCAAGCATCCGGAGTGGCGCATCAAGGATCAACTGAACTACGAGATTCCCGAAGTGCGTCAACATGTAGTACGCGTGGTGGAGGAGTTCATCGAGATCGGCGCCAAGGCCGTGTCCATCGATTGGTGCCGTTACCCCTACGCGCTGCGCGACGCCAAAACCGCCACCGTGTTTCAACGCGAACTGCGCGCCATGGCGCGGCGTCACGGCGCCATACACATCATGGTGCGCTTCCCCGTGCGCGGCTCGCGCGGTGGTGAGTTCATGGACTATCGCGCATGGGCGCGCGAGGGCCTGGTCGACACGCTGGTGCCCAGCACCGTCGCCGGCGAATATCCCGCGTTCGACGCGCGCGAGTATCTGAACACCGCGCGCGGCACCAAAGCGCGCGTGATTCCCTGCGCCGACGCGGCCGGGTTCGGCTTGGCCAAGCCGGGCATGCTGGTGGAGCGGGTTCTGAATCTCTACGAGCAGGGCGCGCCGGGCGTCTACATATACGGCTGCGAAATACGAACGCCGGAGTCGCGGCGCAATCTGCGCCTGATCGGGTCCGTGGACGGCCTCCGCGCGTGGCGGCAGCGTGAGCGCGCTGAGCAGTCGCGTTACAGCAAGGGTGTGTACCTGAATCACAGCGGCGCGTCCATTCTGAATCCGGTGTATCAGGGAATGTCCTACCGGGCCGACATAAGGCCGCGCGTCTGGGTGGAAGGCTTCGTGCCGGACAAGGTCGAGCTCTACTTGGACGGACGGCTGGCGCGCACGCACACGCGGCCACCTTACATCTTGGCGCCGGAGGACGCGCCGGACGGCAAGGAAATGAAACGCGGACGGCATGAGTTACTAGTGAAAGCGTGGACGGGCGGCGAATCCATCGAACGCCGCTTCACATTCAATTTCCGGAAATGAAATCTTCCCCAATTCTTCTCGCCGCGGCGATGATCGTGAGCGGCACACTGAACGCGGCGGTTCCAGCCGATCCGCTGCTGACTCTGCGCAAGACGCACCCGCGTCTGCTTGCGCCCGAGAGCGCCATCGAACGCATTCGCGCGTCCATCCGCGCACACCCGTTGGCGCGACGGATCTATGACGACATGCGCGCCCGCGCGCGTAGCTACGATTCGCTGCCCGTTGTCGCACACGAGGTGCGCGACGGGCGTCTCGCGCCATCCGGTGTTTGCGCGGACCGGATCACCACGCTCGCCATGCTGTACCGCTTGGACCGCGAACCGCGTTACCTCGATCGCGCCGTGCGCGAGTTGCGCGCAGTGGCGGCATTCCCGGATTGGGGACTGGATCATTTCCTCGACACCGTCTACATCATGCAGGGCGTGGCTCTGGGCTACGACTGGCTCTACTCCGAATTGAGCGCCGCCGACCGCGCCGCCATCCGGCGCGCCATCGTGGAAAAGGGACTGCGGCGCGCGCTCGAACGCTACCAGGAACCGCGCGGATGGACTAAGCGGCGGTTCAATCTGAACCTGCTGCACAACTCGGGCGTGGGGCTTGCGTCGTTGGCCATCGCGGATGAAGAGCCTGAACTCTGCCGCGATCTGATGCGGCGCGCGCTCGCCTCCATTCCGCTCGCTTTGGCGACTTACGGTCCCGACGGCGGGTGGCCGGAAGGGCCGGGGTATTGGAACTTCGGATCGAACGCGGCGGTGACGTTCATCGCCGCGCTGGAAACCGCGCTGGGTGCCGATTTCGGGCTTGCGGAAACGTCCGGCTTTTCCCGCGCGGGCCGCTTCCGCATCTACGCCGAAGGGCCCACCGGCAAGTCATTCAACTTCGCCGATTCGGGCGAGCGCGTCGGCCGCGGTGTGCAACTGTTCTGGCTCGCGCGGCGCTTTCGCGAGCCGGTCTATGCGTGGATGGCCGCGCAACTGTTCAAGACCGCGCCGGACGCTTCGGCCGCGGCGCTGGCGTGGTTCGAGCCGGAAGGTGAATCGCCCGAGCAGGCGCGTTGGCCGCTGGACGTTCTGTTCACGGGTGTCGACGTTGCTTTCATGCGTTCGAGTTGGAGCGACCCGCTGGCGTTGTTTGCCGGTGTAAAGGGCGGCGACAACAGCGGAGCACACGCGCATCTGGACCTGGGCACGTTCGTGCTCGACGCGGGTGGACATCGTTGGGCGCTCGATCCCGGCGCCGACTCTTACAGCCTGCCGGCCTATCACGGAAGCCGCCGATGGACCTATTACCGCAAGCGCAGCGAATCGCACAACGTCATGTTGATCGACGGCGAGAATCAGGATCCGGCGGCGAAGGCGCCCATTATCGCGCACAGCTTCACACCGGAGCGCGCCGAAGTGCGCATCGATCTGGCCGCCGCGTATCCAGGCAAGGTGAAACGCTTCGAACGCAGTCTAGCCATGCTGGAGCGGCGCGCCGTGGTCATCACCGACGTGCTCGAATCCGACGTAGCGCGCGAGGCGTTGTGGAGCATGGCAACCGACGCCGAGGTGGTGTGTAAGGGAGATCGCGCCGAGTTGCGAAAGCCCGGGTGGATTCTAGCCGCGCGCATTCATTCGCCCGCCGGCGCCGTCTTCGGCGTAGCGTCTACCTACGCGCCCCCACCGCAGAACCCAAACACGGGCACACGCAAGCTGGTGGTACGTCTCCCCGGCAAAGTCACCAACTTACGGTTGACCGTGTCCCTATCGCTGAAAAACCGGGACTGACTACTCTGCCCCCGACGGGGAACGCTGAAACCGTGAATTAACTCGCGCGGGGCAGAGCAGTCTGTCCCAGGTTTTTCAGCCACCGCGCAGAAGGCTATCTCCGCTCGCCCTCCGAGTCGCGTGAGATACTGGCGGCGAGCACGGATCAAGGAGAGACCGAACCGCCGCGCCGAGCGGCGCGGCGGCGCCGCGATCGCCTCAAGAAGGAAGAGGCAACGCCAGCGGATCAATGTGAGAGCCAACGAAGGCTATTCGCGAATGGATAATACAATTGGAACTTGCTCCCGAAAATGCGTCTGTCACCTTTGTCACTTAAAGCGACATTAAGATTCTCGTTGTGGAGTAATGGACTATGAAGAAGCACTTATCTGTCTATGTTCTTGTCGCAGCGTTGGGCTGTGCTATTTGTGTAAGCGATGGGCGGGCCGGGGTAGGTAGTGTGTCAACCCGTGTCGCAGCGGAAGGCGAGACTTCGCTTAGTGGCAGTTTGACAGGAAAGCGCGTTCAAGTTGCCATGAGCGCGTACAAGATAGACATCGGTAGACCCGCGAGCGGAAGGCCGCGAGCATCGAAAACAAACTGCACCTATTCCAGATACCCTTGCAGTCAAGTCAGCGCTATTCGGATTCGAGTTGCCGAAAAGGACCTATTCGTTCCAAGATCGGTATTTGCGGACTGCACTGATGTTGGGACAATGCGGCTGAGCGCAGCCGCTGGTATCAATGTGCTGGTCCTCAATGGGGGAGATGCCTCCGAAGGATACACAGTCAAGGTGTTCTTCGATGCCAATCGCGTGCTGAAACGGGAGGTGCGCGCGGATGAAGCTGGTAGTCTGGCCGAGGTCACGACCTATCATGCCAGAGCTGTCCTAGATTAAGGGAAAAGTGGGACAGGACGCCGTGGAAAAAGCCACAGTCCGCTCGCGGATGTTGACGGTTCGCGACTTGATGGCACGTTCACGGCGCCGTCCCCACCACTCTCACTTTTCCGAACCTTCCGCCACTCCTCAGAAGCTCAGCACCAAGTGCCAGATGTAAACGTAGGCCAGCGCGTCGATGTTTTCGTAGATCTGGCGGCACAGCGACGGGTCGCCCACGATCGGTGGCAGTTCCTTGAGCTTCTGCTCCCACGGATAGCAGACTCCGCTGCCGACGCGCGGCGCCGGAACGGTGGCGCGCGGACGATTCGCGGGCGGCG
>CAZDIZ010000005.1:68437-86754 GCA_964505625.1 uncultured Solibacteraceae bacterium | reverse complement strand
GTTAATTGTATGGCTAAGTTAAGATACGGTCAACAAAGAAATTAGTACGGCGTTTGAATATGAAAATTGGAATCGCACTCTGTTTTTTGGCAGTACTGTCGGCAAGCGATGTTGTCACGCGCCCGGTTGCGAATCTCTACAAAGGTCCGGACAAGAACGTCGAAGTCGTCTCTCAGGCTATCTACGGTACGGAGGTGGAAACTCTCGAAGAAAAACAGGAGTGGATCCGCGCCCGCACGCCGGATGGATACACGGGCTGGATGTCGCGCGACGACTTGGCGCACCCCGCGCCAACACGGCCTGGAACGGTGTTTGTAACTGCGGCCAATCTGTTTGTGAACCTGTATCCGGAGCCGAGTATCTCGAAACATGCGCCGGTGCTAGTGGTCCCATACGAGACTAAGTTGGCAATAGCTTCAGAGCCGAAACAACCGAATAACCGCTGGCTCGAAGTGAATCTGGTGGACGGCCGCACGGCATGGGTAGAACAAACCAATGTTACAAAGCATTCAGAGAAACTGAACATCTCTAGCACCATCGCTCACGCGAAACGTTTCATCGGGTTACCCTACCTGTGGGGCGGAGTGTCCAGTTTCGGATTCGACTGTTCCGGATTCATGCAGATGCTGGCGCGAAGGCGGGGTGTTACCCTTCCGCGCGACGCGCGGCAACAAATTCATTGGGACGGCTTTGTTCCGGTCGAGCGGAGTGCTTGGCGGCCCGGCGACCTGCTTTACTTCGGCCGGTCGATCCAGCGCATCACCCATACCGGTATGTACATCGGCCAGGGGATGATGATTCACGCCGCCTCACCATGTATTAGAATCCAGGCAGTGGACGAAGTAGCGGAGAGCAGAGGCATGGTATTCGGCAGGAGGATCAAGTGAACCGGCGCGAATGGTGGAGGACTTTCGGCGCGGCGGCGGCGTTGCCGCGCCTATCGAGCGGTGGCGGTAACACGCTCACGACCGAGATCGTGCGTCTGAAACTGCGGCACACGTGGACGACCACGATGTCATCGAGCGACTACCGCGATACGCTGCATGTCCGGTTCACCTCCGGCGGCATCACGGGAATCGGCGAAGGCGCGCCCATCATTCGCTATAAAGAGAATGCCGAGAGTGCCCGGCGAGCGGTCGAATCGGTCAGCGGCCTGATGAGTTCGGCCGATCCCCGGGAGTTCGCCAAGTTGAACGCGGAAATTTTCCGGCGCATCGAAGGTGAGTATGCCGCCAAGGCCGCGCTCGATATCGCCCTGATGGACTGGGCCGGCAAGAAGTTCGGTGTGCCGCTATACCGCTACTACGGTTTGGATAAGAACGCGACACCGGTCACGACGTTCACCATCGGAATGGATAAGCCCGACGTGGTGCGGGCGAAGGTTCGAGAAGCCGAGCCGTTCCCCGTCCTGAAAATCAAGGTTGGATTGCAGTCCGACGAGGATATGATCGCGGCCGTGCGCAGCGTGACCAACAAACCGCTGCGCGTGGACGTGAACGAAGGTTGGCGGGACAAGGAAGAAGCGGTCCGCAAGATCAACTGGCTCGAAACCAAGGGCGTGGAATTCGTCGAGCAGCCCATGCCGGCGCACATGCTCGATGAGATCGGCTGGGTCAAGCAGCGCGTACGTCTGCCGCTGATCGCCGACGAGGCGTGTCTGCACCCGCGCGATATTCCTAAGCTCGCGCAGGTGTTCGACGGCGTCAACATCAAACTAATGAAGTGCGGAGGCGTGCAGGAAGCCTTCCGCATGATCCAGATCGCGCGCAGTCTGGGTTTGAAAGTGATGCTGGGCGGGATGATCGAGAGTTCCGCCGGAATGGCCGCCGCCGCGCACCTGTCGCCGCTGGTCGATTACGCGGACCTGGATGGCAACCTGCTGATCTCGAACGATCCCTACACGGGCCTGCGGGTCGAGCGCGGCAAGATTATTCTGCCGGACGCACCGGGTCTGGGCATCGTTCCGCGCGGCGCATAATTCAGCCGCAAACTACCAGTGCCGTGAAGCATTGTAGTATGCTGAAATTTGGAATTGTGAAGCTTTGGAGGTCTCATCCATGTACCGTAGACTCAGTAAGTTGGCGATGATTGCGGCACCGTTTGTGCTGCTGGCGGGCGGAGCTTTTGCCCAGACTACCTCGTTTGAAGGCGAGGTCAAGGGCGAAGACGGCCAACCGCTCAAGGGCGCTCTCATTAAGATCGAACGCACCGACATCAAGGGTAACTACAAAGTTAAAACCGACAAGAAGGGCCGTTTCTTCCACGCGGGCCTGCCCATCGGCACCTATAACATCACCTGCGAAGTGGACGGCAAAGACAAAGACTCCGTGAAGGGCATTCGTTCGCGCCTGGGCGATCCCACGCCGGTCAACTTCGATCTGCAGGAACTGAAGAGAAAGAACGAAGCCTTGCAGCGCGCGGCCGAAGCCGGAACGCTGACGGCCGAGCAGGAGCGCCAGATGTCGCCCGAACAGAAGGCGGCCATGGACAAGATGATGAAGGAACGTCAGCAGGCCATGGCGAAGAACAAGGCCTTGAACGACGCCTTCAATCAGGGCATGGAGGCCTTGAAAGCCAAGCAGTGCGAACAGGCCACCCAAGCGTTCCTCAAGGCGGCCGAGCTCGATCCGAAGCAGGTCGCGGTTTGGGGCAACATGGCGGAAGCTTATGTTTGCCTGGCGGGCCAGAAGACCGGCGCCGAATCGGAAGCGGCCATGACCAAGGGCCTGGAAGCCTATGTGAAGACCCTGGAGATGAAGGACGACGCCGCCACCCGGAACAACTACGCGCTGGCCTTGGCTCGCGCCAAGAAGTTCCCCGAAGCGCAGGCTGAACTGCAGAAGGCCGCCACGCTGGATCCACCGAACGCCGGCCGCTACTATTACAACCTGGGCGCGGTGCTCACCAACATCGGCCAACTCGAACCGGCCGGCGACGCCTTCAAGAAAGCCATTGAAGCCGATCCGAAGTACGCCGCCGCGCAGTACCAGTATGGTCTGTACCTGGTCAGCAAGGCGCAGATGTCGGCCGACGGCAAGTTGACGCCGCCGCCGGGAACCAAGGAAGCCTTCCAGAAGTACCTGGAACTGGAACCGACCGGGCCGTACGCGCAGGCGGCTAAGGATATGTTGACGAGTCTGGACGCGACTGTGCAGACGCAGTACGCCAACCCCAACGCGCCGCCCGCAAAGAAGACTACCAAGAAGAAGTAAGCCGTTTCGCAACATCGGGGGGCGCCTGACAACGGCGCCCCTTTTCTATGCGTGCTCTCGTCTACATCCTCGTAAGCCTGCTCCTGTTGACCTTCATCCGCAGCGTGATTGGTCTCATCATGAAGACCATGGGCGAGTTGATGGGGACTTCCGCGCCGCCGCCCTCCTCGAATCCTCAGCCCAAGACCGCGCCGCAAGGCGGTGAGTTAAGACGCGATCCGGTGTGTGGCACCTACGTCCCGGAATCCACGGCCGTCAAGATCAAAGTCAAAGGCGAAACGGTCTGCTTCTGTTCCCCGGCCTGCCGCGACAAGTACAAAGCCTGAACCCTTCATTTGCCGCGAGTACGCTGCTGCAGGCGAGTCGCCTGTGAATTCAGCGCATTCAACTGGCGCAGATCCTCTTCCACAAGCGACACTATGTGCTGCAAGCGGCTGAGGTCGCTGCTGGCGGCGCCGGTGCCGTCACGATCCGACCTGGCCGCCAGCACACGGTACTGGTCGGTGAGGTCGCGATAGCGGCGCTGGATTTGATTGAGCAACGCGTCACGGCGGCGGCTGACGTCGTCAAGTTCGCGAGCCGTCGCGGCGGTCTGCGTTGTCCTGTCGTTCAGCCTGTGGTTCTCTTCCCGCAGCGTCCGGATCTCGATATCGAGCTGCGCGGTTCGCTCCGCGCGCCCTTTCATCTCCGCCTGTATGGCTTCCACGATGCGGTTGGTGCCCGCCAGGCGTTCCTTCAGATCGGCTTCGGAAGCCGTCAAACGTTGCGCTTCGGCGCGCGCCGTCTCTAGAGCCGTCTCCAATTCGCGGTTGCGCACTTCCAGCGAAATCACCTTGCCCTGCGCCTCGGTCATGCCCGCTTCCAGCTTGCCGAGCATGCGAGTGGCTTCCAGCCGAGCCGCCGTGGCTTGTTCGAGTTGGCGGCGTTCCTGGGCCAGACGCGCCGTGTCGCCCGCGTGTACCGGAGGCATGCCGAGTTGCCGTCTGAGGGTGTCGTTCTCGTCGCCCAACTGCTCGACCGTCGTGCGCCACTGTTTGGTTTCCTTCTGGAGATCCGACAGCGCCGTCGCCGTCTCGGAATACAGCCGCGCATAACGAAACACGGCGATACCCGAGGCCACCACTCCGGCAAGCAGCAGCAGCAGAGTCCAACGGATGAATTTGTGCGATTCGGGTGCGCTCATTGAGGTTCACTTCTCCTTCAAGGTGAAGCGCGCGCGGTAGTTCAGGCGCGCCTCCCCTTCCAGTACCAGTTGCACGCTCTTCATCGGCTTGCGGGGCAACTCGATTTCCGCCGTATAGCTACCTGCGATGGTCCGCACGAGCTTGTCGATGGATGTGGGGATTTCCGTAAGCGAACGGCAGAAGGCGCTGGTGCCGCCGCTTTCGGCCGCCAGAGACATCAATCCGCTCTGATACGCTTCGTTCAAACGGTCGGATTGATAGGCCAGGTGCACGACAAACAACGGCGGAGAAAGCGTCGACAACTTGGCCGCCAGCTTCGAGATCTTGTCCTTGACCAACCCCTCGGGGAACACGCGGCTCATGTCGCGCGAGTCGCTAGAGTTGATCACGGGATTGGTGTAGTCGTCCTGATAATTGTAGATGCTGCTGTCGGTGACATAAAAGATGGCCACGCGCACGCCGGTTTTGTCCATCAGAGTGTCGCCGATCTCGGCGACGGTCTCCAGCGTGTCCAGCAGTCCCGCCTTGCCGCTGACCGGCATCGTTTGTAACGCAGCCAGAACGCTTTCCCGGTTCGGCGTTGGATCCACCAGGGAGCGCAGGCCACCTTGCGCCCGCAATAGAGCCGTGTAGCAGTTCTTGGGCAAAGCCGTCAGCGACGTCTCCAGCGCTTTTTTGGCGGCCTCGGCAGCGGTGGGATCGCCGGCCAAGTCGATCACAAGCAACATCACCAGTCCATCCTTCGGACTACGAACCGAGAGGATTCGCGCCGGCGCGGTGCCCAGCGTCGCCTTCAGATCGTTCACGGCTAGAGGAGGCGCCTCGCTGGCGCGTGCGTCGGTCCAAAAAGGCACCCGCAATACGTTGCGTGCCGGCTTAGGCGGCGCCGCAGCGAAGGCCAGGTGGCACAGCAGCAGCAGGCAGAAGAAGGTCCGCACTTAGAAACTGATCCTCGCTCCCAATTGCACTACTCGCCCACCCCTCGATCCAATAATCTTGCCGGCGTTGACATTCGGCGCGCTGGCTGGTCCGATCACCATGTCCGGTTCGCTCCAGTTGGCGTGATTGACGAAGTTCAACCCCACGGCGCTGATCTCGATCAAACGGTCGGCCGAAATGGGGAAGCGCTTGGTGATGGAGATGTCGTGGTTCTGATAGCGCGGGCCGCGCAGATACGGATGCGTGCGCGGGCCGTTGCCGAGCGTGAAATCGTCGGGCTGATCGAACGCCGCCGGATTGAACCACAAATCGGCGCTGGGGTTGGAGACGCTCGGGTCCACGCCGGGAACGACATTCACACGCAACGCCTGCACGATGCCGGCGGTCTTGTTGTACTGCGGGCGCAGCGCCAACGGCTCCCCGCTGATCACCGTGGTGCTGCCGCTTACCGACCAGCCATCCACCATCTGCTTGCGCCAGCCGCTAAAAGTGAACAGCCCCTTGCCGGTGCCGATCGGTATTTCGTACATGTAGGTGAGCGTCATGCGATGCGGGTTGGAACCGGCGGTAACCGACCATTCGCTTTCGCGGCTATAGAAATCCTGCCTGCCGTAAGGCCCGGAGTAGTCGTCCATCTGCTTGGAATACTCGTAGTAGAAGTTCATTGACAGGCCGCGCGTGGAACGTTTGTCCACACGCACGTATCCGGCGTTGCGCTTGTAACGCGCCGCGGGATACTGCCCGTTAAGGTCGAAGTTCCGGTATTGCGGGTACGGGCGAAATTGGCTCCGGAAGTCTTCGTCGTACAACTCATCCCGATACTTCAGGGCCTCGACGTGATACGCGTTGGGATTCACCGAGCCGCCACCGACGTACATGTTCTTGCCGCCGGCGGTGGTGGCTCCCAAGGTGACCAGCATCGCGCCCGGCACTTCCCGCTCAATCGACAAACCGCCGGACTGGTACACCGGCACGTTATCGGTCATGTTCATCAAGTCCGCGATAGTGTCATTAACCGTAGTGGCGCGCAGATCCGGCAGGGGATAGGCCGCCGCCGGGTAGCCGCGCGATAGATTCAACGCGGCGTCGAGTTGCGAGTTGTCGGCCACGAAGGTCTGCCCCAGGTTGTACCCTTGCGTACCCCACTGCCCGCCGTAAATTTCCCGCGCGCCGTAGCTGCGGCTGAACCAGAGACGAAGCACGGTCTTCGGATCGCCGCGCGGATTCCAGGCCATGCTAGCGCTCGGATCAGCCTGTATGGTGGTGGGATAGAACGAGCGTCCGTAGCCGCCCATCCCGGCAAACACCAGCGCGCCCGGCCGGCCGTTGGCCGGATTGATGGCGTTCAGATCGACCGTGGACTGGCGATCGTACTTCTCAGTGCGCGGCGTCACGCGATTGATTCCCAAGTAGAAGCCGAAGTTGAGTCCCTTGCGCGCTTCGTATTGGTCGCCAAAACCAAAGTGATTCGAACTGCGCCGGAAATAGGATGGCGCTGTGGCGTAGCTGATCCCGCCCGAATTGCCGTCACCCAGTAGATACGTGGCGAAAGCGTGGCCGGTATCCACCAACCCGGGCTGGCGCGTCAGCCCGTTGCTGAAACTGAAGTAGCCCGACGGATAGTCCGGCTGGAACGTATTGACCTGCACCTTCAGATACTGCAAAACGGCGCGCAACGCATGCTTGCCGTGCCGGTGTGAAAACGAATCGGTCCAAATGAATGTATTGCGGCTGTTCCGGCTGGTGGGCGTGGAACGGCCCGCCGTGAGATACGCGTTGAGAAACATCACCGGAAAACTGGAACCGTAAGCGCCTTGGAGGCCGAGCAAGGCGGGATAGTCGGTCTTGTCGTCGCCGCCGGTCTGGCTGCCATCGGTCACCGCTTCGAACGTGAAGGTGTTGACGGTGCGTGCCGACGCGGTAAAGACGTGTTCGAGTGAACCGCGGCGGTTGTGAAAGGTGCGGTCGGACGCCGCCGGATCGGCCGCCGTCGGAATCAGGTCCGCGGCGCCGGCGAATCCGTTGGAAAACGACAGTCCGGAAGTCAGGCGATGACGCTCGTTGATGATGTGATCGAGCTTACTGATCATGCCGTTAGCTTTGTTCTCTTCCGGACTGACGACGAAGTAGTTGTTGCGGTCGAACGGCCCAACCGCGGTGTTCGCCTTGGGATAGTAATCCAGGATCTTGCGCGCCACCGGATCCAGCCGCGACGTGGGAATCTGGTTATTCGGAAACGCGTCGCGAACGTATTGCAGATTCGTTTCGCTGACGTCCTGACTGGGATCGTAGGCCGGGTTGGCGCGCGTGGATTTCGGATCGTAGACCGGCAGGACCACGCCGGACTGATCGACGGACCTCGAAAAATCGCCGACGCGCTCGCCGTCGGTGGCCACGGTCCTCAAGTTCGAACGCGAAACACCCTCACGCACGCCTTCGTAGGAGAGCGAGAAATACGTGTTGCGCCCGCCGCGGTACACGCGCGGAATCCAGACCGGACCGGCGATGTTGAAACCGAATTGATTCCGGCGCAGCAGGGATTTGTCGGTGCCGCGCTGCACGATTTCGTGCGGCACTGCGTCTAGAAAATCGTTGCGCCAATTCTCAAACACCCGGCCATGCCAAGCCATCTTGCCCGCGGCGTCGCGCCGTGCCTGGGGAGGACTTTCGGGACGAATCCCGAGGTTGCGCGTCTGAATTTTGAACTCCTCCACGGCCCTGTCGAGCTCGGACTTGGGCGGCGGCTGTTGCGCCAGCATCCAAGGAGCGAGTGTCGACACGAACGTTAAGAGCCCGATGGCACCACGCATAATATGAGTGTACCCTGAAGCTTGACTATGAAACTCCGAGACATCGCAGCCGCGCTCGCGTGCGAACTGTCGGGCTACGGCGAAATTGAAATCACCGGTGTGGCGGGCATGGAGCACGCCGGAGCCTCGCAGCTCACATTCCTAGCCAATCCCAAGTACGCGCACAAGGTGAAGAACACGCGCGCGGCCGCCATTCTGGCCACTGAGCCGATTCGCGAGTTACCCATCGCGACGCTGGTCTCGTCGAATCCGTACCTCGATTTCGCGCGCGCTCTCGAGCTGTTTTACCAGCCGCCGCGCCCTGCCTCGGGCATTCATCCGCTGGCTTACGTGGCGCCCACCGCGCGCATCGGCGAAAACGCGTCCATCGGACCGTTCGTCAGCGTGGGCGAGCACGTCGTGATCGGCCGCAACGCGGTTCTTCACCCGCACGTGGTCATTTACGAAGGCGTCCAAATCGGCGATGATTTCACGGCGCATTCCCACGTCACCGTGCGCGAGTACTGCCGCGTCGGCAACCGCGTCATTCTGCAGAACGGCGTGGTGGTGGGCGGCGACGGCTTCGGTTTCGCCAAACGCGCCGACGGTACCCATTACAAGATCGTGCAATCGGGCGTCACCGTGATCGAGGACGACGTCGAGGTGCAGACACTCACCTCAGTGGACCGCGCCACGGTCGGTGAAAGCCGCGTCAAACGCGGCGCCAAGATCGACAGCCTGGTGCAAATCGGGCACGCCTGCGTGGTCGGCGAGGACAACATCATCTGCGCGCAAACGGGCCTGGCCGGCAGCAGCGTGCTCGAAAAGAACGTCCTGCTCGCCGGGCAGGTGGGCGTGTCCGGCCATCTGACCATTCACGACAATGTAGTGGTCTACGCGCAAAGCGGCATCGGCGGCGACATCGCCCCCGGCAGCGTGATGTCCGGTTCGCCGGCCTTTGATGCCGCCACCTGGCGGCGCGCCGTGGCATCGTTTCCCAGGCTTCCGGAACTTGTTAAGACGGTGCGAGAATTGAAGAGTAAAATCGAGCGGCTGGAGGCCGCCCGAAGCGAGGGAGCCGACCATCATGAATGAGGGAACCGCGAGCAAGTGCCGCCGGCCGGTCGCTTACAAGAACAGCGAGTTCATCGAAAGTTCCGATGCGCGCCCGCTGCGCATACTGTCGGAATACCTCGAACCGCTAAACCACTTCCGCAACGAACGCATTCGCGACACCATCGTCTTCTTCGGATCCGCCCGCATCAAAGACGACGGGCCAATGGGACGTTACTATCGCGAGGCGCGCGAACTGGCGCGGCTCATCACGGAATGGTCTAACTCGGTGGAAAACGCGTCACGGCGTTTCGTCATCACCACCGGCGGCGGTCCCGGCATCATGGAAGCGGCCAATCGCGGCGCGCAAGACGCCGGGGGAAAGACCGTCGGTCTCAACATCCGTCTGCCGCATGAGCAGTGGCCCAATCCCTACATCACGCCGTCGCTCTGCTTCGATTTCCATTACTTCTTCATGCGCAAGTTCTGGTTCGCCTACCTGGCCAAGGCGCTGGTGGTGTTTCCGGGCGGCTTCGGAACCCTCGACGAACTGATGGAACTGCTGACGCTAGCGCAGACGCAGAAGCTCGAAAAGAAGATCGTCATCCTGCTCTACGGCTCGGCGTTCTGGAACGAGATTCTCAACTTCGATGCGCTGGTCCGCCACGGCGTGATCAGCGAAAAAGACCTCGACCTGTTCACCTTCGCCGATGATCCACCCACTGCCCTGCGCCAATTGCAGGATGGGTTGACACGCTACTATCTCAAGCCTGGCGCACCGCTGCCGGCACCGGAACAGGAGACTCCGGCGATCGCCAAGTCCCGTATCTGAAATGAGCGCAAAAGCACGGCTTTCTCAGCTCGTCCGGCGCGCGAACTGGGCGCAGAAAGCGTTCGCCATCCTGCTGGTGCTTTACGCGCTCTGGTGTCTGATTTGGCCCGATTCCTCGTTCCTCATCGGCATCCCGCTGTTTCTAGTGGGCGCGTGGCTGGTGGTTCGCCTGGTGAGCGCTCTGCTGAAGAAGGCCATCTGGCGGCTGCGTAATCGTTTGGTCCTTTGCTACATTCTCATCGGCGTGGTGCCGGTGGTGCTGGTGGCGGTCTTGGTGGGCCTTGGAATCTGGCTGACGGCGGGCCAGATCGCAATTTATCTGGTCACCACGGAACTCAACCACCGCGTCGAAGCCGTGGGCGCGCCCACCCAGGGCCTGTTGACGCTACCTCCAGCCGAGCGGGAGGGGCGTTTGCGATGGATGGCGCCGTACCTGCAAAGCATCTTTCCGAATATCGAGTTCTACCTTGGCGGCGGGCGGGAGTTCCACTACCCGGCCGAATCCACGATCGAGGCTCCGCCCGACGGCTGGGGCGATATCCGCGGACTGATGCTCAAGCAGGGCCGCATATACGCATGGGCACATGCCCGCCGCGGAGATTCGGAGATCGTGCTGGCGGCCCCCATGAATCGCGAAAGCCTGGACAACCTGGTGCCGAATCTTGGACAGGTGACGCTGCTGATCCCGCGCTCGCTCAGTAACACGGAGAGCGGCACACGGCAGAACGGCACCACCCGGCGCGCGCGCGCCGACGAAGGCGACCTCCCGCGATCGGAAAGGCTCCCGCCACCGGTGCATCAGTTGGATATCGTCGTGAGCTGGGCGACCAAGGTATCCATCGCCAACTGGGAGAAACCGGGCGAGACCGTAACGGGCGTCCTGAAAGTTAGCACGAGACCCTCGGCCGCGCTGCGCACCGTGTTCACCCAGAGAGCCGAACTCATCGTCGGCGGAGTGCAGTTGTTGTTGGTGAGTGCCGGCGTGGCGTTCCTCATTGTCGAGTTGATTTCGCTGATCATCGGGACCTCGCTCACGCGTTCCATCACCGGCGCGGTTCATAGCCTTTACGAAGGCACGGCACGCGTGCGGCGCGGCGACTTTACTCACCGCATCGCGGTTCAGGGCGACGATCAACTAGCCGACCTAAGCCGTTCGTTCAATCTTATGACCGAAGATCTCGAACGGCTGCTCGCCGTGGCCAAGGAAAAGGAACGCCTGCAATCGGAAATCGAAATCGCGCGCGAGGTGCAGAATCAGCTCTTTCCAAAGAGCGTGCCCGAGAGCAGGACCCTGCGGCTCACGGCGCGATGCAACGCGGCCCGCATGGTTTCGGGCGACTATTACGATTACCAGCCTTTGACCGAAACCAAGATCGCCCTGGCCTTTGGCGACGTCGCGGGCAAAGGCATCTCGGCCGCGCTGCTGATGGCCACGGTGCAGTCCTCGTTCCGCACGCAGATCCACGCATGTCTGGAAGCGGCGGGCGGGGGCGCGCACGACAACGTATCCACCTCCAAGCTGGTCTCGCAGCTCAACCAGCATCTGCACACACACAGCGCCCCGGAGAAGTTCTCCACCTTCTACTTCGGCGTCTACGACGGCGCCACCAGCGTGCTCACCTACACCAACGCCGGGCATCTGCCGCCCATCCTGGTGCGCGCGGGCGAAGCCACGCGCCTGGAAGTCAACGGCATCGTGGTGGGTGCGTTCCCGTTCGCGCAATACGGCGAAGACCGCGTGCGGCTGGAGAGCGGCGATATGCTGGTGTGCTTCACCGACGGTGTCACCGAACCGGAAAACGAATACGGCGAAATGTTCGGCGAGGAGCGTCTGATCGATGTACTGCTGAAGAATTCCGAACTCGAAACGGAAGTTATCATCGACGCGGTGATCCAGGCGGTGCGCGATTGGACCGGCTCGCCCGAGTTGCAGGACGACATGACGTTGCTGGTCGCGCGGAGAGTCTAGACGCCATGAGCAAAGCCGTCAGACGCATGTGGTTCATCGGCGCGGCCATGCTGGCCGTGATGCTGGTGGGAACCGTGGGGTTGGTGTGGATCGACCACTATCCGGTCTTCGATGCTTTCTACATGACGCTGTTCACGGTAGCCACGGTGGGCTACTGTGAGCTGCACCCGCTGAGCCCGGCGGGGCGCGTCTTCAATTCCTTCATCATCTTCTTCGGCGTCACCGTGATGTTCTTCGCTATTGGCGCGATGACGCAGACCATCATTCAACTTGAATTGGGCGACATCTTCGACAAACGGCGGATGCGACGTATGATCGACAAACTGGCGAACCATTACATCATTTGCGGCTTCGGCCGCGTGGGACGCGGCGCGGCGGAGGAACTGCTCGCGGCCGGCGTGCCGTTCGTGGTTGTGGACCAGAATCCCGAACGGATCGAGCAGGCCGTCAAGGCCGGCATGCTCGCCATGCAGGCCGATTCCACGCGTGATGAAACGCTGCGCGCGGCCGGTGTTACCCGGGCGCGCGGCTTGATCGCCGCTCTGGTCACCGATGCCGAAAACCTCTTCGTCATTCTCTCGGCCAAGACGCTCAACCCCATGCTGAATCTGGCCGCGCGCGTGGCCGAGGAAGAAGCCGAACAGAAACTGCGGCGCGCCGGCGCCGACGCTGTCTTTGCGCCCTACGCCATGACCGGCCACAAGCTCGCACAGGCTTTACTGCGGCCGCATGTTTCGCAGTTTCTGGATTTCACCGACAAGAGCCTGGGGATGGACGTAGCGATCGAACAGGTTCGCGTGGGCGAATCGAGCGAGTATGTTTCGAAATCTTTGCAGCAGGCGCAATTGCGGCGTGACGTCGGCGTGGTCGTGCTTGCCATGCGCAAGTCGAGCGGCGAAATGTTGTTCAATCCGCCCGCGGAAGCTGAAATACAAAGCGGCGACTACCTGATCGTCATGGGACGTCACCCGGACCTGCGCAAGCTGGAGAGCCTGCTCACCGAGGTGCGTGCATGAAGGTATTGACCGCCGCCGAAATGCGCCAGGTGGACCGGCGGACCGAAGAGTTGGGCATCCCCGGCCTGATCCTGATGGAGAACGCCGGCCAGCGTGTGGTCGAGTTTCTCGAACGCACCTACGCACCTCTCGCCGAGCGGCGTATCGTGGTCTTCTGCGGTAAGGGCAACAACGGCGGCGACGGATTGGTCATCTCACGGCAACTGTTCACGCGCGTTCACCCGGCGACACTCGATGTGGTGCTGGCGGCCGACCCGGCGGAATTCAAAGGCGACGCGGCGGAGAATTTCCGCATGCTGTTGGCGTGCGGATGCCCTTACTCGCGCGAAATCACGTCAAGCATGCGCACGGCCGACCTGGTCATCGACGCGCTGCTTGGCACCGGAGTCAAAGGTCCAGCCTCGGGCGCCGCGCTGGATTTCATCCGCGAAATCAACTCTGGTTTTCCGCTGGCGAGCGTGGTGGCCGTCGACATTCCCTCCGGCTTGCCGAGCGATGCGAACCTCGAAGCCGGCGAGTACGTGCGCGCGCAACACACCATCACCTTCACCGCGCCCAAGATCGCACAGGCGCTTCCGCCGTACTGCGATTGCATGGGTGCGTTGCACGTGGTGGCTATCGGCAGCCCAGCATCGCTCTACGAAGACGAGCCATCGATTTTCTTGAGTCTGGTCGAACGCGAACAACTTTCGTCACTGTTCACGCCGCGGGCGCGCGGCGCGCATAAGGGAGATTTCGGCCACGTGGTCGTCATCGGCGGTTCGCGCGGGAAGACCGGTGCCGCCGCGATGGCCGGCATGGCGGCATTGCGTGCGGGTGCCGGACTGGTGACGGTGGCAACAGCCGAATCCGCCATCCCGCTGGTGGCGGCGCATGCGCCCGAGTTGATGACCGAACCGCTCACGGAAACCGCGGGCGGTGGCATTGCGCTCGAAGCCCTTACCAGCGGCCGTCTGACGGCACTGCTCGCGAACAAAGAGGTGGTGGCGATCGGACCGGGTTTGGGCACGAGTCCGGAGACCATCGAACTTGTGCGCCGTCTGGTGGCTGAATGCGCGCTGCCAATGGTTGTGGATGCCGACGGACTCAACGCGCTGGCCGGCACGGAGTTTCGCGGGCGCGCGTTGACGTTGACGCCGCATCCGGGAGAGATGTCCCGCCTGGCGCAAGCGACGACCGCGGAGATTCAGACCGACCGCGTGAACGTAGCCCGCCGTTTCGCCATGGCGCGCGGTGCCACGCTGGTGCTGAAGGGTCAGCGCACGTTGATCGCTTTTCCGGATGGACGCGTTTGGATTAATCCGACCGGCACGCCGGCGATGGCCAGCGGCGGCAGCGGCGACATACTCACGGGATTAATCGCAGGCCTGCTCGCGCAGTTTCCATCGGACGCTGATCGTGCCATCGCCGCGGCGGTCTATCTGCACGGCCGCGCCGCGGAGTTGGGCGCCATGGAACTCGGCGAGAAATCCCTAGTGGCCACCGACATGCTCGAATACTTGCCGGAGGCGATGGATGAGTGCGCGCGTCTGGCGAACTAGCAGCGAGGAAGAAACCATCGCGGTAGGTGAGACCATCGCGGCCGAACTGCCCCGGCGCGCGGTGGTTCTACTGATCGGCGATCTGGGCGCCGGAAAGACAACGATCACCAAAGGCATCGTGCGCGGCCTGGGAGCGGCGGAACCGGACGAAGTCTCCAGTCCCACCTTCACGCTGATTCACGAGTACGGAAGCGCGGGCAAGATCTATCACATCGATCTGTACCGTCTGGAAACCGAGCGTGAAGTGCTGGGCCTGGGATTCGACGAAATCCTGGATCGCGACGCCGTGGTGCTGATCGAATGGGGCGAACGCTTCCCCGCCCTGCTCCCGCACAACCGCATCGAAATCCGCATCGAAACCGAGCCCGACGACACTCGCCTCATCCAAGTTTCGGGGACAGGCTACGCTGGTCCGAAACTAGTCTGAGTCGTCGCGGCCTTGGCAGAGTTCGTTGACCGTGTCGCGAAAGTTCTGGAGCACGCGGTCGCGGCGGACCTTCATGGTCGCGGTGAGTTCGCCGTCGTCGATGGTGAACTCGCGCGATAGAATCCGGTAGCGCCGGATCTGCTCGAACGGCGCGAGCTGCTTGTTCACGCGCTGCACTGCGCGCTGCACCTCGGTTACCACGGGTGGTGCGGACACGATCTCGCTCGCCGGACGTCCCTGCCACTCCTGCATGCCGTCGAGCGATTCCGCCACCGCCGCATTAATGGTGAACAGCGCGGCGACATACGGCATTCCATCGCCGATCAACAGAACGTTGTTGATGATCGGTTCCATCTTGAAGAAGCTCTCCAACCGCGACGGGAAGATCTTCTTCCCGTTGGAGGAAACAATCAGCTCCTTCTTTCTGCCGGTGATGTAGAGGTAACCGTCGGAGTCGATTTCGCCCGTGTCCCCGGTGTGCAGCCAGCCGTCGACGAGGATTTCGCTGGTAGCCTTGGGATCCTTGTAGTAGCCGCTGGACATGCACGGCGCTCGTAACAGCAGTTCTCCGTCGTCAGCGAAGCGCGCCTCGGCGCCCTTCAGTAGTTTGCCGATGCTGCCTGCACGCGGCTTGTCGCACGGATTGAAGCACACGATGCCACCCTCGGTGAGCCCGTAGCCTTCCACCAGCGGCATACCGATGGCTTCGTAAAACTGCGCCAGGCTGCGTCCCAAGGGCGCCGCGCCGGACGCTGGAATGCGCATCCGCCCACCCAAGCGAGCGCGAAGCTTGCGGAACACCAACCGGTCCGCGACGGCCAGCGATGCGCGCATCCATCCCGGCGGCGTTTTGCCTTCATGGCGCAACCGTGCCGCTTCGAGCGCCAGCCCCAGCGAAGCGTAGTACGTCTTCTGCGCATACGGAGGCCGCTTGCGGATTTCCGTACAGACGCTGGTGTAGATGCGTTCCCACAACCGCGGCGGCGCCAGAAAGACGGTGGGCTTGATGCGGCGGATCTCCTCCGGCATGCGCTTCAAGCTTTCCGAGAACCACACCGGCGAGCCCGTCTGGAGCGGAACCAATTCCACCACCACACGCTGCGCGATATGCGCCGAAGGCAGGAACGCCAGGAAACGGTCGCGCGGTGTGGCCGAGGCGAGCGTCAGGATCATCTCGATGTTGGCCACGAGCGCGCCGTTCGATACCAGCACCATCTTCGGATCGCCGGTGGCGCCGGAGGTGAGATAGAGAATCGCCTGATCTTCCGGCGTAACTTCGTCGCCCAGGCGCCGGCGCAGGCCCTTGTCGCGGCCAAGCGCCTGCCGGCCGAGTTCGCGCAACTGCCGCAGGCTGACGGCGCCATCGGCGTCGCCCGTGAGCAGAATCCAGGTTACGTTAGGGGTGTCGGGCGCGGCGCGGAACGCCTCCAGCATTTTGACGTTCTCGACAAAGACCGCGCGGGCGTCGGCCGCGCGCAGGCGCGCGACGAGATCGGGTACCGGATAGGTCGGGTACATCGCCGCCGAGATACAACCGGCGGCCATCACACCGATGTCAGCCAGATAAAACTCGGCTCGCGTCTCCGAATTCAACGCGATGACGTCACCCTTGCGCAAGCCAAGCTGCCGCAGGCCGGCGGCGATTTCTTCCACCGCGGCACAATAGTCGGTCCAGGAGTACGTGTGGTACCTGCGAACCCCGTTATCCGTTACCGGCTGGTGCAACGCCGGCAAGTGGCCGTATTTGGCAGCGGCCAGCGCGAGGGCCCCATAGACCGTGCGCGGGCTCATTCAAGAAGATCGTAACACGCGCGCACGCCGCGGCGTTTGACTTCGCGCCGGTCTGAACGATAATTGAAGATTCACTCCATTCCCGAAACAGTGTGAGGAAACCCAAGTGAGTCAGAAGCCGATCCGGCACCTGCGATGGTGGATCGCGGGGCTGTTGTTCACATCCACGATCATCAACTACGTGGACCGCCAGACATTAAGCGTCCTGGCGCCTTTTCTGAAGCAGGAGTATCAGTGGACGAACACCGACTTCGCCACCATCCTGATCGCGTTTCGCATTGCTTACACGATCGGGCAAGGTGTGTGTGGACGGCTGCTGGACTGGATGGGCACGCGGCGCGGGTTGAGCCTGACGGTATTCTTCTATTCGGCGGTTGCATCGCTGACCGCGCTCGCGCAAGGGCTGTGGGGTTTCCGCGCATTCCGCTTCCTGTTGGGTGCTGGCGAATCGGCCAACTGGCCCGGCGCCACCAAGGCAACCTCGGAATGGTTCCCGGCCAAGGAACGTGCCTGGGCGGTGGCCATGTTCGACAGCGGCTCGTCGATCGGCGGAGCGCTCGCGCCGTTTCTGGTCCTGTGGTTGTACCACTCGTTCGGCAGTTGGCGGCCCGCGTTTCTGATCACTGGTTCGCTGGGCTTTCTGTGGCTGCTCGCCTGGCGTAAGTTCTACTATCCGCCACGCCAACATCCGCGTGTGTCCGCCGAGGAACTGCGCATCATCGAGCAGGATCGCCAAGCCGATGACCCGGCCGGCGAGAACCTGCCCAAGGTGGGATGGGGCAAGCTGCTGGGCCATCGCCAGACTTGGGGCATCATGCTGGGCCGTTTCCTGATGGACCCCTACTGGTTCCTGATCTCGGAGTGGTTCGCGCTCTATCTGATGAGCAAGGGCTTCCAGATCGAACAGAGCATCCTCGGCTTCTGGGCGCCGTTCTTGGGCGCCGACCTGGGCAACTTCTTCGGCGGCGCGATGTCGAGCTGGCTGATCGCGCGCGGCTGGCCGGTGGGCAAGAGCCGCCGCATGGTCATCTGGGTTTTCGGGCCCAGCATGCTGCTGCTGATTCTCACCGTCTACGTGAAGAGCTACATACTGCTCATTCTGCTGTTCGCCTACGCGACGTTCGCCTACGCGGCCACGTCGACCATGTTCCTGGCGCTTCCGGCCGACGTATTCCACACGCGCGCGGTGGCTTCGGTGAGCGGGCTAAGCGGTTCGGCGGCGGGCGTCGGCACGCTGATCTCGACCTACCTGATCGGGCGGATCACCGATAAGTTCTCCTTCGAACCCATCATCATCGCAGCGTCGTTAATACCGTGCGTGGCGACGCTGGCGTTTGTCTCGCTGGTTCGAGCACGCAAGACGCCCGACCCGGACGGCATCGTGCAGAACTTCTGAAAATTGCAGGACCGAGGCCAATCCGCTAGATTGGAATTGAACGCGGAGGAATGGCCGAGTGGTTGAAGGCGGCGGTCTTGAAAACCGTTAGCGGGGTGACTCGCTCGGGGGTTCGAATCCCTCTTCCTCCGCCACTTACACAATTGACGGTGCGTTTTCCGTAGCGCG
>CAZDIZ010000005.1:59744-68337 GCA_964505625.1 uncultured Solibacteraceae bacterium | reverse complement strand
GACGGCGCCGGAAACCTCTATATCGCGGACGAGAGCAATGCGCGCATCCGCAAGGTGGCTCCCAACGGAACTGTCACCACGGTGGCGGGCAGCAAAGGATTCTACACCGGCTTTTTCAGCGGCGACGGTGGACCCGCCGCGGCTGCTGGCATGGACACACCGTACGACATCGCGCTGGATGCAGCCGGCAACCTGTACATCGCCGCGCTCGGCAACTCGCGAGTGTTGAAGATCGACTCCGCCGGAACGTTGACCACCTTCGCGGGAATCGGCTTGAATGCACTGGGCGGCGATGGTGGCGCGGCAACTCTGGCGGGCATCGGCAAACCCGCGGCGGTGGCTGCTGATGCGAACGGAAACGTCTACATCGCCGACTATACCTTCGGCGTGGTGCGCCGCGTTTCTTCGGACGGCATCATCACGACTGTCGCCGGAACCGGCGTACCCGGCTACTCCGGCGATAACGGCACGGCAACGGCGGCGCAGTTGCGCGGGCCGGTGGCGCTCGCCGTAAGCGGCGACGGCACCGTCTACATTGCTGACTACCTGAACAACCGAGTCCGCGCGATCAATTCGAGTGGCATCATCCGTACGGTGGCCGGCACAGGAACATCCGGCTATTCGGGCGACGGTGGGGCGGCGGCCTCGGCTCAATTCAGTGGACCGTCGGGTTTGTCGCTTGACGCAAACGGCAACCTCTACATCGCCGATTCAGGCAACCATCGCGTGAGGAGAATCAGTGCTGGCGGGATAGTCAGCACCGTGGCGGGCAACGGCACACAAGGGTTCGCCGGCGACGGAGGCTTGGCCACGTCGGCGAATCTCGATACTCCTGCGGGTGTGCTGGCGGACGCGGCGGGAAATATCTACGTCGCCGATAGCGGCAACAACCGCATCCGTGCCGTCGGCTCCGACGGAATGATCCGAACCATCGCGGGGTCGAATCCGAGCGAGTACGAAGCGATGCCGGCAACGCTGCTCACTTTAAATGCGCCGTCGGGTGTCGCCGTGGATTCCTCCGGTTCGATCTACGTCGCCGATTGGTACAACCATCGCATCCGCAAAGTGACGGTGGATGGACTGGTGCGAACCATTGCGGGCAACGGCACGGCAGGATACAGCGGAGATGGCGGCGATGCCAAGCAGGCGCAGCTCAACTATCCGTTCGCGGTGGCGGTGGACAGCTCCGGCAATGTGTACATCTCGGACCAGGGAAACAACCGCGTGCGGCGCGTGGGCACCGACGGCGTCATTCGCACGGTGGCGGGCAACGGCACATCGACTTTCAGCGGCGACGGCGGCCAGGCCACCAATGCCAGCCTCAGTACGCCGGCTGGAATCGCGGTCGACGCGTCTGGGAATCTCTACATCGCCGATTACAATAACACGCGCGTGCGCAAGGTCAGCTCCGGCGGCATCATCACAACCATCGCCAACAACCTGGTTCCCGTGGGCGTGGCCGTGGACGGCTCGGGGAACGTGTACGCCAGCGACACTTACTATGGGCGCATCGTGAGGATCACTTCGGGCAACGTCACCGATTGGTCGCTCTATCAGACGAATCCTTACGGTCTGGCGGTGGACTCGGCCGGCAACGTGTACGTCGCGGAAATGGGCGCCAATCGCATCCGCAAGATCACCCCGCAGAAACAGGATACGCAGTACTTCCCCAGTCCGACGGTGGCGGAAACCTGGACGACTTCCACCACGGCGATCTCCAGTCCGTTTGGCGTTGCCGTTGATTCGAGCGGTTCACTCTACATCGCCGACACGGACAATGGGCGCATTCTTCAGGTGCGTACTTCAAGCGACACGCGCAAACGCTGGCCGCACATTGAGCCAACCTACGTGGTTAACAGCGCTACCTTCATCGCAACGCCGGTTTCCGCGGGCGAACTGCTAACGGTGTATGGCGACGACCTGGGGCCGCTTGCCGGCACTGGCACGGAAATCGACAACGCGGGACTGGTGGTGAAGACGCTGGGCGGCGTGCAGGTGTTTTTCGATGGGGTGGCCGCGCCCGTGCTATACGCGCAGACGGGGCAGGTGAACGTGGCGGCGCCCTATGCACTGGCGGGCAAGTCGGTGACTGAGGTATGGGTGGTCCGCGACGGTCTGGAATCGAACCACGTTCTGGTTCCGGTACTCGGGGCTTCGCCGGGCATCTTCGCGACGTCGGCGGACTTCCGCATGGCCTCGGCGTTGAACCAGGACAACACGGTGAATGGCATCGCCACGAATCCCGCCTTGGTTGGCAATGTCATCGTACTATTCGCCACTGGAGGCGGACAGACCAGTCCCGCGGGAACTGATGGGCTGACTGCAAACGACCCTTATCCCGCGCCTGTCCTTCCGGTGTCTGTGCGTATCGGCGGCGTGGAGGCGAGTGTTTTGTATGCGGGCGCGGCGCCGGGCTTCGTGGCTGGCGCAATGCAGATCAACGCCGTAGTGCCCGCCGGGTTGACCACCATTCAAACCACCGGCGGCTATATCGCTGAAGTCATCGTTACCATCGGCGGTGTCCAGAGCCGCACAAATCTCTACATCGGCGTGAAGCCCTAAAGGTTCGGCAGCGGCTCGCTTTCCGCGTCACAGCAGCTTGCGGATGGCGGCTTCGATGGTTGCCATGGCGGTTTCGCCTACGAACATGTCGCGCTTGCGGCCCGTGCGGTCGTAGAGGTATGAGGCTGGCAGCGCTCCGCTCCAGCGGGAATCGATGGCGTCGATGAAGGCGCTGTCGCTCTTGGGACGTTTCAAGTACCAAGTGGCGGGCACACCTGTCTGCGATAGGAATTTCTTGGCGGCGGCCTCCTGCTCGGGTTCGTCGGCTGAGATGGTGACCAGCTTGAATCCGCGCGCGCGCAGCGACGCTTCCAACTTCACCAGTTGCGGCATCTCGGCGCGGCACGGTTGGCACCAGGTGGCCCAGAAGTTCACCAGCACCACCTTGCCTTTGTTCGCCGCCAGCATCTTCTTGTACCCCAACTCGTCCAACGGTTGCAGCGCCGTTTGGGCGCACATGGGCAACGCCAGAACGGCGGCCGCCAGGAAAATTCGCATGCCTGATGTCATCGTTTCACTCGTTTGATGGAACAGCCGAAAGCCTTGGTTTCGGCCGGATCGACGCTCGCTCCGGCCAGCAACGCATCCAGAGCCGGCCTCAGGCCCTGCTTGGTGATGCGCGCGGAATTCTGCGAGTCGTCAATATAGCCGTGATAGCGAATCGTGCCGCTCGCGTCAAGCACGAAGGCTTCCGGCGTCGCCTGCGCGCGGAACAGATCCGCCACCACGTTCGACGGATCCTTGTACACCGCGAAGGAGAAGCCGTTATTCCGGATGTGCTCTTCCACGTCCGCGGCCGGTTCGGTCTGGTTCGAGTTCACAAAGATGAACTTGACGCCCTTGGACGCGTAATCGCGATAGAGCGCGCTCATCCGTTCGTTGTAGGCGTTCGACACCGGACACTTGGTGGAGATAAACAGAATCGCGGTGACGTTGCCGCTCAACGCGGAAGATGTCACCTCGGAGCCCTTCAGATCGCGCAACGTGAAATCGCCCGGCTTGGTGCCGACAACAGAGCTCTGCGCCCACACTACCGCGGCCAAAACCAAACAAATACCCAAAGTGATTGTTCGTCTCATGTCCCCTCCAAAAGAGCGGGCTTAGCAGGTTTCTGAAAAACCAGGGACAGACCAC
Source organism: uncultured Solibacteraceae bacterium (assembly GCA_964505625.1). Taxonomy (GTDB): domain Bacteria; phylum Acidobacteriota; class Terriglobia; order Bryobacterales; family Bryobacteraceae; genus JAJFUV01. The sequence goes on along the minus strand of CAZDIZ010000005.1, from coordinate 64,641 downwards.
TCTGCCCCCAATGGAGGACGCCGAAATCGCAGAGCTCACCGCGTGGGGCAGAGCAGTCTGTCCCGTTTTTCAGAAACCTGCTGAGAACGGCGCTACTTCTTCTTCGGTTCGAGTTTCAGGTTGATGATCGCCTTGGCACGCGTATCGAAGACACTGAGCCGGCGCACCGAGCTGGCCTCATCACCGCGCTCGGCCTGAATCTCGTAGTCGATGTTAGTGCTCAACCCGTGGAACTGGTAGCGTCCATCCTCTTGCGTTATATAAGAACGAACCTGGAGGGTCTTGGTGTTCTTCAACTGCACGATCGCGCGCTTGGCGGGCTTTTCCAACTCGTCCAGCACGAAGCCTTGCAGCGAACGTGTATTGGGGTCCTGCTTGTCTTTGTCCCGTTTCCACTGAGCAGACGCCGGGACCGCGACGAGGGCCACGAGCAACAACGAGGAGACTATGAATCCGACGGTTTTCATGCTACTTTTTCGACTCCGTTTCCAAACGGAAAAAGACATCCACTCGCTCGTCGCCAGAAATCGTGACTGGCTTCGATTGCTCGCGGAAACCCTGGGCCTTGACACTCACAGTATATCGCATGGGCGCCGCGGGAACGCGAAACGCGAACTCGCCGCGCGGGCTCGATATCATTTTGGCTGGCTTCACCTTGACGGTGGACTGCGCGTCGGGCTCGGGTTTGAGCGACACTTCCGCTCCCGGCAAGGCGAATCCGGGTTCCCGGAACACCGTGCCCGCCACCAGGGCGAATGGCTCGGATTTGTCTTTCTTCTTGGCGATGGCTGGAGCTACCGCGATGCCGGCCACCCCCAACAGGACAACCGCCCAAGATACTGCGCGGGCGAAACGAGCGGCGGCGCTAGCGCCACTCCTCCTCGTCTTCTTCCTCGTCCTCGTCATCGAGGTCGCCTTCCTCATCTTCCAATTCTTCTTCTTCGGCGGCTTCGAGTTCGAGAGGATTTACTCCCGCCACCCGAATCTCGGCTCCGCACTCTTCACACGCGAGGATGTCGCCTTCGTCGAGTTCCTCTTCTTCGACGTCGATCGCGCCATCGCATAACGGGCACTTGACCATCGCCTCTCCTCCTTGCCACTGCGCAGAACTATATATACGAAACTTTCGCGCGAAAAAAAAGGGCGTCTCGATAGAATTCTACCTTAACGGTAGCGCCTCCAAAACACACCAGGCCGGACCTTCCACGAGCGCCGGCGGCAGCGACACCTCGCGCGGGCGGAACTCCGGCGCCTCGGCCAGACGAAGTGCGGAAACCGTCACCTCCTTACGCTCCACCTTGACCTGTTTCGGCGGCGCTGAGTAGACCAATTGCGCGCCCTGGGGCGCCCAGCGCGCGCCGCGGCCCTGGTCCAAATAGGTCCATTCACGCGTTTCCAGATTCAGCAGCCAGTAATTCTCCTCGTCGCCGGCGGGCGAAGACGCCAGCAACCGCGTGCCGTCGGGCGACCACGACAACGCGGCAACCGACGCCCAACGGTCCGACTTCGGCGGCAGCGACACCGTGCGTTGGATGTTACGCGTCCGCACTTCGACAAACTGCAAATCCGTGCCGTTGACGATGAGCGCGGCCAACTTCTCTCCATCCGGCGACCAGGCAGGCTTCGCCCCGCGCCCCAGGTGCGCCACCGGCTTGCCGTCCAGATCCACAACTACCAACTGAGACTGCGCCAGGCTTCCGCCGCCCACATACGACGTATCGTAGGCGATCCGCGTTCCATCGGGCGACAGCACCGCCGATTCGGCGCGCGTCAATCCCGCCAGCGACTTATCCTCCATTAGTAGCTTCGCCAGATGATGCCCGCCTTCCGCCGCCAGAACCAGAATCACTTGACGCTTGTCGCGCGACCAGCCCAGCACCCGCGAGATAGGTTGATCCTCGTCGGTCTTCAGGAGCATCTGCTCGGCGCCGGTTTTGACATCCAACTTCCAAAGCTCCTGCGTCTGTTTGGCGCCCCCTGCAAGAAACAGCAGTTCGCGCGCATCGGCTCCGCAGGAAGGCTGATGATGATGACGCGTCGTGCGCGAAAGCTGCACTTTACGGTCACGCGGCGCCAACCGCCACAGTTGCTGATACAGTGTGCCTGCGCGGCCGTGCATGCGGCCACTGAAAACCGGAACAGGCGCGGGTTGCGCACAGCAGATGGCCGCGGCGCCCAGGCCGGCCAGAGCGATTCGTACAAGTATTGTCATGCGGATTCGTTGCCGGCCGTTGCAGGCCGCATCAGACCACGATAACTGAGTTTCACCAGCGGCGGGGCGATGATCGTGGTGGCGATGGACATGAACACAACGATGCCGTAAACGTCCTTGGGAATGATGCCGAGACCCAGTCCGATCTGCGCCACCACCATGCCGACTTCGCCTCGGGGAATCATGCCCGTGCCCACGCGCGTGGCGTTGGCCCACCCGAGGTGCAGCGCACCCAGCCCGCAGCCGATGAACTTCGTCGCGCACGCCACCACCAGGATGCCCACGGCGAGCGCGATGGTGGAGCGGTCGCCGAACACCGATACGTCCAGGTGCAGGCCGATGCCCGCCAGAAAGAACGGCAACAGGAATTCAGTTACGCCGCCCGTCATGTGGTGTACACGATCTCCCACGCTGTCGGCCAACGCCATGCCGGCGAGAAACGCTCCAATGATCGCTGCCACACCCGCGTGGATCGCCAGCAGTGAAAGACCGAACAGCAGCACGATGGAGAGCGTGAATTCGCCTTCGCCCGATTGCACGCGTTGCTCCATATGCGGCACGATCCGCGTCATGGTGCGCGTGCCCCAGGTGGCTACAAGCAACGTGAACCCCACCGCCAGCACCGTGGTGAGGCCCAGTTCGACGAAGTTGACGCTGCCCTTGGCCACGCCGCTCACCACGGCCAGCACCAGCAACCCGAGCACATCGTCGATGACCGCGGCGGCCAGGATCACCTTGCTGGCGCGCTCTTCCAGCAGTCCCTTGGACGCTAACACGCGCGCCGTGATGCCCACGCTTGTGGCTACCAGCGCCGCGCCCACGAAGATGGCCTCCACCCAGGGATGCCCGATGGCCAGCATCACGCCCAACCCACCTACAAACGGCAAAACCACGCCGAGCAAGGCCGGAGCCAATGCGTCGATTCCGATTCTGGTGAGTTGGAAATCGCGCAGCTCCATACCCACGCGGAACAACAGAAACATGACGCCAAGCTCGGCCAGAACTGTCAGGAAATCGTTGGGTTTGATCCACCCCAACACGCTAGGGCCAATTAGGATACCGGCCGTGAGTTCGCCCACCACGGCCGGTTGTTTGAGCCGCTCGGCAAGCTCGGCCAACAGTTTCGCCGACGCGAAGACGATGAGCATTTCAAGCAGCAGCCCCGCGGTTCCAGCACCGGCGGCGAGCAGCAGGGATGGAGCAAAGCAGATCGGAATGTTCATGGCCTACCTAGATGCTACAATGGCCTCCCGTTCAACGGCCACGGCCGTTGCTTGCACGATGCAACAAACACCGCGGCATCATGTTGACTCGCGGTGTTCGTGGCGATAGGTTACTTCTTTGTAGAGGGAGAGATTCGCATGAATCCAACGGGTTTCGGAACCATCTCGCGGCGCGCGTTCACGGCCGGCCTCGGCGTAGCGGGCGCGGTGAAGGTGGCGCAGCCAAGCACCGCCAAGGTGAAGGTAATCGACGCGCACGCTCACCTGGCGCATCACAGCAATCCGGATTGGGCCGAACGCGACCGCCAGCTCATCGAAGCCGCGGACCGGCTCGGCATCGATCAGCTTTGTTGTTCGCTGCTAACGCCGCGCCGCCCGGCCACGCCGGAAGACTGCCGTCAGGCCAATGATTGGGCGGCCGAAGCCGCGCGGCGCTACCCGGGGCGAATCCTCTGCTACTGCTACGTGAATCCCGGCTACGTGAAGGAGGCGCGCGAGGAAGTGAGCCGCTGCGTCGAGAAGCTGGGCTTCATCGGCGTGAAGCTTTACAACGAGTACGTCGCCACCGAGCCGGTGGTCTGGCCGCTCATCGAACAGGTGACCGAGTTGCGCGTGCCTCTGCTGCACCACGCCGGCCACACCTACTGGCTGGAACCGCCACAGCCGCGCATCAGCGACGGCGGCACCTTCGCCGAACTCGCCAAGCGCTATCCGGAAGCCATGATCATCTGCGCGCACATCGCCGGCGGCGGCGATTGGGAGTGGACCGCCAAGTCGCTGCGCAACGCGCCCAGCGTCTGCATCGACACCAGCGGCAGCGTGCCGGACGAAGGCATCGTTGAAACGGCGGTGAAGATCATGGGTGCCGATCGAGTGCTGTTTGGCTGCGACATGTCCATGACCGCCAGCGTGGGCCGCATTCGATCGGCCGTGCTGAGCGATGTGGACCGGGCCAGAGTTCTGGGCGGTAACATGCAACGCATCCTTGCGAGGCGGAGGGCGTAATGATCGACGTAAGCGCGTATCTTGGACATTTTGCCTACCGGCAACTGCGGCACAACACCGGCGCCGGTTTGGTTGCCTACATGGACCGCTTCGGCATACAGCGCGCCGTGGTGGGCAGCGCGGCGGCCATCACCTACCGCAATCCGCAAGCCGGCAATGAAGAAGTCGCCGCGGAAGTGGAAGCGCACCGTGCCCGCCTGATTCCGTTTGCCGTGCTCAGCCCGGCTTACGCAGGCTGGCAGGACGATCTGAAGATCTGCCACGAGCAGTTCGGTATGAAGGGCGTGCGGTTGTATCCGAAGTGGCACAACTACAAGTTGTCAGACCCGCGTTGCCGCGCGCTGGTCGAAGCCGCCGCCGAACGCAACATGGTGATCTCGATTCCGGTCCGCGTGGAGGATCGCCGCCAACAAGGGTGGCTGGTCGACATTCCGGATGTGGATCTCGGTGAAATCGC
>CAZDIZ010000005.1:57644-59644 GCA_964505625.1 uncultured Solibacteraceae bacterium | reverse complement strand
CGTTAGTGCCGTTCGAGATCGCGAAGTCCAGCGCGCGTTCGGCGTGCAGCGTGGTGGTATTGAACAGCGGCACTCGGCAATCCTTCTGTTGGATCAGCAGGGGAATTTCGGTGCAGCCGAGGACGATGCCCTCGGCGCCCTGGCGGCATAGCCGGTCCATGACGCTCTGAAACAGACGCCGCGATTCGCTGCGCAGCACACCCCTGCACAGTTCACCGAAGATGACGTCGTTGATGCGCGCGTGGTCGTCCGCGTCCGGGACCAGCGCCTCGATGCCGGCGCGCCGCAATCCATCGTGATAGAAGCTCTCGCGCATGGTGAAGACCGACCCCATCAGGCCGACCTTCTTCATACGGGCCGAGCGAATGGCTTCGGCCGTGGTATCGACGATGCTGATGAGCGGCATATCGACTTTGGCCTGCACCTGGTCGAATACAATGTGCATGGTGTTGGTCGAAATGAGGCCGAACTCCGCGCCCGCCCGATGCAGCGCATTCAACTGGTCCGCCATCGCCTGCGCCGCTTCTTCCCAACGGTTCGCGCGCTGCCAGTCCATGTACTGCTGGAAGTTGACGCTGTAGATGAGGATTTCCGGATAACCGCAGTCGCCGAACCGGGCCACGTAGGATCGCGTGATGTGCTCGTAGTAAGCCGCCGTCGATTCAGGACTAAGTCCACCTAAAATTCCAATTTTCTTATGCATCGTGCCGTCTCGCATCTACTTGGCCGTACGCTCCATCAGATCGGCGACCTTCTCGACGATGATCTCCTCCACGGCCGCGCTGAACCTGCCCGGACGGCCGAAGAACACCAGCGCGTCGCCGCCTTCATAGCCGCCTTCCAGCGCCACGCGCTTCGAAGGAATGTAGCCCGGAAGGTCGTTCGAATAACCGGCCACCCAGGTGTTGTCGAAGCCGTACTGGCCCTTGAGGCGAAGCGAATAATCGACCACCGTCTCGCCACCCAGCACAATGAACTTCAGACTATTACCGAACTGCCAGACCTGCACAGGATAGGAGCAACTCGCCGGGAACTTGCCGTCGCGATCCAGTTGATCCAGCAGATAGCGAGCCGTGGTCCGGTAGATCTTGGTTTTGTGCTCCAGCCGCTTCTGCAACTCCTCACGAGTCAGCATTTGATGAAACGGAAGATCGACGCGTTCGTAGGCCGCGCGTAGTGGTCCCGTGACGGGCTTCATTTTGCCCTTCAGAACCAGTTCGACAGCCGCCGCGAGGATCTCGCCGCGCCGCCGGCACAGTTCTTCATTTGCGCGCGGAAAAGCATTGGAGTCCGCGCCGCAGCCTTGCACGAACATCGCCGTCGCGCCGGGGTGCGCCTTCTCGATGGCTTCGAGCGCGAAGCCGGGATAGTCGTTGCTGATTTTGTAATCGCTCAGCATGGTGGCGTGGCAGGCGTACCCGACTACCACGACGCGCAGATTACCGGTCTGGTCGCGCACCGCCAGCACCGGCACGTCGTGATCCACCACACCGGGATAGGCGCGCGAAATCAGACGGCGGCGGTTCACCGCAATGCCGGCCAAGCCCTGTTCGAAGCTCAGGTTCGCCGGCGCCAGATTCTGTATCGCCATGCCGGCGGCGCTCACGGCCTTCTCGATCAGATCCAGCGAGTAGCGCCGCACGACGTCGCGCTGCTCGGGCGAAAGGTCGTAGAGCGGCATGGGCACCAGTCCGGAGACCGGCCCGCTGTGGGTATGCGAAACATTGAGCGTCAGATGATCGCGATCAACCCCGAATTGCTTCAGGCATCGCGCGGCGATCACATCGGAGAGTTGGCGTTCAACGCCGGCCAAATCCAGCGTGATCAACAAAGACGTCTTGGCGCTTTCATCCTGCAGCGCCAGCGCTCGCACGTAGATGTCCTGGCGGATGCCCTCCGACGGATGATCGCGAAAGCCGAAACCCGCCATCCAAATCGATTCTTTCGGCGTGATGACTACTTTTGCGGCGCCCGCCTTCCACGGCGTTTGCGCGCAGGCC
>CAZDIZ010000005.1:42982-57544 GCA_964505625.1 uncultured Solibacteraceae bacterium | reverse complement strand
TACTGCACGGTCAACTTCTCCTGGATCAGGAAATTCTTGAAGATGGAGAAGTCCCAGCGCGCCTGCCCGTCAGCTCTCAGGTTGCTGAAGCGCAGTGGCGAGTAGCGGACGTTCGAAGCGAGTTGCTGCGTGCTGACTTTGTTGAAGCCGGCATCGGTATTAAACCACCGGTCCACGTTGCGCTCGTTCTTGGACAGCCCCACCTTGGTGGAATCGCCCGTAAACAGCGTCCAGACGTCGCCCCACTGCAGTGCTTGACCGCTCTGGCGCTGCATGACGCCGTTGAGTTGCCAGCCACCGGCGAGGAAATTCAACGCCGCGGGCATGTTCGCTCCGAACTGCCGCTTGCGTCCGAACGGCAGCTCATAGATGCCGCTGATAACCACACGGTGCGGCCGGTCGTGCAGAGAGAGTGATTCATACGGCCGGACATCGCTGGCGTTCAAGTAAGCCGTAGCGTCCATCGAACGCGAGTAGGTGTAGTTGAACATGAACATGAAGCCCTTCGAGAAGCGCCTCTCCATGGCGACCTGAAGCGCGTGATACCAGGAGTAGCCGACCGGTTCATAAATCGTGATGGTGCCGAACTGCGGATACGGATACAGCAAGCTGCTTCGCGAGATGGTCTTGCCGTAAATCGAATTGGTGCCGTAGAACGGGTTCGAGAAGCTCGCAGCCAGATAGTTGATGGTGTTCTGATCGCGGACCAGCGACTTGCTCAGGTACTGCTGCGGAAGCGTGTTCATGTTTCGGGCGACCTGGACGCGCGTGCCGCGGTTGCCGACGTAGGTGACCTCGGTCTTGAGTTGGCCGGGAAGCAGGTGCTGAATCCCAAAAGACCATCGCTGGTTGAAGGGGTTCTTGCGGTCGCGCCCGTAAAGGGTGAGCGCCTGCCCCAGGTTGGTGCTCAATCCGCCTGCGGCGCCCAGGGGTTGGATCAACCCGTTGGGGAAGGGCTTCGCCAGGGAGGCGACATAGGTCACGCCGCTGTCCATCGAAACCTGCACCGGGGTGGTGGTACTGAAACCGGTCTGAATCGAGTTGTAGCCGTTGATGCCGATCGAGTCGAAGAAGATGCCGTAGCCGGTGCGCAGAATCGTAGTCGGCCCGAGCTGGTAGGCCAGGCCGATGCGCGGCATGAAGTTGTTCTTCTCCGAGTTCCAGATCCCGCGCGAATTGGGCGCGATACCCGCGAATGTCGGACCTCCCATCACCTTGAAAGCGCTGGCCGGCAGTTCCGCAATCTGGGTGCCCGCGGCGTAATTGGCTTGCGCCTGAGCCGCGATCGGACTCGCCTGATCATAGGCGAAGCCCGCCACCGACCGGTTGTAACGTTCCGTGACCGGCGTCTCGTACTCCCACCGCACACCCAGATTCAAGGTGAGCTTGCGGGTGAGGTTGATGTCGTCCTGCACGTACAAGCCGGTGTAGATCTCCTGGTCGACATAGCTAGCGGTTTTCGAAACATAACTCGACGTAGACGGCAACCCGAGCAGGAACGCCGCGATTTCGCCGCCCATGGTAGGCGCCGACGACGTGTTGTACGGACCGTTCGTGTAAGTGCTGCTGAACGTGAAATACGGCATCACGTCAAACGTGTTGACGTTCGAGGATTCGCGCGTCAGGCGTCCTCCGAATCCGAACTTGATGCTGTGCTTGCCATGGAGTTTGGTGAAACTGGCGTCCAGCGAGTGGATCAACCCGCCCCAATTGCCGACTGCGGCGTTGCCCTGCAGCGATGTGAACGGGGATACCGCGACGCGAGGGAAGTTCAGGCTGCTGGCTTCCGGCAATTGCGCCAGAAAGCTGGATGAGAAGCCGAGTTGGCTCAGGTCGTAACCCTTCCGGAAACTACCCTGATTGCCCCAGCGGTAGGCTAAACCGTAACGCACGTCCATGAAAAAGTTGGGATTGAAGACGTAAACGTCGTCCAATGCGAACCCCCACTTGTCCTGCCGATAGTCCAACCCGTCGTTGTCATCCAGGAAGCGGCGGTTGGACTTGCTGTAGAAGCCCTCCCGCATCAGGCGGAAATAGACGCGATGGTTGGGATTGAAGGCATGGTCCACGCGGGCCAGATGCGTCCACACCGGGAATGGGCCGGCGTAGCTGACGAAGTGGTTGTTTTTGAATTCCTTGGTACCGGTCTGGTTCGGCTCCGGCCAGAAAGTGAGAAGTTTTTGCGACACGGGACTGATGAGGCTCTTGGGAATGGTGTTTCCCGAGAACGGCGTCCGTTGGAAACGGCCGTCGGCAAGAGCCGTAGTGGTATAAGGATCGTACACCTGATAGGTGCCACCCAACGCCAGGAGCGGCGAAAGATCGCCCTGCTTCATGGCCGCGGTGGGAACCGTGTTGGTGTAGTCGTAGCTGTAAGTGACGTAATTTTCTTCCCAAAGGTAGAACCAGAAGGTCTTGTTCTTGCCGTTGTAGAGCTTCGGGATGAAAACCGGACCACCGGCGCTGGCGCCGTAGCGGTTGTCCTTGAACGGAGCGACTTTCTGTCCCGCACGATTCTGGAAGATCGTAGGCGTATCGAATATCTTGTTGCGATAGAAGAAGTGCCCTTCGCCGTGCAGGTCGTTGGTGCCGCTCTTCAGACTCACGTTCACCAGCGCGCCGGCGGTATGGCCGATGGAGGCGTCGTAGGACAGGCTCTGCACCCTAAACTCGCTCACCGACATCTGCGGCGGAACGAAGACAATGCCCTTGTCCATGCTGTTCGGAACGCCGTCAATGGTGAAGTCGCTGTTTCTTTGGCCCGTGCCGTCCACCGCGAAGTCGGACTGCGCGGCGGGCGTGCCCACATAGCGCACGCGAAGATTGGTCGTGTTGATCATGCCGGGCGATAGCAAGGCCAGGTTGTACGGCGCTCCGCCGAACGACGGCAGTTCCGCGATCTGACGCTCGTTGATCACTTGACCCAGGTTGGCATCGACGGTATCGAGCAGCGGCGTTTCCGCCGTCACCTGCACGGTCTCGGTCTGGTTGCCGACCTCGAGCGCGATGTCGACTCGCACCTGGTCGCCGATGCGTACTTGAATACCTTGCCGGATGAACTTCTTGAAGCCTTTGTATTCGGCCTCGATTGTATAGGTGCCCGGCAATAAATACGCCAGGACGAAGTTGCCGGTCTCGTTGCTTCGAGACACGGCTGAAACGCCGGTCGACGTGTTCGTCACACGCACCTCGGCGCCGTTGATCACGGCGTCGCTGGTATCGGCGACGCGCCCCACGATGGTTCCACGCGCATCCTGGGCAGAGAGCGGCGCCTGAACTGTTACTGCGATAGCAACAGCCACGGCAACCGCTAAAAATGACCGTATCATTGAATGGAACATATGCACTCCCTCCAAACTACGGACTCGTTCTGAACGAATGTCATAATGCACCTCATATTGCGCGCGGGAGATACAGGGCCCCCCTCGATGTGAAGTCCCCGCCGGCGCGCTTCACCCACTGAACGCTTTCCTTATATACCTTGGAGAACTCGCGGTCAACGAAGAAGCGCCGGAAACGGCTTCAGTTACTTCGATCTTGAAATTAATCGCAGGCGCATTATTCGCGTTAGCCGGGATCAAAGACGGTGCCACACTGAAGACATGCCGGTCTCACGACGTTCGCTGCTTGCCGCTCTCGCCGCCGCCCCGGGCGCGCTGTTGTCGCAAACCTATCATGGCGCCGGCCATATCAACATCGGCTTCAAGGCCGACACCGTGCCGCAACGTTCCGAGTGCGGCATCGGCGCGTTGATGCCGTGGGCCGACGCGCTCTGGGCCATTACCTACAACAGTCATAAGCAGGGCACCGGCAGCGGACTAGGACTGTACCGTATCGGTGACGACCTGAAGAGCGAACGCGTGCACGTGCACGACGGCACTCACGCCAACCGTCTCATCCACAAGGAATCTGACCAGTGCTTCATCGGCCCTTACGTGATCGACGCCAAGGGCAACTGGAAACACATTCCCGAATTCGACAACCACCGTCTGACGTCCACCATGCGTCATCTCACCGACCCGGCCAACCGCGTCTATTACCAGACCATGGAGGGGCTGTTCCTGGAGATGGACGTCCGCGATTTGAAGCCGCGCGTGCTCTTCGATCTGGTGAAAGAAATGAAGCTCGCCGCCCGACCGCATTTCAAAGGCGGCTACACCGCGCAGCAGCGCGTGGTGGTGGCCAACAACGGCTTCTATCAATTCGGCGAGGACCAGGCCGGCCTGTTCGAATTCGACGGCACGAGCTGGGAACGTCTATCCGGCAAGCCGCACATGGACGTAGCCGCGCGTCAGGACATGGGCAACGTTTTGTTCGCCACCGGTTGGGACGAAGCGTCGGTGTTGTTCTGGGCGCTGGTGAACGGCGAGTGGCAGCGCTACCGTCTGCCCAAGGCCACACACGCCATGAGTCATGCATGGCAGACCGAGTGGATGCGTATCCGCGAGGTCGAGACCGAACACTACATGGTCGACATCCAGGGCATGTTCTACGAGTTGCAGCCGGTACCGTTCGAGGGCCGCATCTGGGGGCTCAAACCGGTCTGCCAGCATCTGCGTATCATTCCGGACTACTGCTCGTTCCGGGGCATGCTGGCGCTCGGCGGCAACCAAACCACCGCGAACCGCGACAACAACGCGCTCTCCGGCCAACCGCAAGCCGGGCTGTGGTTCGGTCAGACTGACGATTTGTGGAAGTGGGGGCGTCCACAAGGTTGGGGCGGTCCCTGGTGGAAAACCGACGTGCGCAAAGGCGTGCCCTCGGACCCGTTCCTTCTTACGGGCTTCGAACGCAAGATGCTGCACATCCGCGCCGACCAGATGGCGGCGTTCAACATCGAAATCGACTTTCTCGGCGACGGCACCTGGAACCACTACGAGCAGATCAAAACCGGAGCGGGCTGCTACACAAAACACATCTTCCCGGACGCCTTCTCGGCGCACTGGGTTCGTCTAGTGCCGCAAGCCGACTGCCGCGCGACGGCCACGTTCTTTTTTGTGTAGAACGGCACACCGGATCAGTCCAGCGTCACCGTTTCCACTTTGAGCGTCTCGCCCGCGAGCGTGCCGGTCACGGTGGCTTTCAGATTTTCGTCTTTTTTGCTCTTGCGAAGCAGCGTGAGCGCTTTCTCATCGCCCGCTTTGTCGAACTTGAGGAACTTGCCGTCCGCCGTGACCAGTCCGAAGCCGCCATCGGCGCAGTGCAGCGCGCACTTGCGCGTGTGCTCCTCGGGGCTCTTCATGGTTTTGCAGGTGGTGTCCATCAGGATCCCGTTCCAACTGCCAGCCGCGAGCACCGAGCCGAACGCGAGCACCGCCACACACAGTCCCATTAGTCTTTTCATAGCTGCCACCTCCTCAGGTACCTTCATAGATGTCGAATCGTGCCGGTCGATGCCAGATTCTTGCCAGCAGCGGCCGGGCGATTAACCGTAACCAACTGATTCTAAATAACACTCATTTGGCAATCGACATGCTCGGATTATCGCGATGAACACGCAGGAACTGTACACGGTCCTGGCAGCCACGCTCGCCGTCGGTGTGAGTCTTGGCTTCGCGGTCAGCCAATACCGCGCGTGGGTACGAGCCCGCCGCTCGCGGCGCATCGCCGAGCGGCTCCTCAATTGGGAATGAATCCAACACAAACAAGAACAGCTATGGGAATGGCCGATGCCACCGTTCTCATTGCCACCGGAGCGGCCGCGTGGATTTCGTGGTCGCTCATGGATCAAACCAGGAATCTCACACACGCCACCCGCGCGGTGACGTGGTATTTCGATACTGTGGGAGTCTCCTCGATTGCCTGGTTCTGGTATATCCCCATGCACGCGCTGATCACCGTGCTTACCGCCGTCGGCGTCTACTGCGTCCTCACCGGCCGAACCACTCTTCGCGCAGCCGCAACCGGCGCGCTGGGCGCGTGTCTGGTGGCTTTATGTGCCCCGATTTGCGGGCGTTTGCTGGGCTATGCGATCTTCCCCGCTCTGGCCACGCCGCTAGTGCTGTGGCGCCTGGAACAGCGGACGTAGACAGCCGCCTATTGGCCCATTTATACTTCTGTTTTTGGGCGCGCGTTCCATGGAACGGGTGATCGTCAATTCGTTAGGTGTCGAGGATTTCGATCCCGCCGCGCCGCAGCGCGAAGCGGCCATCTTCTATGGGCTGTTTCTGCGCGGCCACTCGGCCGATGCGCTGCGTAAGGATATCGACATTCCGCGCAAGCTGTTGGACAAGTGGATGCGTGCTCCGCACTACGAGGAATCCTTCCGCGACCGGTTGAACCGCGTCTATCACTACCGCAAGCAGGTTCTCGCCATCTTCGACGCTCTGGTGCACCACGAGAAGCGCAACCGGCCGCGCGCCCAGTAGTTTTCCCTTCAGCGGCGGTCCAGAACCATGAGCGCGTAAAGCGCCGGCAGGTACGCCACCGAAGCCAGCAGCACCTTGCGCGCCTGCGCTACGCTGCGTCCGGTCCATACGCGCGCACCGGAAACCACGAACCACACACCCAACAGCGTGGCGCCCGCCAGGTACCAGGTCCCGGTCATCGCCAGCGCGGTCGGCGCAAGGCTCACCGGCACCAGCAGCACGGCACAGATCACAATCGCTCTCGCGGTGGACTCGCCGTCCGGCTCCACCACGGGCAGCATGCGTATACCGCCGCGCGCGTAATCGTCGCGGTACATCCAGGCAATCGCGAGAAAATGCGGGAATTGCCAAAGGAATAGGATGGCGTAGAGCACCCAGGCCTCCGCGGTCAACGCGCCGTGCATGGCCGCGTAGCCCATCAACGGAGGCATGGCGCCGGGAATCGCGCCGAGCGTTGTGGAATGCGGTGTGCGCGACTTTAGCGGCGTGTAGACGAGTAGATAACTCAGCAGCGTGAACAGCCCCAGTGCGGCCGCGAGCCAGTTCGCGCCGAACCACAATTCGAGAAATCCGGCTACCGAAAGCGCCACGCCGAACCAGAACGCGCGCCGGGGCGCGATGCGCCCGCTCGGAATGGGCCGCGCCCAGGTGCGGCGCATCTTCGCGTCCGCCACACGCTCATACCATTGGTTGAGCGCCGCGGTACCCGAAGCCATCAGCCCTGTTCCAATCAGCGCATGCACCAGCACCGCCCAGGACCAACCCGCGCGCGCGCCGAAGTAGCATCCCACCGCCGTGCTCATCAGAATGAGCCAGGTGATGCGCGGCTTGGTCAGTTCGAAGTAGTCTCTCATCGGGCGGTGGACTCTTCCACGTTGCGGTACACCTGTATGGCGAAGACCACCGACATTGCCATGGTGAGCGCGCCCACGGCGACATGCGCCACGGTGAAGGCCACCATCCACGGCGCCGGGGCCGCGGCATCGGCGGTCATGATGCGGCTCACGTAGGCGGCGGTTCCCAGCAGCACTTGAAACAGCGTGATGTGCATCAGCCCCTTGGCGGCGCGTTTGAGCGTGGCGTGATCCGGATACTGCTGCATCACTACCACGGCAGCCACCAGCACCACCAAAGTGACCACCATCGCTCCAGCCATGTGCGGCACCACTCCCAGCACCTTGTGACGATGCGCCGCGCCCAGCGCTAACTGCGCCAACAGAAACACCGGCATTGCCGCCGCCAGGCTGCGCACCGAGGGGGTTCCAGCATCGCGAACTCGCACCGGCCTGTTGTGCCAGGCCGGCGATGTGAATACGGCAATGGCAACGGTCGTCGAAAAGAACAATTGAGCCAGACAGGCGTGCGCAATGCTGATGGGCTTGGGCAGCTTGAACAACACCGTCAAGCCGCCCAGCACACCTTGCGCAATTACGGCGCCCAGAGCCGCAACACCCAGCCAGCGCAACCATCGGCGCGGTTCGGCGCTCCAGAGCCAAACCACCAGACCGATGACCAGCATCCCAACAGTCGTCGCCACCATGCGGTGCCCATGTTCGTAGAAGACTCCACCCTTCATTTCCGGCATCACCTTGCCGAACGACAATGGCCAGTCGGGAACCGAAAGGCCCGCGTCGTTGCTGGTGACCGAAGCACCGGCCACCACCAGAAACAGAGTGCATGCCGCCACTAGCATCGCGTAACGGTGCAGCCAGACGTTCGCTGTCGCGTGATCGTGTATCAAAGGTGAAGTTGTGGGAGCCGCCATGACCGATCTCGCTAATTGGATGCAGCGCCCAGGTCCCGCGCCGCACTAAACTGAAGAGGATGGATCCACAGAACTCGCCTTTGGTTGCCGTAATCATGGGAAGCAAGTCGGATTGGGACGTGATGCGGCATGCTTCGGAGACACTCACCAGCTTCGGCGTCGCCCACGAATGCCGGGTGCTGTCGGCGCATCGCACGCCCGCCGCCGCCATGGAATATATCTCGAAGGCCGAGCCGCGCGGTATTCAGGTAGTCATCGCCGCCGCCGGCGGAGCGGCGCATCTGGCTGGAGTGGCGGCGGCACACACGCTGCTGCCCGTGCTGGGCGTTCCCATGGAGAGCGCCGCGCTCAAGGGCATGGATTCGCTGCTTTCCACCGTGCAGATGCCTGCAGGCATTCCCGTGGGCACGCTGGCCATCGGCAAGGCGGGCGCGGTGAACTCGGCGCTGCTCGCCATCGCCATTCTGGCGAACAACCGGCCGGATCTAAGGGAAAAACTCCGGCGGTACCGGGCCGAGCAAACCGAGAAGATCCTGGCCACAACCCTTATTTGACGCTCCCGACCGGGGTCCGATAGACTGGGTATTTTGGTCCTTCCCTATCAGTGCGCTTACTGGCGGGTTTCAAACACCAAACACAGCGGGGGGTAAGCCAAGCAAAAAAGGAGGGTTTTCAGTTGGCAAACGCAGCAAGACAGATCTTCACGTCGGAGTCCGTAACCGAGGGTCACCCCGACAAAATGGCGGATCAGATTTCCGATGCCGTACTGGACGCGGTGTTGGAAAATGACCCGACTGGACGCGTAGCATGCGAGGTGCTGGTCACCACCGGCATCTGTGTGGTGGCGGGTGAAATCACAACCACTTGTTATGTGGATGTGCCCAAACTGGCGCGCAACGTGATCCGCGACATCGGATACACGGACGCCGCCTACGGCTTCGACGCCGACACTTGCGGCGTGCTGAACACCATCCAAAGCCAGTCGCCCGACATCGCCATGGGCGTGGACACCGGCGGCGCCGGCGACCAGGGCCTGATGTTTGGCTACGCCTGCGACGAAACCGCCGAGCTGATGCCGCTGCCGATCATGTTGGCGCACAAACTGGTCCGCCAGTTGAGCGAAGTGCGCCGCGCCGGCAAGTTGGACTTCCTGCGGCCGGACGGCAAGAGCCAGGTGAGCGTGGAATACGTCGATGGGCGCCCGGTGCGTCTGGATGCCATCGTGGTTTCCACGCAGCACAGCGACAAGGTCTCCACCGAAACGCTGCGCGCCGAAGTCAAGAAATACATCATCGACCCGGTGGTTCCAGCCAACATGGTGGACTCGGCGACCAAGTTTCACATCAACCCGACGGGCCGCTTCGTAGTCGGCGGGCCGCACGGCGACACCGGTCTGACCGGCCGCAAGATCATCGTCGACACTTACGGCGGTATGGGACGCCACGGCGGCGGCGCGTTCTCGGGCAAGGACCCCACGAAGGTGGACCGTTCGGCGTGCTACATGGCGCGCTACATTGCCAAGAACATTGTGGCCGCCGGTCTGGCCAACCGCGCCGAAGTGCAGCTCGCTTACGCCATTGGCGTTGCCGAGCCGGTTTCGGTTCTGGTGAACACGTTCGGCACCGGCAAGATCGCTGAAGACCGTCTGGTGGAGTTGGTGCGGGCGAATTTCTCGCTGACTCCCCGCGGCATGATCGAACACTTGAAGTTGCGGCAGCCCATTTATCGCAAGACGGCGGCGTTCGGCCACTTCGGCCGCACCGAAGCGTCTTTCACCTGGGAAGCCACCGACAAAGCGGAAGCCTTGCGCCAAGGCGCGAACGCTCCGGCGGCGTCGGCGCGCGGATAGGCTGCGCGCTCACAGCACGAAGAGGGAAGAATGTCTTCCAATACGAACGCGGCGTCGTGTTCCGACGTAAAGGATATTGCTCTGGCCGATGTGGGCAAGAAGCGCATTGAGTGGGCGTTTCAGTCCATGCCGGTGCTGCAAACCATCCGGAAACAGTTCATCAAAACGCAGCCGCTTGCTGGCATACGCATTTCCGCCTGCCTGCACGTAACCACGGAAACCGCCAACCTGATGGTGACTTTGCGTGATGGAGGCGCCGCGATCCGCTTGTGCGCCTCCAATCCGCTTTCGACGCAAGACGACGTCGCCGCCAGCCTGGTGCGGGATTACGGCATTCCGACCTACGCCATCAAAGGCGAAAACAACGAAGGCTTTTACAACCACATCGCCGCCGCGCTGGAGCACGCGCCGCAGTTGACCATGGACGACGGCGCGGACTTAGTGACTACGCTCCACACCAAGCAAAAGGACATGCTGGAAGGCGTGTTGGGCGGCACCGAGGAAACCACCACCGGCGTGATCCGTTTGAAGGCCATGGCGCGCGAGGGCGTGCTGCGCTACCCCATCGTCGCTGTCAACGACGCGCTCACCAAGCATCTGTTCGACAACCGTTACGGCACCGGGCAGAGCACCATCGACGGAATCATACGCGCCACGAACACGCTGATCGCGGGTTCCACGGTGGTAGTGGCCGGCTATGGCTGGTGCGGCCGCGGGTTCGCCATGCGCGCGCGCGGCTTGGGCGCCAACGTTGTCGTCACCGAAATCGATCCGATCAAAGCCATTGAAGCCATCATGGACGGCTTCCGCGTCATGAGCATGAGCGAAGCGGCGCAGATCGGCGACGTGTTCTGCACCTTGACCGGAAACAAGAGCGTCATCGGACGCGAGCATTTCGAGAAGCTCAAAAACGGCGCCATCCTGGCCAACTCGGGCCACTTCAACGTGGAGATCGATTTGGAAGCGCTCGGCCGCATGGCCAGTTCGCGGCGCCAACTGCGCGAGTTCGTCGAGGAATTCGCCCTGCGCGACGGCCGCCGGGTCTACGTATTGGGTGAAGGACGTTTGATCAACCTGGCGGCGGCCGAGGGACATCCAGCCGCGGTCATGGACATGAGTTTCGCCAACCAGGCGCTCGGGCTGGAGTACATCGTCAAGAACCACGCCACGCTCGAGAAGAAAGTTTACGCAGTCCCCGAAGAAATCGACAGAAGCATCGCGCGCATGAAGCTTGAATCCATGGGCGTGAAAATCGACCGGTTGACGCCGGAACAGGAATCCTACCTGGCGAGTTGGTCGGAAGGCACGTAGAATTCTCCCGCCGGAGAGCGCTGAAACCAGGCGCGTGAAAGCGGGACAATCAGATTGAGGTAATCCATTGTCTACAGAAGAAGTCTGCAAGCGTACGCTGGAGATTTCGATCCCGGTTTCCGATGTCGAGGCCGAGACCGAGAAGGTGGTGGCTTCGCTGCAAAAGAAGCTGCGCCTGCCCGGGTTCCGTCCGGGCCACGTTCCCACCAATATCATCCGCAACCGGTTCAAGGAAGACATCCGGCAGGATGTTCTGGAAAACCTCGCGCCGCGGTATTTCCGCGAGCGCGCCGAGGCCGAAGGCCTGAACCTGGTGGGTCCGCCGAGCCTGCGCGACGTCAAGTACGAACCCGGCCAGCCGCTCGAATTCAAGGTGGATTTCGAGGTCCTGGCGCCTTTCGACCTGAAGGACTGCGAAGGGCTGCCGGTGGTCTATCGCGATCCGGAAGTGACCGACGAGGAAGTCACCGGACGCATTGAGCACATCCGTGAGGACAAGGCCGAGTATGTGAACGTCGAACCGCGGCCGCTCGCGGCAGGCGACTTCGCCGTGGTGAGCCTGGAGAGCATCTCCGGGATCGAAGGCGATCCCATCAAGAACGACGAGATGATGCTGCACATCGGCGGCGAAGACACTCTCCCGGCTTTCACCGAGAACCTGACCGGCGCGGCGCCGGGTGACGAGCGCGAGTTCGAAGTCTCGTATTCGGAAGACTACTCCGAACGCAAACTCGCCGGCAAGACCGTCCGCTTCAAGGCCACCGTGAAGGGCGTACGGCGCAAAGATCTGCCGGAACTCAACGACGAGTTCGCGCGCGACTTGGGCGACTACAAAGACCTCGCCGAGTTGCGCGAGACGGTGCGCAAGGTCATGCTGCGCGAAAAGGAATACCTGGCGCAGCAGGAGGCCAAGAACAAGCTGGTGGAAACGCTCGTGGACATGCACGACTTCCCGGTGCCCGAAGCACTCGTCGAGCGCCGCATCGAGGATATGGTCGAGCAGCACCTGCGTTCGCTGGCCATGCGCGGCGTCGATCCGCGGCAGGTGAAGCTGGATTGGGAGAAGATCCGCGAAACGCAGCGCGAGAAAGCCGTGCGCGACGTGAAGGCGTCGCTGCTGCTGGACCGCGTGGCCGACAAGCAGCAGATCGAGCCCACCACCGACGAAGTGGATCGCGAGTTGCAGCGGCTGTCGCGGCAGGAGCGCCAACCAGTAGCAGCGTTGCGCGCCAAGTTCGAAAAAGACGGCACTCTGCGCCGCATCGCTTCGCACATCCGAACCGAAAAAACGCTAAACTACCTGTTCGAGCGCGCACGCAAGCAAGCTGAATAGGTTCGCCGACGCGCGCATCCCACGCTAAGCGAGGTTTCATGCGCACTTGCAAGAGCACAGCCGTCGCCGCTGTGCTCTTCGTGTTTTGGGCCGCCGATTTCGCCACCGCACAGACACGGAGAGCACCCGAGTTCGAGCGCATCGCCGCCAAACCGGCATCACTCAAAGCAAGTGATTTCGGCATGCCTGCGTCGCGGATGCTGCCGCAGGTGGAAAGTTCCCAAGTGGTGGTGTTCTCCGGCAGCGTGTCCGGCATTCCACTCGCCGAAGGACTGGACCGCATCACCGCGCCGCCCATCACGGCCGTCCTAAGGCAGCGTTTCGAGATTCGTGAGAAGTCCGCGGGGGTGGTCTATCCGGAAACCGGCGCCAAGGCTCCGGAACTCGTGTGGGAACCCGGACGCGCTGTGATAACGGCCAGCACAGCGACGCTACGGCTTGAGGTGGAACAAGTGGCGCTGCGCACACCGCAAGGCTTCGTGCTGCGCGCTACGCTGCGCAACACGTCGAACGCGGACCGCGAGTTCACCATCGTCTCTAGACAACAGCCATCCATCCGCCGGCCGAAGGAATGGACGTTTGGCTCGCAATTCGGCCGCGATCCCGCGCCGGGGCGCGTCGAACAACCCGGCATTGTGCTGCACACAAACGCGGACGGAGCCGTGGCTTTCGCCATGGCCGGTGCCACGGCGCTCGCCTCGGGTGACTCGTCCAGCATCGAACGTACGGTCGGCGTGGGTCCGTCGAAAGAAGCAACTGTCTACCTGATACTCACCACCGGCGCGACGGCCGAAAGCGCACTGGCCGCGTGCCGCGAAGTGCTGCGCGATCCCGCGCGCGCTTCCGCCTCGGCACTTAACGCTATGCAAGCCGATATCGACGCGTTCCTCGCGCGGCTGCCTGCATTGAGCCATCCCGATCCACGCGTCATGCGGTTCTATCATCAGGCCGCGCTGCAACTCCTTTACGCGCGCTGGCGCATTCCCGGCACGCTTCTGCTCGATCCGTGGTATTCGACACTGGGGCTCGATTCGGGCGGCTTGAACGCGTACGCATGGGACTTCGGATACTCCGCCGTGCCGCTCGCGCTGCTCGATCCCGAGGGCATGCGCACCATGACCGTCGCACTGTTGGGCGCGCCGCTCACCGAGCATTTCTCCATCGAGCCGATTCGCGGTGAAGGCTCCGGACCGTTCTACTCTTACAGCCCTTACGCTTTCACCTGGGCTGTCGATCAATACCTGCGCGTGACCGGCGACCGCACGCTCCTCGACGAGAAGATCAAAGAACGGACCGTGCTCGACTGGTTGATCGAACTGGCCGAGTACGGCGAAAAGACCCGGGACGCCGACGGCAACAACCTGATCGATTACGGCGACGATCATAATCTACTGGAACTCAAGAAGACCGGCGACGGCCCCGGCTACATACACGAAGTGCCCAGCCCCAACGCCGAGCGCGCCTGGATCTACTCGACGCTCGCGGACATTCTCGAAGAGCAACGCGATCCGAGCCGGCGCGCACTAATCAAGCGTTTCCGCGCGCGCGCCGATGCCGTGCGCCGCGCGGTGAATGACATACTGTGGCTGGAAGACGTGGGCTGGTACGGCACCCGGCAGAAGGACGGCAAGGTCCTGCCCGTGTGGTCCATCCAGATTTTCGATCTGCTGCGCATTCCCGGCTTCGTTCCGCCGGAGCGCGCCGCGCGCCTGGTCCGCCATCTCAACGACGAAGAGTTTCTCGGCAAGTGGGGCATGCGCTCCATGTCCGTCAAGGACCGTTTGTTCGACTATCGCGATCACGACTGGGCCGGCCCCATGACCTACATCGGCGACCCACCGCAGATCGTCGCGGACCTGTTCGAAGCCGGCTTTGCCGCCGATGCCTGGCGCGTGTGGGAGCGCTTCCTGTGGTGGCCCGAGCACATCGCCGTCTA
>CAZDIZ010000005.1:32180-42882 GCA_964505625.1 uncultured Solibacteraceae bacterium | reverse complement strand
ATGCCTGGCGCGTGTGGGAGCGCTTCCTGTGGTGGCCCGAGCACATCGCCGTCTACCCGCAAGGCGTGGGCAACGAAGACTACACGTCTAAATTCCCGCAAGCCGCGCCGTTCGGCGGCCGCATCTCAGCGGGACGGACCAACGAGATTTCCGGTTCGGTGGGCGTGGAAGCCGTGGTGCGCGGGCTGTTCGGCGTGGAACCCGGCCGCGACGGCTCCATCCGCTTCCGCGCCGCACGCCGCCCGCAAGATCCGCCTATGGCCCTCGCGTACCCGTTCCGCGGTCATACGTGGTCTGTAACGCAGCGCAAGGAAGGCATCGATGCCGCTCGCGAGGACGGCGTCTCAGTGACACTGTTCCGTGAAGACGGCGCGCTGTGGCTCGGATTTGGGCGAGCGGGCATGACTATTTGCGCTTCGGCGCGTTCGGGCGGCGCGGGGCAACTCGCCATCTCGACGCCCGCCACGGTGCTGCGCGTGCTCGTCAATGGCACCTGGGTACGGCCGCGCCGCGAGGATGGGCGGCTGTGGCTCGACCTGCGCGAACTCGGCGGCGAGGGCGCCAAGATCGTAATCGTCACGAAGTAAAATACGGAGAATTCAATGGTCGATCGTAGACAGTTTCTTCAATTCGCATTGAGCGGAGCCGCGCAGGGAGCCGTGGCACCGTCGAAAGTTCAAGTGGTTCACGATTCGCGCTCCGCATCGGAAACGCTCGCGGCGGCGGAACTCGCCGGCTACATCGAGCGTATGACCGGAACGCGGCCGTCGCTGGTGGACGAATCCGGAGCCGCCGTGTCCGTCGCGCCATCGATTCTGGTTGGCCGCACACGCACGACCGCCAAGCTGATCGCCTCCGGTGCCCTGCCCGACCCCGCGAACAAGAACGCCGAAGCCTATACAGTTCGTTCGGCCGATGCAGACCGTCTGGTGCTGCTGGGCGCCACGCCCATCGCCACTTGGTATGCCGTCTACCACTACCTGGAACGCTTGTGCGGAGCGGGTTTCTTCGCCGACGGCGATCAGATTCCCCACCGCGACACGCTGCCCGTTCATGGCATCAACGAATCCACCGCGCCGCGCTTCGCCGAGCGCATGGCGATGAACCTCACCATCTACTGGTATTCGGCGCCCTGGTGGAACTGGGACGACTGGAAGCGCTACATTGACTGGTTACTCAAAACCCGCTACAACATACTCACCTTGTGGGACACACCGGGAGAGGATGTCGTCTGGCGCCAGGTGTGGAGTAAGTTCGGAGTAACTGTCGATCAATCGAGTTACTCCGGCCCGCCGTTCGGCATGTTCCCGCCCATCAAGTACGGTGTCGATCCGCCGCAGCCCGTCCAGTGGGCTGAATGGCAGCGGGACCTGAACCGCAAGATTGTCGAATACGCGCACGCGCGCGGCATGAAGACGGTTTCGCCGGCTGTCAGCGGAATGGTGCCGCCCGAGTTCAAGCGTGTGTTCCCCAACGCGCGAACCTTCCAATCCATCTGGCCAGGACCAGACCGCTACGCGCAGACCTACTTGCATCCGAGCGATCCGCTTTATCGCTCGACCGGCAAAGCGTTTCTCGAAGCCTACAACGCCCTGTACGGCACCGACCACATCTACTGGCTGGAGAATTACCTGGAGTGTTCCATCCGCACCGACTCGGCCGTGCAAAACGAGGTTCGCCGCGAGATCGCGGGCGCCAACTTCCGAGTGATAAACGAGGTGGACCCCAAGGGCATCGGACTGCTCAGCACCTGGACGTACTCGAACCAGCCGCGTGAGTGGCCGCGCACGCTGGTCGAAGAGCACTTCGCGCGGGTGCCCAAGGACCGCGTCCGCATTGTCGATCAGTACGCCGAAAGCCTGCCGCTTTACAAGGAGTGGGACTACTTCGGCGATCGCCCGTGGCACTTCGGCATGGTCTACTCGTTCGCGTCCGACACGTACCTGCACGGCGACATGCGTAAGCTCGCCGAGCAAGTGAAGAGCGTTGCCAACGACCCGCGCGCGGCGCGCTGCGTCGGCTACTATCCGAACGAAGAAGCCGTCGGCCACAATCATTTCTATGCGGCGTTCCAGGCCAGGCTGGGCTGGAATCCGGCCGAAGTGGATCTCAATCGCTACGTGAGAGAGTACGCCGCGGCGCGTTACGGTGAACGGACCGCGCCGCTGCTCGTCGAGGCGCTCACCGGTCTCGCCGCCACGGTCTACGGGCGCGCCCGCGCCGCCAAGCCGATGTACTGGAGGCGGCCCAGCGCGGACCCCGATGTGCGCCAAGGCGTGAACAGTCCCGAGTATCTGTCGCGCCTGCGCGGCGTTGTGGAACAGTATCACCGCGCCGCGCCACAACTCGCACACAGCCCGCTATATCTGCACGACCTCAACGACATCACGCGGCAGTATCTGGCTGAACTCTACAACGCGCACATGCTGAAGTTGACGGCGGCCTTCTCCAGCTACGACACCGCCGCATTCGAACGCGAAGCCGCCGCGCTCGAAACGTTACTCGACGCGATCGAGCAACTGCTCAGCCACGACGACGCCTACTGGCTCAGCCGCTCCATTCGCAAGGCCCGCGCGCTGCCCGGCGCCGCGCCGGACTTCGACCGCCGCGCGCGCGACATCCTGACGCTTTGGGCCGGTGTAATTCGAGATTACGCCTGCCGCGACAACTACGAGTTAGTCAAGACTTACTATCACCCGAGAGTGCGCCGTTTCATCGAGGAAGTGCGCCGCGCGCTCAGCCTGGGCCAGCGCCTGTTGGCCGGCTACCGCCGAACCGCGCTCGAAGCCGACTTCGACGCGCACGAAAAGTCCTGGGTAGCGAACGGATTCGCACTGCGGGAAGGCACACCCGATCCCAAACGAATCGTCGCAGTGGTGGGAGAAGTGCTAGTCAAGACTGCGGCGCTTTAACGGCCGGTCTTCAACGCAACGCACTCGGGATAGCCGTTGGCAAACAGGTAGACGCCTTCGCTGGTGGCGGGCGGCTTTGCTGCCGCCGCCGTGCACAACTGGTCCGCCAGCAACGCGGTGCGGTGCCATGCGCCGAGGTTGTGTAGCAGCATCACGGCGTAACAGACGCTCACAACGCCGAGCGCCGTGCGTTGCAGTACTCTCGATGACGCCGACGCGATGAGATGCGCGCACAAAACGCAGAAACAGACACTCGGCAAATAGAATACCCGCGAATCCCGCAATGACTGTCCGACCAGACAAAAGTGAACGGCCGGCACCATCGCCAAGACCGTCATGGCGAGCATGGACACAACCACGCGCCGCTCGATGGGCCGTCCCGCCACCAACAGCGCGGCCATCGTTCCGCAACCAAGGAGAATCGCTCCCGACGTATACGGCAGTGTCTTCAAAGCGTCCCAGTTCACGGGGAACCATAGAATCGCCCAGACGCGGATAAGTAGTCCTTTTAGCGCGGAAAGGGGTCTGAGCGACAGTACCTGCGAGACGCCCGTGGACGGATCGGGATAGCCACCAGGACCGCCGAAAATCCCCCACCGGTGGATAAACAGTAGCGCCGCCAGAAGCACGGATCCGGCAAGAAACCAACGTACCGCCGGCCGGTCGAGCATGCGTCCCGCGAACGCGAATGCCAGCACCAGGAAGGGCACGACGTACGCGCTCTCCTTGCTCCAAATCGCCAACACGAACAGCAACAGGGCCGCGGCAACGCATCGCCGGGGCGCGGAGTCGGAATAACGATGAAACACGCACAGCGCGGCGCTCAAACTAAACAGGGTGGCCAACGGATCGAACGCGGCGGCACTCCACGCCACCGCTTCCGGACGCGTCGCGTGCAATCCGAACAACAGCCCCGCCGAAAGCGCCATGAGCGAATGCCGCCAGATGGACCAGACGATAGCGATCAGCAGAGCGCAGTTGGCCAGGTGCAGCACCAGCGACAAGAGATGCGCCCGAAACGGCTCCAGTCGAGCCCACGGCCGCAGCAACCCGAAATAAAGAACGCCAACCGGTCGGAACGCTCCGTCGCCCGGAGGGTACTCGGGCGTGAAGAAGCGCACCATACTCGAAAACGAGATGGGCTGCTGGCTCATGATGACGTAGTCGTCGCTCAGGTACGGATCGGCCACATTGCCTGCGAACAAAGCGCAAACGATGATCAGGACAACCACCGTCGCTAGAGCCGGAAACCGGTCAGCGGAGCGTGCCACTGGCTCGCCGTGCTTTTTCGAAAACGCAAGAAACAGGACGAGGACACCAAAGACGCTCTCCACTCCGAGCGGTGAAACAAACTGTATCGCTCCGAACTGAAGAGGTCCGAATGCCGCGCGGGCCGCAATCGCAGCCGCCGCAACCACCGCCACCAGCGCCAACACAACGCGAAAACGCGCAAGCATCTTATCCGAAAAAAGCCTTCCAGGTAACGTTGGTGAGCGCGTGCGACACCATGGCGGAGCGTATGCTGCCGGTCTTCAAGTACGCCCGGCCGTAAAACCACCCGGCCACGGCGGCGATGATCGCGAATCGCCAATTTGGGAATGCGCCGAACGGCAGGTGCACCATGCCAAACAGTACCGACGTCAGCGCAAGCGCTACTGTTTCGCGGCCACTCCAAGCGCGCAGCCACTGCAGAAGCAATCCACGGAAGAAGAACTCTTCACTCAGCGCGACCACCCAAAGCATGCCCAGAAACGTAAGCACGATGAGCCACCAAGGCATGCGCGGCCAACTGAAAGTTCTGAATTTGAGCAACGTGGAAAGCACGATGCCGATGGGAATGAAGTAGAGAAACTCGCGCAGGCCAACCGTCCACTCGAGACGCTTGGGCAGCACTCCGAGGCCCACGCCCTCCATGCGCCGGAAGCACAGCGCCACCACCACACCCAAGCGAATCCACATCACCTGCCCCAGCACCGCCCCTGGCAGATCTTCGTGCGGAGCCACATAGATGCGGGCAAAGATCTTGCTGATCACCACCCCGGCCATCAGCAGAACAAACCCAACGTCCACATACCAACGCCGGGGAAGAACCAGATACCAAGCCGAAACCAAAGCAGTGATCAAGAACAACAGACCAAAGGACTGCCAACGAAAACAGCTCAAAGGAACGCTATAAAGCAGGTAGGTAGCGGCGGAGCTAAGCACCAACCCAACAGCAATGCGAAACGGAGTGAACCGGCCCAGCCATGCACGGCTCCGGGCCGAAACCGTCAAAAAGTAAAGCGTGATCTCCACCAGGAAAGCAGGCAGAGCGGCTAAAAGCAAAGCAACCGGAACATGACGCACTCAACCATCATAAGAAAAGCCCGCCCCCAAAACGAGGGCGGGCTCTTCTGTCTCCTGTCTTCTGTCTACGGCCTTCTTGCTTAGTATTCCATGCCGTGGTCGTGACCACCGGGCATCGGAGCGGCAGGCTTCTTTTCCGGGATCTCGCAGATCAGCGCTTCGGTCGTCAGCATGAGAGCCGCGATCGAGCTGGCGTTCTGCAGAGCCGTGCGGGAAACCTTGGTCGGATCGATGACACCGGCCTTCACCAGGTCCACGTACTCTTCGGTCTCGGCGTTGAAGCCGTAGTTGACGTCGGCGTTGGCGCGGATCTTCTCAGCCACGATGGCGCCCTCGAGACCCGCGTTGCCGGCGATCTGGCGCAGCGGTTCTTCGCAAGCGCGGCGCACGATGTTGACGCCGATCTGTTCGTCGCCGACGAGCTTCAGGCCGTCCAGAGCCTTGGCCGCGCGCAGCATGGCCACGCCGCCGCCCGGAACGATACCTTCCTCAACCGCGGCGCGAGTGGCGTGCAGAGCGTCTTCCACGCGAGCCTTCTTTTCCTTCATTTCGGTCTCGGTGGCCGCGCCGACTTTGATCACGGCAACGCCGCCGGCCAACTTCGCCAGCCGCTCTTGCAGCTTTTCACGGTCGTAGTCGGAAGTGGTTTCCTCGATCTGAGCGCGGAGTTGCTTAATGCGGCCCTCGATGGCCTTCGGAGCGCCGGCGCCTTCGATGATGGTGGTGTTGTCCTTGTCGATGACGATGCGCTTGGCTTTTCCAAGGTCGTCCAGCTTCACGCCTTCCAGCTTGATGCCGGTCTCTTCCATCAGAGCCTTGCCGCCGGTCAGGATGGCGATGTCCTCGAGCATGGCCTTGCGGCGATCGCCGAAGCCCGGCGCCTTGACGGCGGTGGCGTTCAGGGTACCGCGCAGCTTGTTGACCACCAGAGTGGCCAGCGCTTCGCCTTCCACTTCCTCGGCCACGATCAGCAGCGGACGGCCCGAACGGGCGATCTGCTCGAGCAGCGGCAGCAGATCCTTCATGTTGCTGATTTTCTTTTCGTGGATCAGGATGTAGGCGTCTTCCAGCACGCACTCCATGCGGTCCGGATCGGTGACGAAGTAGGGGGACAGGTAGCCGCGGTCGAACTGCATGCCTTCCACGGTGTCCAGCTCGGTGGTGATGGTCTTGGCTTCCTCGACGGTGATGACGCCGTCCTTGCCAACCTTCTGCATCGCTTCGGCGATGGTCTTGCCGATGGTGGTGTCGCCGTTGGCCGAAATGGTGCCGACCTGGGCGATCATGTCACCGCTCACCGGCTTGGAGAACTTCTGGATCTCCGCGACCACGGCTTCAACGGCCTGGTCGATGCCGCGCTTCAGCGCCATCGGGTTGGCGCCCGCCGCCACGCTCTTCACGCCTTCGCGGAAGATGGACTGCGCCAGAATGGTCGCCGTCGTCGTACCGTCACCGGCCACGTCGGAGGTCTTGGAGGCGACTTCGCGAACCATCGCCGCGCCCATGTTCTCCATCGGGTCCTTCAGTTCAATTTCCTTGGCCACCGTCACGCCGTCCTTGGTGATGGTCGGGCCGCCAAACTTCTTTTCCAGAACGACATTGCGGCCCTTGGGGCCGAGCGTCACCTTCACCGCATCGGCGAGCTGGTTGACGCCACGCAGGATCGCTTGCCGCGAGTTCTCGCTATATACAATCTGCTTCGCTGCCATGAATCAATCTCCTTAAAGAACCCTTAGTCCAAAACTCCGAGGACCTCGTCCTCACGCATGATCAGGTACTCCTCGCCATCGATCTTGATATCGTTGCCGGAGTACTTGCCGAAAAGGATGCGATCGCCAGCCTTTACGTCCAGGGGAACCAGCTTGCCATCCTCGAGGCGCTTGCCCTTGCCAACAGCCACGACCTCGCCCTCCTGGGGCTTTTCCTTGGCCGTGTCCGGGATGATGATGCCGCCTAGGACGGTCTCTTTCTCCTCGATCCTTTTCACCACGATCCGGTCGTAGAGCGGTCGAATCTTCATCTACTAAACCTCCATCAGAGTGAGTTTGTAACTTTTGACTGGGGCCAAAGCGGAACTCGTATTGCCCCGACGCTTCTCTTTTTAGCACACTCCGCGATAGAGTGACAAGTGCAAATCACAATCAACTGAAAATAAACCAGATATTTTATACCTGACAATAGTACGCGCAAATTTTCTGCGGACAGTTTTCCCGTCACCCGTTCTTTGCGATACTCGAAGTGTCATGTCCAGAAGACTCTTGCTCGCCAACCTGGCTCTCGCGGTGGTGTTTGCCGCCACCGCACTCGCAGCCCCGAAGATGAAGGCGCTTATCGTCGACGGGCAGAACAACCACGATTGGAAAAGCACCACGCCGGTCCTGAAGAAACAGCTTGAAGACAGCGGTCTGTTTCAAGTGGACGTGGCCACCACGCCGCCCAAGGGCGGACCGATGGAGCAGTTCCAACCGAAGTTTTCCGACTACCGCGTGGTGGTAATGAACTACGTGGGCGACAACTGGACCGAGCCGGTGCGCGCGGCGTTCCTCGACTACGTCCGCAAGGGCGGTGGCGTGGTGATCTATCATGCCGCTGACAACGCGTTCGGCGATCTGCCGGAGTTCGCCGAAATCATCGGCCTGGGCGGTTGGGTTGCGTGGAACGAAAAGTCGGGGCCGTATCTGTATTGGAAGGACGGCAAGGTAGTGCGTGACGACTCGCCGGGCCGCGCCGGCAACCACGGCAAGCAGCACGCCTATCAGATGACGGTGCGCGAACCGAAGCACCCCATCATGGCCGGGCTGCCGCCCAAGTGGATGCACGCCAAGGACGAACTCTACGATCACATGCGCGGACCGGGCAAGAACCTGACGCTGCTGGCGACGGCGTACTCCGATCCTTCCACCCGCGGGTCGGGCCGCGATGAGCCGCTGCTGTTCACCATCCGCTACGGCAAGGGACGCATCTTCCACACCATGCTCGGACACGATCCATCGTCGATGAGCTGTGTCGGTTTCACGGTCACGCTGCAGCGCGGCGCCGAATGGGCCGCCACGGGCAAGGTGACGCAGAAGATCCCAGCGGATTTCCCGACCGCAACCGAAGTTCGCACGCGTCCGTAACGCAAAAAGTCGCTATTCTGAAATCTGCATGCGGCGCGCGCGCTGGATTCCTCTGGTTCTGATGGTCCTGATCGTGGCCGGCGTGGGCGGCGTCTACTACCTGCAAAAGCGCATACAGGAGGCGCAAGCCCCGCCGCCACCGGCACCATTGTCTCCGCGGCTGAACGCGGTGGCGGAGATGCACTGCGCGACATGGAGCGACGGCGCGCGTCCGGTCACCGACGTCTGCGCCAAGCGCTTTGAACAGGTAAAGGACCCGCCGCACACCGAACTGCAGGACGTCGAACTACATCTGTACCGCAACCCGCCCACCGAATTCGACCGCGTGCGTTCGGCCAAGGCCACCTACCAGCCGGACAAGGGAACGCTCTACTCCGACGGCGACGTAGCCATCACGCGCGGCGTGCCCGTGGACAAAACCGTCCAGGGCCGCCTGATGGAAATCCAGTCCAGCGGCGTAAGTTTCGATGCGCGCGCCGCGCGCGCCACCACCGAGCGCCCCACCAAGTTTCAATTCGATCTGGGCGACGGTGAATCGGTGGGCGCGACCTACGACTCCACCATCCGCGAATTGCGCATGCACAGCCAGGTGAAGCTCAACTGGCACGGGCGCGGTCCGCATCCGCAGCCGATGCAACTGGAATGCGGCGAGTTGATCTACAAGGAATCCGAGCACAAGGTAGTCCTGCTGCCGTGGGCGCGTCTCAAGCGCGGCGCCATGACGCTCGAAACCGGCAGCGCCGTGGTGACCATCGAAGAAGGAGCTATTCGTCTGGTCGAGGCGCAAACCGCCAAAGGCAACGACCAGGAACCCAAACGCCGCCTCGACTATGAAGCGCAGAATCTGACCATGTGGTTCAACGCCGACGGCGTCATGGAGAAACTGATGGGCCTCGGCAAGGCGCGTCTGGTGTCGACCACCGCTGATGGACGGACCACGGTGGACTGCGACGTTCTGGAGATGAACTTCGCCATCGAGGGCAAGGAAAGCAAGCTCAAGCGCGCTCTGGCCTCCGGACACAGCGTGGTGGCCAGCGATCCGTCGCCGCGCAAGACCGGCGTGACACCGCAGGCGCGGCTGCTCAAGAGCGACACCATCGAGCTCGACATGCGCCCTGGCGGCGAGGAAATCCAGCAGGTGCGTACGCACAGCCCGGCGCGCATTGAATTTCTGGCGCGTCACAAAGGCGAGCGCTTCCGCGCCATGGATGCCGAGCGGCTAAGTATCGACTATGGCGAAAAGAACCAGGTCCGCGCCATGAACGCGGTGAACGTGACCACCGTGACAGAGCGCGAAAAACAGCCGGGCAAGCCCGCACCCGCTCCGGCACGCACTTGGAGCAAAGGCTTCGCCGCGGAGTTCGACCAGAAGACGGGTGAAGTTGAAAGCCTGCACCAGTGGGAGAACTTCCGTTACGAAGAAGGCGAGCGCCGCGCGAATTCGCACGAGGCGCGCATGAATCCACGCCAGAATCACATCGTACTGGACGGCAATGCGCGCGTGTGGGACCCGCAGGGCTCTACCTCGGCGCGCCACATCGAGATGGACCAGAAGACCGGTGACTTCACCGCCACGGGCGACGTTTTCGCAACGCGAGCCGCCGAGCAGCGCAAACAGCAGTCGTCCACTATGCTCGCCGGCAACGAGCCCACGCAAGGCAAAGCCGACCGGATGGTTTCGCGTGAAGCCGGCCAAGTGGTGACGCTCATCGGCAACGCCGTCGCTTGGCAGGGCGCCAACCGTTTGCGAGCGAAGCAAATCGAGATCGACCGAAAGCGCCGCAAACTGACGGCCGCGGGCGACATCACCAGCGAGTTTCTGGACCGCGCCACCGGCAAGGATCAACCACAAACCGCGCCCGTCTACAACGTCATCACCGCCGGCAAGCTGGATTACGACGAAGCCTCGCGCGTCGCTCACTATACGGAAAAGGTGACGCTGCGGCGGCCGGCCATGGTGGTCCATTCGCAGTCTCTGCGCGCGTATTTGAATGACTCCTCGGCCCAGTCGTCGCTTGAGAAAGCTTACGCCGACGGCGCGGTGGAGGTTCTGCAAGAAGCGCAGGGCCGCTCGCGGCGCGGCACCTCCGAACACGCTGAATACTACGTCTCGGACGAACGCGTGATCTTCTATGGAGGCACGCCCACGCTAGTGGACAGCGTGAAAGGAACCACCACCGGCCGGCGGCTCACCTACTTCGCCAAACGCGACCGTCTGCTGGTGGACGGACAGGAAAGCACCCCAGCCGTCAGCCGCATTCCCCGGCACTAACCTGACAAGAGACGAATACGCGAAATTGGTGCATCATGGTAGTTGGCACAGAT
>CAZDIZ010000005.1:25307-32080 GCA_964505625.1 uncultured Solibacteraceae bacterium | reverse complement strand
AAGAGACGAATACGCGAAATTGGTGCATCATGGTAGTTGGCACAGATGCGACAGCTTCGCACCGTGGAGATCTCCAAGTCCTATGACGGACGCCGGGTAGTGGACGATGTCTCCGTCTACTTGGAACAAGGCGAGGTGGTGGGACTGCTCGGGCCGAACGGCGCGGGCAAGACCACATCCTTCTACATGATCGTCGGCCTCATCACCCCCGATAGCGGCCGTGTGATGCTGGACTCGACCGACATCAGTTCCCTGCCCATGTACGAACGCGCGCGTCTGGGCATCAGCTATCTGCCGCAGGAACCCTCCGTATTCCGTAAGATGACGGTGGGCGAAAACCTGATGGCGATCCTCGAGACGTTGTCCATCAGCACCCGCGAACGGCGCGAGCGCATGGGGCGCCTGCTCGAGCAGCTGGGCCTCGAAAAGGTCCGCGATAACAAAGGCTACATGCTCTCGGGCGGCGAGCGTCGCCGAGTCGAGATCGCGCGTTCACTGGTCATCGAACCGAGCTTCCTACTGCTGGACGAACCGTTCTCCGGCATCGATCCGATTCAGGTGCTGGAGTTGCAGCGCATCATCTTCGATCTCAAGCGCGGTGGCATCGGCATCCTGGTAACCGATCACAACGTGCGAGAGACGCTGGCAGTCACCGACCGCGCCTACATCATGAATAACGGCAGCATCTTCCGCGCGGGCAGCCCCGAAGCGCTGGGATGCGATCCGGAGGTGAAGCGCGTTTATTTGGGTGAAGGCTTCGAGCTAAACGGCACCTCTTCGCTGCGGACGCAATAAACGGCTGTCGGTTTTGCTATCCAAGTACTTCGCGAACCTTTGCTGCCAGTGTGTCGGGCGTGAACGGCTTGGGCAGATAGGCCACACCCGGATCAAGCACGCCGCGGCGCGCCACCAGGTCGTCGCTGTAGCCCGACATATAAAGAACCTTGAGATTCTGTTTTTGTTCGAGCAATTGGCGCGCTAGTTCGGTTCCGGGCATACCCGGCATGACCACGTCCGACAGCAGCAGATCCACCAAACCTTTGTGCTCGGCGTAGACTTCCAGAGCCTCGTTTCCGCTGGCAGCCTCCAGCACCCGGTAGCCGTACGCGCGCAGCGCCGCACTCACCAGCGTGCGCACTTCGATTTGGTCTTCGGCCACCAGCACCGTCTCATCGCCATGGCGCGAAACCTGGACGGGTTCGGCCGCCACAACAGGGACGTGGCCGTGGGCACACGGCAGATGGACGTGGAATGACGAACCGTTGCCGGGCGAGCTCTCCACCAGAATCCAACCGCCGCAACGGTCTACCGCGCCGTAGACGGTGGCCAGTCCCAAACCCGCGCTGAGGCCTTTCTTGGTGGTGAAGAACGGTTCGAAGATCCGGCGCCGGACATCCTCGTCCATCCCCGCGCCCGTGTCGCTCACTGTCAGACACACGAACTCGCCGACACGGATCTCCGGCCGGCGCGCCGCTTCCGCGGCTCCGATGTCCACACGCTTGGTCGAAACCGTGAGCCTGCCGCCTTGCGGCATGGCGTCGCGCGCGTTCACCACCAGGTTCATCAGAACTTGCTGGATCTGCCCGGCGTCGGCCAGCGTCCGGCCCAAGTCCTCCTGCAGCCGCATGACAAACTCTACGTCTTCGCCGACCAGACGGCGCAGCATGCCTCGCATGTCGCGAATGGTTTCGTTCAAATCGAGCGGCTTCGGATCGATGATCTGCTTGCGGCTGAAGTTCAGCAGTTGCCGCGTCAACGAGGAGGCGCGTTCGCCAGCGCGGTTGATCTCATCGATCAACTCGCTCAGCGCGGCATCTTCACCCACGCGCCGCGCCGCCAGTTGACAGTAGCCGTTGATGACCGTCAGCAGGTTATTGAAGTCGTGCGCCACGCCGCCCGCTAGACGGCCAATGGAGTCCATTTTCTGCGCCTGGGTCAGTTGCACCTGCAATTCGTTGCGCTCGCGGTCGGCCTTCTTACGCTCGGTGATGTCGAACAGAAAACTCTCGATCGCCACCACTTCGTTGTTTTCGCAGACCGCCGCTCCCTTTTCCCCAATCCAGCGTGCCTCTCCGTCCTTGGTGGTGATGCGGTACTCCACTGAGTACGGCCGTCGTGTGGCGATCGCCTCGCGAATCGCGGCGGTCAACTTGTCGCGGTCCTGCTCAAAGACGATTGCCAGATACTCCCGCGAACTCCGTCCCGAGAATTCGCTTTCGGGGTAGCCGGTCAGACGCTCAACGCACCCGCCGATGTACTCCACCGGCCAACCGGGCGCGTTACGGCAACGTACGATCACTCCCGGCAGATTCCCGACCAGCGTGTTCAGCTTGCGCGTGGACTCCCGCAACGCCCGCTCGGCCCGCTTGCGCTCGGTGAGATCGACGCTGGAGATGACGACGCGGTCGAGTTTCTTTTCGTGACCGGGCACCACGGCGAAGCGCAACAGGATTTCGCGCGGTTCGCCATCCAGGGTGCGCGTTGGAATTTCGGCCTGAATCACACTGAACCCCTCGAGCAGACGCGGAGCCAGGGGAGCCAGTGCCGCGTACGAGTTCGGCGTGTACACTTCGGGCAACCGCCGCACCAACTCCTCGCGTGAGCTGGCCCGGTAGAAATCCACGGCCGCCTGATTCACGTTGCGGACCCGCACTCGCGCGAGTAAGCCGGCAACCTCCATGGGGCGTTCAGTGAAGTATGCAGCCAGGTCCGTGATACCTTCGTCCCGCAGTTGGCGGAGATAGTCGGCTACGGCGGAAAAATCGTCTTCCCATATGGGCGTGGGCGCGGAATCGAAAATCTCCCGATGCCGCTTTTCAGATTCGCGCACGGCCTTTTCCGCCTGGAACCGGATGATAATCTCACCCACATGGTTCGCCAGCGTCTCCAGCACCATCCGCGTTCGTTCCCCGAAGTCGTCCCGGGTGTGCGAACCGAGATTCAACGTACCCACCACTCTTTCACCGGACTTCACCGGAAGCGTTGCTGCCACCCGCAACCCTTCCTCCTCCCAGACAGCCCGTGGCAGGATGGCCTGCCCTTTCGTTTGAAAATAGGCGGGCTGGCCGAGCATGGTCATGTGCACGTTCGGCGAATCGGCCGAATAATGCCGCACGCAAGCGAGGAAGGCTTCACTCAACCCCACACTGGCCATCACACGCGCATCGCCATCGTCGGGGCTAATCTCGTAGATCAGACCGCAATCGACATCTTCCACCTGCAAGCAGGTTTGCAGGATGATGTCGTAGGCAGCCGCCAGGCTTTGGGCCGAGGCCAACGCCAGCGTGAGATCGTGCTGCATGCGCATGAACTTCTCGCACATGGCCGGCGCGGGCGCGGCCGGTGGTTGTCTCTGTTCCGTGTCCGACATGGTTCTTTCTCGCGGAGGCTCCAGCACGGAGACGATCTTCTAATCCGGTACAACGCTGCGCCTTGACCCAGTTCCGATGTCCCGCGCTACGGGGTGCACTCACTCCCCTCCTCCTTTTCTTATCGGACCTGAACGGCGAGGTTTGAACGCGACGGTCCATCAAGTCGATTCCGTCCGGCCGCGGCGCTGGTATACTGTCGGGGCATGTTCACCCGTCGCGAATTCGCCGCTCTCCCTCTAGCCGCGGCCGGCGCTTTGAAACCGCCGCGCACCTGGACCATCTACATCGTCCAGCACAGCCACATCGATATCGGCTACACGGAAAAGCAGGAGATCATCACCGACTTCCATCGCCAGTTCATGCGCCAGGCGGTCGCCTTCGCCGTCTCTCCCGCCCAGAAGGACCGCGATCCCAACTGCCGCTTCAAGTTCACCTGCGAGGGCTTCTGGCAGGTCGAGCAGTTTCTCGCTCACGCAACCGCAGGCGAGCGGCGCGACTTCATTCGCGCCCTCAAGGAAGGCGTGATGGAGCTGACCAGCAGCTACTTGCACTTCACCGAACTGCCCGACCAGGAAATGCTCCGGCGCAGCATCAGCTTCGCCGCGGATTTTGCGCGCCGTGAGGGCATCCCACTCGCCGCGGCCATGGAGTGCGACATCAACGGGCTGAGTTGGGGCATGGCCGATGCGCAGACCGAAGCCGGCGTCCGCTACCTGTCGATGAATGTGAACAACTACCACGGCGGATATCCCTTCGGGCGTCCGCTGGTACCGTTCTGGTGGGAGTCGCCTTCGGGCCGCAGGCTGCTGGTCTGGAACGGCCTCACCTATCACAAGGCCAACCTGTTCGGCCTCATGGGCGGACCCACGCCGGACGACGATCCCGGCGTACCGGGCTTGAAGATCCCTTCCAGCGGCAAGTGGATCGACATTCAGGACATCTCGGTTGCCGAACGCAAGGTCTTTCCGCTGCTGGACTGGCTGGAGCAATCCGGCTACCCGTTCGATTTTCTTCCGTTGATGGGCTCGGGGCTGTACACCGACAACAGCCCTGCCGGCGAACAGTACTGCCGCATCCTGCGCCAATGGAACGACAAGCATGGCAGCCGCGTTCTCATCCGCACGGCGACGCTCGCGGAATTTTTCGCGCGCTTGGAAAAGCACGCCGCCAGCTTGCCCGTGCATCGCGGTGAATGGACCGATTGGTGGAGCGACGGCGTGGCCGCAACGCCGGTGGACACGCTCATCTACCGCAACGCGCAGCGCACGCGCCACGTAATAGACATGCTCGACCCGAACCGCGAAACTGTCTCCGAGAAAGCGCGAATCGAGCTGGACAAGAAGCTGATGCTTTATGCCGAGCACACCTTCGGCTTTTCGAACACCGTGGTTCCGAAACTACTCTCACACCAAGTGTTCGTTCGCAAGAGCAAGCACGCCATTGACGCGGACCAGATGGCCTCCGCCGCGCTCTACCAGATCCTGCGCCGCCGCGGCGAGGGAGAGTTCCAGGATCGCCGGCCGCTCGACTACAAAGTCATCAATCCACTGAAGACGCCGGTGCGCGCGGTCGCCGCCTTCTCCGTGAAGCACTGGGACACGCCGGCCATTGCCGGGAACTGCCGCGTGGTGGACCAGACGGGCCGCGAATACGCGTCGCAGTTTGAGCGTGTGCCCGGCGGCTGGTCCATTCGCGTGGTCGCCGAACTGGCTGCCGGCGAGACGCGCGGGTTCAAGTTGCTGCCGGAACCGAAGACGTCCGAAACGCCCGCGCCGGAAGGCGACGCATTCGAGAACGCTTTCTATCGCATCGCGTGGCGCAATGGCCAGGGCATCACGAGTTGGAAGGACCTGGGCAGTTCCCGCGAACTGCTGGACACCGCGACGGCTGGCGCGCTCGGCCGTCCGGTCTATCAGATTTTCCCTGGCGCGGACCGTCCCAAGCAAGGGCACGATCACCCGCGCAGTGAGATTACCGCCGGACAGCTGACGCGCATTCGACGCATCGCCTCGGGCAAGGTCTTCGAACAATGGGAATTTCAATTCGAAGTTCCCGGCGCTACTTCTTACGCGCTGCTGGCCACCTTCTATCGTGAATTGCCGCAAATCGAATTGACCGTGCGTTTGATGAAGACCGACGTGCGCGATCCCGAAGGCATGTACACGCTGTTCCCCTTCGCGGCAAGTTCGGGCACATGGTATCTGGACAAACCCGGCGCGCCTATACGCCCGGGCCTGGATCAGTTGCCCCAAGCCTGTTGCGACTACTACTGCCTGCAACACGGCGCCGCCGTGGCCGGCAACGATTGCGGCGCGGTGTTCGCCACGCTGGACGCTCCGCTCATCCACATCGGTGGGCTGAAGCTGTGGCGCTACACGACGAGCATTGAACCCACCGGGCCCATCTACTCCTGGCTCACCAATAACAAGTGGGACACGAACTTTAAAATCAGTTGCGGTGGAGCGTACGATTTCCGGTACGTCCTCCAGGCGGGTAAGGAATTCGCCAGCGCGAAGCGGGCCATCGAGCAATGCTGTGCGCTCAGCTATCCGCCCATCACCGTCCGGGCCTGACAAGCCCACTTTCCGGGCCGCCTCACCGAGCGGCCTCGAAACAACTGAGAAATTAGCCGCACCCGGGCCACGTACCATTACAGGACATCACGGCCATGCGATCAGGAAGTCGCGACGCCGCTCCTGTAATCACCGAAGAGCCCAAATCAATGACAAGATACGTTCACGAGCGTTCCACGTTTGCGGCGGCTGGACTGGCGCTGGCACTGGTTCTTTCGGGCGCGGTGGCCCATGCGCAGTCCGACGCCCAACTTCTGCCCAACATGGGCCAACAGATCACCCCGCTGGCGCCTCCGAATGCCCGGTTCGAAGCCCTGAACCCCGATCTGGCCGACTATCCCAAGTGGTTGGCCGGGCAGGCCGTTACCACGGCGGTGAGCCCCGATCGCAAAACACTGCTGGTTCTTACCAGCGGGTACAACCGCATCTACAACGTCAACAGCCCCGCGCCGTACATGCCGGATTCGAACGAGTATGTCTTCGTCTACGACATCTCGACATCCGCGCCCGTCAAAAAGCAGGTCGTGCAAATCCCCAACACCTATAACGGGATTGCGTGGGATCCGTCCGGCACGGCGTTCTACGTGTCCGGCGGGCGCGATGACAATGTTCACATCATTAACCTGAACGCTTCCGGCTATTGGGGCGAATCCGGCAACACGCCGCTTGCGCTGGGCCATAGCGCGGGCCTAGGCCTGGCCGTGCCGCCGGACGCCGCGCTGACCAAAATCAACAGCCAGGTCGCCGTGAAGCCCTGCGCCGCCGGCGTGGCAATTTCCAGTGACGGCAAGACGCTGGTGGTGACGAATTACTACAACGACTCGATCAC
>CAZDIZ010000005.1:19847-25207 GCA_964505625.1 uncultured Solibacteraceae bacterium | reverse complement strand
AGGCCAACCAGGCAAGATGACGCTGAACGCGGCACAGTCGCTCGTCTACGTCGTCGAAGACCAGTCCGACACGGTCGACGTAATCGACACCGCGAAGAACGCGATCGTCGCGACCATTCCGGTGATCTCGCCGGCGGCGGTGATGCCTTCGCGGTTGGCCCAATACACCGGCGCGAACCCCAACAGCGTGACGCTCTCGCCGGATGAGAAGCAGCTCTACGTAACCAACGGCAACCTGAATTGCGTCGCGGTCGTCGATCTGAGCGGCGCGAACGGCGGCGGCCAAGTGGTGGGCCTGATTCCCACCGGCTGGTACCCGAACTCGGTGAGCTTCAGCGGCGACGGCAACACGGTGTACGTGGTGAACGGGAAGTCGCCGACGGGCGCGAATCCCGGTTTCTGTTACGCCTACGGGACAACGCCAACCACACCCACCCGGCCGAATTGCATGGGTGCGAATCAGTACAACCCGCAGTTGATCAAAGCCGGCTTCCAGATCTTCCCGCGCCCAAGTTCGGCGCAACTCGCCACGCTGACGGCGCAGGTGGCCACCAACAACCGCTTCTCCAGCGTGCTGAGCGCGAACGACGCCGCGGTCATGGCGGCCGTGCGCCGTGGCATCCAGCACGTCATCTTCATCATCAAGGAGAATCGGACCTACGACCAGGTGTTGGGCGACCTGGGAATCGGCAACGGCGATCCCCGCCTAGCCGAGTTTGGCGAGGCGTACACGCCGAATCAGCACAAGCTGGCGCGAACCTTCGTCACGCTCGACAATTTCTACGCCACCGCCGAAGTCAGCAACGACGGCTGGCCGTGGGCCACCTCAGCGCGCGCCCCCGACGTGATTGAACGCCAGTTCCCACTGGCCTACGCCGGACGCGGCATGAGCCTGGACAGCGAGGGCCTGAACCGCAACGTGAACGTCGCCCTTCCGACTCTTGGCGAGCGCCGGGCCGCCAATCCCTTCACACCCAACGATCCGGATCTACTGGCGGGCCAGACCGACGTGGCCGCGCCGGATGGGCCGGACAATCAGGTAAACACCGGCTATCTGTGGGACGCCGCGATGCGAGCGGGGCTCACGGTTCGCAACTACGGGTTCTTCGTGGACACCACACGCTATTCCACGGCCGACTACGTTATTCCCCTGGTGCGCTACCCGGCCTCAACCGGCACCGTGGTGGCCATCCCGGCCAATGTTTCCCTGGCGCCCTACACGGATCCGTACTTCCGCGGCTTCGATCCCGCGTTTCCGGATTACTACCGCTTCAAGGAGTGGGAGCGGGAGTTCGATGCCGACTACCGCCTGCCAGAGGCAGCAGGCAAGTTCGAAGCCCAAATCGCGGCGGCCGATGAGAAACGGTCTCCGCCGAGAAGAAGGCCGCAACCCACCGGAGGCCTGCCTGCGTTGAGCCTGGTGCGCTTCATGAACGATCACACCGGAAGCTTCGACACCGCGATTGATGGTGTGAACACTCCGGAGTTGCAGCAAGCCGATAACGATTATGCCGTCGGCTTGCTGGTCCAGAAGATCGCCAACAGCAAGTATGCCAACAACACTCTGATCTTCGTGATTGAAGACGACGCGCAGGATGGCGGCGACCACATCGATTCGCACCGCAGCATCGCGTTCGTGGCGGGCGCGTATGTGAAGCAAGGCGCGCTGGTCTCCACGCAGTACAACACCATCGATTTCGTGCGGACGATCGAAGAGGTCCTGGGCCTTCCGCCGATGAACCTGAACGACGCACTGGCCAAACCCATGGCCGACATCTTCAATATGTCGCCGAGCCCCTGGACCTTCACGGCCACGCCCGCGCCCATTCTCTACGACAATACGCGGCTGCCGCTGCCTCCCAAGCCTGCTGGTCTGCTGGTGCCCAAGCCCGCGCACGATGCGAGCTACTGGGCGAGAGTGACCAAGGGAATGGACTTCGCATCCGAAGACCGCTTCGATTTCGCGGTTTACAACCGCATTCTCTGGAAAGGGCTGATGGGCAGCGA
Organism: uncultured Solibacteraceae bacterium; assembly: GCA_964505625.1. GTDB lineage: Bacteria > Acidobacteriota > Terriglobia > Bryobacterales > Bryobacteraceae > JAJFUV01. The sequence continues at coordinate 23,200 of CAZDIZ010000005.1, read as the reverse complement.
ACCCTATCCCGCCGCGCCCACCGGATTGGACCTGCGCCAGAACCGGGAAGAACTTCTGGCGCGCCACGGGCGGAACGCGAAACCGGCCCAGGATTGAAGGCGCGAGATGGAACGGAGACACTGCATCATGTCTATCAGATCTTTTTGGATGGCGGGATTGTTGTTGTTGAGTGCGTTTGCCTCGAATGCGCAAACCTATTGGTCGACCGACCCGAACCTCAACTGCGGAGCGTATGGACAGGATTCGAAGGGCACGCCGTGGCGTTTAGAAAACGGCGGCTATGTCTGCTATGTGTACGGAACACTGCCGTGGTACGCCGCGGGCGCGGGTTGGGCCAGTTCCATCCGGGTGTCGGCTCCGCCATCGTGGGCGGTCGCCTACACACTGAGTTTCGCCGATGCCAACGGGGCCGACGCTACGTTGGATTTCCGTTATCAGGGAGATGCCACGGTCTACAACGGGACATACGCGAGCAAGGCGCTCTATGCCAATCAGCCGCTGGCGTTGGACATCCTCGGGCTGCACTCTCAAGCTCCGTCCTATGGCGCCACGGCGAAGGGGCCGGTGACCGTGCTGGCCGAGTGTCCCAACGAGAACGCATGTTCACAGGTCCAGGCACAGCTAATCTACTCGGCTCTGCCCGCGCAGCCGTGGTTGCTGAGTGCGCCGGTCGTTTGGGACTGGCAGACCAGCTACGGTTGGTCCTCGACGGGCGTGGACGACGGCTCAACCGACACGGTATCTTTTGTGATCTGCAACCTCGACACAGCGGGCTTGGCTCCGCGAACCTACACACTGAATGTCTACGACGCCGCGGGCAACCTATACGCCACGGCAACCACCAAACCGGTTCCACTTTACGGCAGCTACGCGGATCTATTGCGCAACGTGATGCCGCGCCTGCCGGCGGGCGTCTTTAAGCTGCAAGTGACGGGGTCGTCTTACTCGGCGTTTGAAGCGCTTCAATTTCACGGTCCCTCGGCAACCGCTTTGATCACATCGTCCGAAATCACCCCGGCCGCGAAGCTCGCCGCCAGTGCGGTCCTGAAGGTCCGCCCATCGCCGACGGCGGCCTCGCAGTTGGCGCCGCCACGTATTGCGCGGTAGTTACGCGGCAACTTCCGCCTTCGCCAGCGTCAGGACTGTGCGGCTATTATAGGACTGATGCAAAATCGACGCGAATTCCTGGCAAGTCTCGCTGTGGCCGCGCAAGCGCCCTCCAAAATCAAGTTGGGCGTCATCGGCTGCGGCTGGTATGGCATGGTGGATCTCAAGGCCGCGTTCCAGGTGGGAGGCGTCGAGTGCGTCGCACTGTGCGACGTGGACAGCGACCATCTGTCGGCGTCGGCCGCCGAGGTGGAGAAGCTACAAGGCAGCCGTCCCAAGACGTTCAAGCATTACCGCGAACTGCTGGACACACCCGGCCTGCAAGCGGTGATTATCGCCACGCCGCCGCACTGGCACGCGCTACCGTTTATCGAGGCCTGCCGCCGCAACCTGGACATTTATTGCGAAAAGCCGCTGGCCTACGACGTGCGCGAAGGCCGCGCCATGATCGATGCGGCCAAGCGCGGCAAAGGTATCGTCGAAATCGGCTTTCAGCGCCGCCAGGCTGAAGCCATCCAGCAAGCCGGCCGTTACATTCGCGAAGGCAATGCCGGACGCATCGTGCAGGTGGAAGCGAACATTCACTTCCAGGCCGGGACGCCCGATCCTACGCCGCAAGCGCCGCCGCCCGCTCTCGACTGGGACCTGTGGTGCGGTCCCGCGCCCAAGATGCCCTACAGCCCCGCCGTCGGACACAAGAGCTGGCGTTTGGAAGCCAACATCGGTAATGGGCACCTGGTGGATTGGGGCATCCATCTGATCGACGCCGCGCGGCACATTCTGGGAGAGAAGACGCCGCATCGCGTCACGGCCTCCGGCGGCCTCTACGCGTTGAAAGGCAAGATCACCACACCCGACACGCTCACCGCGCATTTCGAATTCGCCGGTTGCCCGCTCATGTGGCGCCATCGCCTGTGGGGCGCGGCCGAATGGGCGCCGGAAGTGAACAACGGAATCTTCTTCTACGGCGAGAAGGAAACCATTTTCCTTTCCGATTACCGCTGGGTGGTAATTCCGCGCGAGAAAGGAAAAGAGCGCCGCGTGGTCGAAGCCAAATGCGATCCAGGCGCCCTGATTATGGCGGATTTCCTGGATTGCGTCCGCACTCGCCGCGCGCCGGTAAGCCAACCTGAGGATGCCTGGTGGTCCACCACCGCCGTGCAACTAGCAATGATCTCCTACCGCACGGGAACCACCGTGAATTGGGATCTAAAGACCGAACAGATTCTGAACAACGCCAAAGCCACACCGCTACTCAAGCGCGCCTATCGCGCGCCGTACGTGCATCCGTACAAGGGGGCTTAGTCGTATTGAACCTGCTGTCGCCGTGTTAGAATTCGGACGGAGGTGAATTGTGGCGTTTAAGATCTCCGTAACCGGTAAGCTGTACTTCTTCGTATGGCGCAGCCTTCTGACCACGTTCACCGCCTGTGTCGCGGCGGCACAGGTTCCGAAACTTCCATTGCCGTACTCTCTTTCGGCGCCCAGCGTTGCCGCCGGCGGTGTGGCGCAGATACGACTCACACTCGCGGCACCGCATCAGATCACGTCCTGCGACGTGTCGATGGAACTGGATCCGGCGGTTTTCGGGCCGGTGACCGCCGTCGATACTTTCAGCGCAACAGGCGATCAGTTCGGCACGACGCTGATTTCCGACAATCGTTTACGTACGAGCATTGGCTCCGATTCGGGTGCGCTCGGCCAATTGCCGGGAACGCCGATGCTTGTCATTACTGTGCCGGTACTACCGAATGCTGTGAGCGGTGCGACGACCGTCATTAGCATACCTTCGACGGATTTCTTGGGAAATCCGGTCGGCTGCACGGACGCATTCGGCTACCAATACACCCTTAAGGGAATACCCACTCTATTTAGAGTGGGTGGCGCGTTTTCCATAGACAGCGTCACCCCGGGAGGCGGACTCCTCCCCGCAGGCACTAGAGTGCACCTGGCCGGAAGAGGCTTTACCGCCGACAGCGCGGTCGAAATCGAGGGAGTCGCCCTCTCTTCCATCGCGTATCTGGGGCCTCAGGCCATTGATGCCACGATAGCAGTCCCGGCAGACCTGACCGGACGTCGCGTGCTGATAAAGAACGCGGATGGCGCACTCGCGGACTTCTACCCGGCTTTGTTCCGAAAGACGGAAACGGGAGGGTTTCTCTCAGGCTGGGCTAAACAGCCGATCTTTCCCCAACAAACCCATTTCAAAGCCTTCCTTGGCACCACAATGGAGGCGGGGTATGCT
>CAZDIZ010000005.1:0-19747 GCA_964505625.1 uncultured Solibacteraceae bacterium | reverse complement strand
CCTGAAGGTTACGTGGAATGGCCCCGGCCAGACCTGCAACGCTGAAGCCGATTCGGCATCAACCGCGCTCCCATGCTGGCTAGGGACGGCCGGAGCCGCTCCACTGGAGGCGCGTGCAACGGTCGAATGGAATCGGGCCGTACCTTTTTCCGTGACCTCGACGACCGAGGGCGGGCAATGGCTGACTCTTACGACGGTGAGTAATTTGGCTTGTGCCAGCACTCCTTGCGCCCCGCAAATCAAGCTGGCCGCCGATCCCCGGGTGCCCCCAGGGGACTACAAGGCGACCGTAACTGTTACCCCCCAAGAGGACACACTGCTGCCGCAGTCGTTCTCGTTTATCTTTCGTGTAGCTGGATCCACAGTGTCGCTCGACGCTCCGAGCTACATCTACTTTTCGGTTAACGACTCAATCGACTCGCGCGGTCCCGCGAAGATTCTGGTCAAGGGCACCGCGGACGGAACGCCGTTTTCGGTGAAAGTGAAAGGGACGAACGGGGGGGATTGGTTGTCGGTGAGCCCAATGCAGGGGACCACGCCCGCGGTACTGAGTGTCTACGTGAATCCGGGCTCAACGCGAGGAAGCGAGATTGGCAGTATCTACGTCTCCGGCCCCTCTAACACCGTACGGCAACCGGTGAACATGGTCGTAACCAACGCGAAATGGACGACCTTAATAGCCGCCACCCCTTCGGCAATCACTCTCTGGGCGAAAGAGGGGGCGACCGCGCCGAGTTCGCAGTTCGTCCTGGTCAGCTATAGTTGCGATGACATCAAAGCGGAAACCGAGGGGAACCTCGGGTGGCTATCAGCCCGGACGGCAAATGATGGCGGTTACGGTGGTCTTTCCGTTTCGGCGAGCGCCAGCGGACTCAAAGCCGGTGTCTATCGCGGCACCGTCACTTTCGGTGTCTCGGGATCAACCCACTATTCGCCGGGACAGTTGCCCGTCACCTTGGTAGTGTGGGCCGAAACGCCGGCCGTGTCTTTCACACCAAGCAGCATCGCGGTTTCGGCGCCTAGCCGGAAGAAGGCATCTCAACTCCTCTCGGTCACCGGCTCCAACGGACCCATCAGTATTCAGGTCGTGTCGGCGACAACGGGCGATGGCGTCAAATGGCTGACGACTTCCACCACCGTCGGCTCTGAAGCGGGTTCGTTAACGGTAAACGCGGACGCGACCAGTCTCCCGCCCGGCACCTACCAGGGTTCGCTACAAATTCGCGCGCCGGCCGATTCGCCTGTGCTCACCGCGATCCCAGTGGTTTTCACGGTCACACCAAACACTTCGGTACCCCGCGCACAGCGGGGCATGACACTGACCGCGTCGATCGTAAATGCGGCATCCATGGTTCGCGGCCCCGTTGTTCCCGGCGAACTCGTCACAATCCTTGGATTGAATCTTGGCCCCGCGGAGCCCGCCTCGCTGCAATTGGACGAGCACGGCCGTGTGTCTACCAGTTTGGGAGGATCACGCGTTCTGTTCGACGGTGTGCCGGCACCGTTGCTATATGCGTCGCCGACACAAATCAATGCCGTGGTGCCCTACGAAATCGAAGGAAAGACGGCGGCCGTTGTCTCGGTCGAGCACGACGGCATGCGATTCACTACGGGTGTGCCGGTGGTGGCTGCCGCGCCGGCTCTCTTCACGGCGGACGGAAGCGGTCGAGGACAGGCACGCGCCTTTAACCCGGACAACACGGCGAATTCCGAAACCAACGCCGTCGCTCGCGGCGATGCCGTTACATTCTTTGTGACCGGTGCGGGACAAACCGTACCGTCGGGAGTCACCGGAGAGCTAATGCGGGATGATACATACCAGCCGGTTCTTCCCATTGCGGTGAAGATCGCGGACGTAGCGGCGACCGTGCGAAGCGTCCGTTCGGTACCGGGTCAGCCTGCCGGGCTGTTACAGGTGACCGCCATGGTCCCGAAGAACATCATGCCTGGACCTGCCGCGCCAGTCACGCTGACGGCCGGAACCGCAAGTAGTTCAAGCGATGTCACCATCGCAGTCAAGTAGAAGAGCCCGGCGCCAGGTCCAGCAATTCGCTCGAACGGCGGGGTACACCTCACCCTTTGCGGTTGAGAGACGGAGCTCAGCCGCTTTTCTGTTCGCTTCAATCCGCATCGCGGAGGCGAAGTGCACGCGCTCGCGCCGGCACTTAGTTACCGGCCCGCTGCCGCGCTCGTACCCGCCACCTTGACACCGCGAAAGATCGGCTGCGTTACCTCAGAGGCATTCCCCTCGAGCTGAGGAACCTGGTTATAGCCCATCCGCCGGATCGCCGAGCAAACGATAGCATCCAGTTGGCTCCGCACTACGGTCAATCCCGCGCGCCGCAACGCCTTGAAGAAGCAGTAGGAGAAGACGCCGCGCTGGGTTCCGCCGATAGCGGTCTCGGCGGCGGTCTGGTCATCGCGGCAAGCTGCCCAGAGGATGTGATTCATCCCCGGAACAGGCACGACCTGCTTGGTGGCGGTTGAGCGCAGGAGCCCCTTCAACGGGAGCGACGGGTTGGCCTCAAAGTAAATCGAGTGATCAACCGGAGGCTCGATATAGCGGACGGTCACCTGTTGCTCGGTGGTTGCGGCCCTCATGAGATCCAGCTCTCTGGTGACCGTTCCCGAGTGACAGGAATCGAAAACGACCTCCAAGGTGATTCCGGGCTTCAGTGACGAGAAGAGCGAACGGAATTCGTCGTCGACAATCATGCCCGCCGTGGCGAAATCATGCGGGCAAATCGTCTCGTCGCGTCCGTCAGGTTCGTCTCTATTGGTGTCAACCACCCACGAGCCGTGTCCCGAGTAGTAGAAGACAAGCCGTTCGATGCCGGCCTCGGGCGTGAGCAACCATTTCAGGCCAGTCATGATCTTCTCCCGGGTGGCGCGGCTGTCTGTGAGGACCCGCGTATAACGAGGAATTGGAGGCGCGATCCGTAGCACGTTCACGAACGTGTCCCAGGCATCACGTACATCGTTTACACAGCCGCGGAGGTCGGGGCCGCCGGCCCCGGCTGGGGCGTAGTCGTTGATTCCAACCAGCAAAAGTTTTGCAGGCATCTGCACCCTCCTTTCCAGTTTTTCCAGGATGGCCTGCGGAGGACCATCGATACCTGGGATTCTACTCCGCTTTTCCACGGAAAGAGCAAGAATATTTACTGTGTGATTTCAAACACTTAGCATGGTAATCTCCTTGTACTGAGTCACGGACATGAAATACTGTCTGTGACGCTGAAACCTGGCGGCTCACACCGGGCCCACGTCAACTCCAATAATTCCGATCCAGGCTCCGGTACTGCACGGCCTCGGCCAGGTGGCGCGAGAGTACGGGTTCCGAACCGGCCAGATCAGCGATGGTGCGGGCGACTTTCAGAATGCGGTCGTGCGCGCGGGCGGATAGTCCCATGCGGCGCACCGCCAGTTCGAGTGTGCGCTCGCCCGCGTCGTCCAGCGCGCAGAGTTCGCGTAGCAGGCGTTGCGGGATGAGCGCGTTGTAGAAGCCCCGCGCGGCCTGCGTCGCGCGGGTGCGTTCGACACGTTCGCGGATTTCCGCCGAGGACACGCCGTCGCTGCGGCTGCGCAGTTCCTGATACGGCACGGCGGGCACTTCAATGTGCAGGTCGATGCGATCCAGCAGCGGCCCGGAGATCTTTCCCAGGTAGCGTTGAATGATGCCGCCCGTGCAGCGGCATTCGCGCGTCGAGTCGCCGTAGAAGCCGCATGGACACGGATTCATGGCCGCCACTAGCATGAAGCGCGACGGGAAACTCAGCGTCATCTGCGCGCGTGCCAACGTGACGCCGCCTTCTTCGAGCGGTTGACGCAACAATTCGAGCACATTGCGCGGAAATTCAGGCAGTTCATCCAGAAACAGCACGCCGTTATGCGCCAGGCTCACTTCACCCGGACGCGGCGTGCCGGATCCTCCGCCGATCAGGCCGGCGTCCGAGATGGTGTGGTGCGGCGCGCGAAACGGCCGCGCCGCCAGCAGTCCGGCATTTTGCGGCAGAATGCCGGCCACGCTGTGAACCTTGGTGGTTTCGAGCGCCTCTTCGAAAGCGAGTGGTGGAAGGATGCCCGCCAGCCGGCGTGCCAACATGGTTTTGCCCGAGCCGGGCGGGCCGACCATGAGCACGTTGTGGCCTCCGGCGGCAGCCACCTCCAAAGCGCGCTTGGCGGTGGTCTGGCCGCGTACTTCAGCAAAGTCCGGGATGCCGGGGTCGGCGCCTTCCTGAACGCGCGCCGCGTTCGCGGCCGCGTGCGGTGCGAACTGGCTGGGCTGTGTCAGCAAGCGCACGGCTTCGGCGACGTGCTCGATGCCGAATACGTGCACGCCCTCGACCACCGAGGCTTCCGCGGCGTTCTCGCGCGGCACAATCAGGTTGGCGATGCCTTGCTGGCGGGCGCAGACGGCCATCGGCAACACGCCGCGCACAGCCCGGACACCGCCGTCGAGCGAGAGTTCGCCCGCGAATAAGTACTGTTCCGTACGCGGCGTGAACCCCATGGCGCCCAGAATCCCCACGGCCATGGGAAGATCGAAACCCGCGCCTTCCTTGCGCACGTTGGCGGGCGCCAGGTTGATGGTGACGGCCTTGTTGGGATAACCGAAGCCGGCATTGATGAGCGCGCTCTTGATGCGCTCCCGGCTTTCACGCACCGCCGTATCGGGCATCCCCACCACGACAAAGTCGCGTGCGGTGCCGGAATTGTACATATCGACTTCGACATCGATCGGATGAGCATCGATGCCAAACACAGCCGCCGTGCGTGTGCGAAACAATGCCAAGAAAAAGAGTGGCGCGGCGGCGGGATTTTCTCACTCGACGCGAAACCGATGGCGGCTTTCGCCGGTTTGCTTGCCGATCAGATCGCGGACGGTGACTACCAGAGTGTATTCGCCGGGCTTGGTGTCGGCCCGGCCGGTCAGACTCAGCACGCCGGGAATCCAGCGGCGCGGATAGAAAGGCTGTTCCGTCTCGGCGGCGGCCTTAGGCTGCGAAAACAGCACCTTGCCGGAAGGACTCAACACCGCCAGGCCGTATTCGATCTGAAAACGGTTCTTTTCATCGAGCTTGTAGCCGGTGATTTCGAAACGCGCCCAAACCGCGTCGGTGGGACGGTAGACCGGCACCGCCAGCCCTTCACCATCTTCTTCCGAGCGCAGGAAACGGAAGTTACGGGCGGTGATGGAAGCGGCGGTTTCGATCTTCGCCCCCCGCACTTGAAACGGAATGGTGGCGGTGGCCTCGCTCGAAGCCAACTCATCTTTGACGGTGACCGTCAACCGGTAGGTGCCGGGTTCCAGATACGACGGCAACATGAATTCGTGGCGGGCTTTCGGATGCCACTGCTTGTCCTCGGGAGCCAGTTCGGCTTCGAGCTTGCCGGTGAACGGAGCGACCAGCGGGACTTTCTTTTCGTCGGCGGGCGTGGCTACATAGCTTAGCTTGATCTCACCGGACTCGCCCGGCTTGAAGCCTTCGACCGCGAAAGTGAAGAAGACGGTCTCACCCGGCACGAACGTGTAACTCGCGGGCAACGCCGGCCCCCCGTCGAATTGATGCAGGGCGATGTACTCGACGGCGAGCTTGGCGGCCGGCTGTGGCGGAGCGGCCATCGCCAGTACAAACGCCGCAACCAGATTCGCCAGGGCCATGGCGTGTGTTCGCTGGTCTCGCTACTTGGCCGGAGCTTCCGGCACGGAGGTCACCGGCGCCGCCGGGGTTTCCGGTTCCATTCGCAGGGGAATCTCAACCACGGCGTACTTCTCGTCGGCGTGTTCGAAGTCGTCGGTCACGCGGAGTTGGTATGCACCGACGGGGACGTCGAAAACGATGGATCCCTGCAAAGTCTCCACGGGACGGATGCGCCGCAGCACTCCGAACCACTCTGGAACGCCGCCAGCCTCGGCGAACTCCGGGAAGACCTTGCTTTGCGCGTTCTGGATGCTGAGGTGCGGTATGGTCGTTTCGGTTGCTCCGCTATTGGTAATCGTCATCCGTACCACCAGGAAGCGGTTCGCGGGATACTTGGGCGCGCCGTCGCCATCGATCTGCGGCCGCCATTCCGCGTCCAGCACCGTGAACACCAATTGGCCGACTTGAGCTTGTTCGCCGGTCCGAAATACACGAGCGCTGCCTTTGTTGGCTCGTTTGCAGGAGGCGCCCGTCAATACCACGGTCAACAGCACGAAGAGCATCGCGAGGCCGGATGTGTACCGCGATTTAAACTGGATCATTTTCCGCATGAAAGCTCCAGACTAACCTTCTAAATGAGTTTATGCAAGTCAGGATCGCAAGGCAACTTTCAGACCGAAAAACCGTGATAGAATCGTGCGACTGTCTGAAAGCGTCGCGGCGCACAGACGCACGCGACTTTGGACTGTGTTGGAGGAGGAAGATTTTGCAGCAGGTCAACTATTTGGAAAAGGCAAAGCGGTTCATGCAGTCTGCCGCTTGTAAAACGGCGCTGGTGGTAATGCCACTGGCCGCCGCCGCCAACATGCAGGCGATCACCATGGACCCGTCGGTAACCATGCCGGTGGACAGCGAGCCATACTGCTATGCGTCGAACGGACCCGACGGGAGCTTCTGTGCCGGCGGAGCGGCGCAGTTGAGCCAGTTGAATTCCATTTCGGGCATCAAACTCTACACCACCGGGCCGGTTACGCTTCCGGGCACATCCGGAGGAACAAGTTCGTTGGTTCTATCGAGCAGTGGAGCACTCATCGGAAGCCTGTTGGCGAATACGGTAATTCCCATTACGTACGAATTCGAGATCGGCACCACGGATCCGGGCGTCAGTGTCGGCGCGTGGGGGATCATGTTTTCGTTGTCCACGGACTCCAGTCCCATCGATCCGGGCTACGTGTCGGTTCTGGGTTCGGGCGCCGGAACGTTTTCGGGGACAACCAGCATCACCACCACGACAGGTGTTGCCGCGGGAACCAACCTGAATGTCAGAACCGATCTCAACATTCTGTGGACGTCGAGCGGCAGTGGCCAGGTGACGGTCAACGTGCCGCAGAACTCCATCGACTTTAACGCAATGCCCGACGAAACTTCGGGAGTTCCGGAACCAGCCAGCATGGGATTGCTGGCGAGCGGCTTGGCGCTGCTCGGCTGGAAGATCGGCCGGCGCGGGCGCGCCTGAAACAATTTGATGATTCACCGGGACCGCTGTCGCGGCGGTCCCGGCTCCCTTCCTGTTTCCGCACGTGAGTAAGATCTCCCCATGAAACCTCGTATCCTGATGGCGCTTCCGCAAATGCCGCAGGATGCTTCGAGCGGCGCCGCGCGCACGGCGCAGACGGCTTGCGAGATGGCTTTCGAGGCCGGCTTCGAAGTACGCGCCGTGGCCACTACCGCGACCGAACGCGGCACAAAGGCCGATCCGCTCGAATACCTTCGCGGCCAAGGGATCGACGTCGCCGTGAAGCCCGCTTCCTCGAGCAACTTCCGCGAGTTCCGCTTCACACAGCGCGGCATACACTACACGCTGCTCGACACCGGGCGTTTTCCCGTCATAGGCTGGGAGGCAACGCACGGGCGCAGATTCGATCATCTGTTCGACGAAGAACTCGCCAGCTTCGCGCCCGACATTCTGTTCACCTACGGCGGCATGGACGGCGATCTGCGGCGTCATCGCCGCGCGCACCTGGCGGGGTGCCGCGTGGCCTTCTGTGTGTTTAACATGGCCTACATGATGCCGTCGTTTTTCGACCACATCGATGCCGTGCTGACGCCCAGCGAATTCATGGCGAGGCGCTATCGCGAGGCAATCGGCATCGAGAGCACGCCGCTGCCGACGCCGGTGGATTTCGATGACGTCGTGGCTCCGGAGCGGGACCCCATCTTCGTCACCATGGTGAATCCATCGGTCGAAAAGGGGCTGTTCTTTTTCGCACGTCTGGCCGAAGAGATCGGCACGCGACATCCCAACATTGCGCTGCTCGCCATTGAGAGCCGCGGCACGGCGGGCATGGTGGCGCACGCGGGATTGCTGGGCGGCTTCGATCTGACGCGCCATGAAAACGTCATGATCGCCCCGCCGGTTCCCAAGCCGCGCGACATCTTCACCGCCACGCGCGTGCTGCTGGTGCCTTCGGTGTGGGAAGAACCGTCGGGACGCGTCGTGGCCGAGGCGCTGGTGAACGGCGTGCCGGTGCTGATGAGCGACCGCGGCGGTCTGGCGGAAAGTGCGGGTGGCGCCGGTTTCGTGCTACCGTTGCCGGCGGACCTGACGGTGCAATCGCAGCGGCCGGTGGCGGCCGAAGCCGTCGAACCGTGGCTCGATGTGATCGTGAAACTCGCCTTCGACGAAACGTTCTACAACGATGCCGTGGCGCGCACGCGCGAAGCCGCGCGCATGTACGAACGGAAGACGCTCGCGGCGCGCTACGTCGACTTCTTCCGCAGCGTGCTGGACCAACCCAAGAGGCCGCGATGAACATTCACTTGGTCACCGTCGTAGGCGCTTACGTCAAAGCGCTGCCGTTCATGCTGGAGCATTACCGCTCGCTCGGCATCGAGAGTTTCTTCGTCAACACGCACCTTTCCCGCGAAGACGATCCGGTGCGCGAAGAGGTTGAACAGATCACGCAACGGTTCGGCTGCGGCGTGGCGTCGGTGACGGTAGGCAACTGGCAGCAGGTGCTTCAGGGCCTTTACGCGCGCCAACGCGAGCAGTATCCGAATGACTGGTTCGTGCTGGCCGATCAGGACGAGCTTCAGGTTTACCCCGGCGCGTTGCGCGACGTGTTGAAGGAGTGCGACGAACAAGGCTTCGACTACGTGCGCGGTTGTTTCGTGGATCGCATCGCCGCCGATGGCGGATTCCCCGCGATTGTTCCAGACCAACCCATCGCGGATCAATTTCCGTTGGGAGGGTTTCTCAGCTTTCCGATTCTGGGCGGCGATCCGCGCAAGGTAGTGGCGGTAAAAGGCGCGCTACCCGTGATGCGCGGCCAACACCATGCTCTGGCCGGACGCGCCTGCCCGGCGCGGCAGTGCTACGCGCAGGTGCATCACTTCAAATGGGTGGAAGGTTTGGACAAGCGCCTGGCCGAACGCGCCGCGCTGCTGCGCTCGGGCGGTCAGATGCACTACACCGAAAGCGCGCGCTTTGTCGCCTACTACAATCAAATCGGCGGCAAGCTGAACATTGAGGAACCCGCGCTGATGATCGCGCCCTGCGATCCGGATTACCGCCGTTGGGAGCAGGTGAAAAAGAAAGTTCTTTCGTTTCCGGTGCCGAGGTAGTATTACAGCGACCGCAACTCGACCACTAGTGCGTCGAGAGCGATGCTCTTTTGGATGTTGCGGCGCAGCAGGTCCATCAACTCGTCCACTTTGGCAACGGCTTTGCGAATCCATTCGAAACGCACGCGCGTGGCCAGTGCCTGTAGCGCCAAACGGATGTCGGGATTACGTAGTTCTCCGGTGCCATATTGCAGCGCGAGCACGTCGCCGAGCAGCAGGTATAGCACCTTCAGATACTGTTCGAGCTTCTCGGTCTTGCGCGAGGCGATGGATTCGGCGTGCTTGGTCCAGATGCCGAATTCGGCTTCGCCGCAGGCGGCAGCGAGCAGCGCCAGCATGGCGGCGCGGCGCTTGTCGTAATCTTCCAGATCGATCGCCAGCGCCATACCGGGACTGCCCGCGGCCAGCGCCAGACGCCGTTCAGATTGGTCCAATCCGCGCGCCGCGGCGAAAGAGCGCATCTCGTCTTCGCTCAGCCGCCCCATGTGAAACGGCACCGCGCGCGAACGGATCGTCGGCAGCAGGTCGAACGGGTTTTCCGCCGTCATCATCAGGATCAAATGTTCTGGCGGTTCTTCGAGCGTCTTCAGCAGCGAGTTGGCCGCCTGCTCGCCAGCGCGGTCCACGTGATCGATCAAGAACACGCGCCAAGCACCTTTGAGCGGCTTGTACTGCGCGCGCTCCTTGAGCAGACGCATCTGCTGGATCGAGATCTGACGCAAGGGGCCGTCGGGCGGAAAAGTGACGAAGTCCGGATGCGAGCTGAACAACAGCGGATCATCAACGCGCTTTTCCGAAGGCCATTTTTCGCGCTCTTCGATGATGGTGGTGTTGTGCTCCAGGCTCAGGTCGTCCAGTTCGATCTTCTCGGCGTGGCCGATCAGCCGCGCCGCGAACCGGCGCGCGAGCGTGGCCTTGCCCACGCCCTCCGGCCCGTCCAGCAGGAGTGTCTGCGCAATACGTTCCGATTCGATCATGCGCGTCAGCGCTTCGACCACCGGACGGTTTCCCTGGAACGCATCAAGCATGCGGAGGCAACTTCCCCTGGATGGCTTCCCACACGGCGCGCGCCACGGTGTCGATGTCGCCGCGTCCATCGACGACGGCGAAGCGTTGCGGCTCCAGGCGCACCATGTCCTGATAGCCCGCGCGGACGCGCTGATAGAACTCCGCGGCCTGCTCGTCCATGCGCGTCTGATCGTTGCCGGCGACGGTGGAGTTGCGCGAGCGTGCGCGCTTCAGGCTGGTGTCGAGATCGATGTCGACAATGACGGTGAGGTCCGGTGAAACACCCTGGCACGCGATGCGATCGAGCGTGAGCACCACTTCACGGCCCAACCCGCGCCCGTAGCCTTGATAGGCCATGGTGGAATCCGTGAAGCGGTCGGTGATAACGATGGCTCCGCGCGTGAGTGCCGGCGCCACCCACTGTTCGACGTTCTGCGCGCGGCAGGCGAAGTACAGCAGCAGCTCGGCGCGTGAACAGAGCGCGTCGTTCGCCGGATCGAGCAGAATGCGCCGCACCTGCTGGCCGATCGGCGTGCCGCCGGGCTCGACGCTCTCCAGCACTTCGTAGCCCGCCTCGCGCAAACGTTCGGCCGCCAGACGCGCCTGCGTGGTCTTGCCGCAGCCGTCCATGCCTTCGAAGTTCAGAAACAACCCGCGACGCCGCTCAGTCATAAACGAAATGGAATAGCTTCTTCAGATCTTCCCACGCTTCGCGCTTAGCGTTTTGATTGTACGGCCGGAGCAGGTAGGACGGGTGATAGGTCACCATCACCGGAATGTCGCGCCACTTGAACCATTTTCCGCGCATCGCCGTGACGCCCTCTTTGCGGTTGAGCAGCGCCTTGGCCGCCGTTCCGCCCAGCGCGCAAATCGCTTTCGGCTTGATGGCGGCGAGTTGGCGGAACATGAACGGACCGCACGTTTCCATTTCTTCCGGCAGCGGCGTGCGGTTCCCCGGCGGGCGGCACTTCACCACGTTGCAGATGTAGACGTCGGCGCGCTTGAGCGGGATGCCTTCTTTGTGCGCGGTGTTCTCGATCATCTGCGTCAGCAGTTGCCCGGCGCGGCCGACGAACGGAATGCCCTGCTCGTCTTCGTCCGCGCCCGGACCTTCGCCGACGAAGACGATTGGCGATTTCTCGTCGCCGACACCGAAGACGATCTTGTTGCGGCCCGCGCTCAACCCGCAGCGGTGGCAATCGCCAATTTCGGCGCTGATCTGCACGAGCGTTTCTTCCGAAGGCACAGGCGTTTCCTCAAACAATGCGGGCGCGGGTCCAGGTGCGGATTCGATCACCGCGGGCGCGGGTTCGTGTGCGGGCTCCGGCGCCGAAGCCCGCGCCGCGCTCTCGCGGCGATAGATGGACTTCACGCCCAGGTCCTGGTAGAAGCTCAGATATTGGCGCAGTTGATCGCGGTTCATCGCGCGGAGTGCAGCGCCAGGCGCAGTTTGATGATCTCGTCGAGAATCCGGCCGGCGATTTCGCGTTTGCTTGCACGCGCGAGTTCGACGGTTTCTCCGGTGGCCGTCACTACCACTACTTCGTTCGAATCAGAATCGAAACCCACACCTTCCTGATTGACCAGATTGCCCACCACCATGTCGCAATTCTTGCTCTTGAGCTTGCGGCGTGTTTCCTCCACCAGGCGCTCGGTTTCGGCTGCGAAGCCGACCAACAGACGGTCACCTTTCTTGCGGCCCAATTCGGCGAGGATGTCGGGCGTGGGATCGAGATCCAGCGAAAGCCGCGCGGCGGTCTTCTTCACTTTCTGATCGGGCACGCGCGCCAGGTGGTAGTCGGCCACGGCGGCGGCCTTGATGATGATGGTGGCTGGCTCCAGATTCTCGATTACCGCGTCGCGCATCTCAACGGCCGTGGTCACGGGAACCAACTTCGCACCTTTGGGAGGCGTGAGTTGCGTTGGCCCGCTGACCAGCACCACTTCAGCGCCACGCGCAACAGCGGCTTCCGCCAGCGCGTAGCCCATCTTGCCGCTCGATCGATTTGAAATGTAGCGCACGGGATCAAGCGGTTCCTGCGTCGGCCCGGCGGTAATCAACACCGTTTCGCCGTCAAGATCGCGTTTTTCCTCCAACAGTTGCATGGCGGCTTCGGCGATGTTCTCGGGATCGGCCAAACGTCCCGGCCCGACCATGCCGCACGCCAGCGGTCCGGCTTCCGGCTCCACCACGGCGTTACCGCGCGCGCGCAGAATTGCCAGATTCGCCACCGTGGCCGGATGCTGCCACATATGCGTGTTCATGGCGGGCGCGAGCAGCACACGTCCGGTGAAGGCCAGATAGAGCGTTGAGAGAAAATCGTCCGCGATGCCGTGCGCGAATTTCGCGAGCAGATTGGCCGTCGCCGGAGCGACCACCATCAGCGAATTCTCTTCGGCCACTCGGATATGTTCGATGGCGCTCTCGGTATCGAACATATTGGTGAGCACCTTCTTGCCGGTGAGCGCGGCGAAGGTGAGCGGCTGCACGAACTGGCAGGCCGCTTCGGTCATCACCACCTGAACACTGGCGCCCCGTTGCGCAAGCGCGCGGGCCAACTCAGCGGCCTTATAGGCCGCGATGCCGCCGCCCACGCCGAGTACCACGTTCATGGCGTTAGAGTGTTTCTTCCGGCAGGGTCTCCGCTTCGGAGGCCTGGCCACGATCCTCGTACTTCACCAAGCCGCGGCGCACTTCTTCCATGGCCGCCACGGTGGGTTTCTTGGAGGTGGTGGGCAGGTAGGAGCGCGCTCCGCCCTGCAACTGCCGCGCGCGCTTGGCGGCGACGATGATGAAACGGTAGGTGCTGGATTCCTGATCGTCCGGAATCACGTTGTTGTTGTTGCTTCTCAGAATCTTGTCGGGCATATTCGAATGGCCTAGGCTTCGAAGCTGGCCAGGATGGGACGAACTTCGTCTTCCATCCGGCAGCGGCGAATACGTTCCGCTTTCACGATGGCGGCCAGTTGATCGGCCGCGGCGCCGACTTCCCGGTTCACCAGGATATAATCGTACGCTTCGTAGTTCCGGATTTCGCTGGCGGCTTCCCGCAGACGGCGCTCAATGACCTGCTCGGCATCTTCCGAGCGCGCACGTAAACGCGTTTCCAATATCTCGCGGGATGGTGCCAGGATGAAGATGCTTATGGCATCCGGGATCTTACCCTTTAATTGTCGCGCACCCTGGACGTCAATGTCGAGCACCAGGTCGGCGCCCTGCGCGCGGGCTTTGTCCAGTTCCGAGCGGTGCGTGCCGTAGTAGTTGCCGAAAACCTCGGCGTATTCCAGGAATTCGTCCCGCGCGATGGCGGCCTCAAACTCCTCCCGGCTGATGTAGTGGTAGCTTTCACCAGGCTTTTCGTGCCCGCGCGGGGCGCGCGTGGTGTAGGACACCGAAAAGTGCAGATGGGCCACGTCTGCCATGAGCCGGGCAACCAGCGTCGACTTGCCGGAGCCCGAAGGCGCGGAGATGATGAACACGGCTGTCATTCGAGGTTCAGCGCCTGTTCCCGGATCTTCTCAATGTCCGCCTTCGCCGAAAGCGCCAGCTCGGTGACGCGCAGGCCAGTGTCACCGATGCCGGAGGTCTTCGACAAAACGGTATTGGCCTCGCGATTCATTTCCTGCAACAGAAAGTCGAGCTTCTTGCCGGCTTCGCCGCCTTCGACGAGCAGGGCTTCAAGTTGGCCGGCGTGAATTTTGAGCCGCGCCACTTCCTCGCCGATGTCGCTGCGGTCAGCCAGCAGGGCGGCTTCCTGCGCCAAACGCTGCGGTTCCACGCCCACACCCTTCAACAGTTCGGCGAGCCGTTCTTCGAGCCGCGCCTGAAAGGCCGGAACGGCGCCCGCGCGTATGGTCTCGAGTTCTCCGGCTGTCGCCTTGAGCGATGCAGTGCGCTCGCGCAGCACGGCGGCCAACTCGGCGCCTTCGCGTTCGCGGAACGCGTTCAGCGCAACCAGCGCTTCGGCCAACACCGCTTCCGCATCCGCGGCCACCTGTTCGTCGTCGTGTTCGCCCGCGGCTTCGGCGAACATGCCCGGAATGCGCAGCGCGACGTTCAAATCCGGCTCACCGCTCAGGCCGAACTTTTCTTTCGCCGACCGGAACGCCGCCAGGTACGACTCAAGCAACGCCGTATTGAGCGCGGGCAGATCTTCGGCCCGCGTCGGAGTGAAGCCCATGGTCAACTGCAGGTAGCCTCGCGCCACGTGCCGCTTCACCACCTCGCGCAGACGGCCCTCGCAGGGCTCGAGCGCCGCGGCCAAATGCAAATGCAGATCCAGGCCACGGTGGTTCAGGCTCTTCATGTTGACGGTGAATTCGCCGCGCGGCGTGGTCTTGCGGACGCGGGCGAAGCCGGTCATACTGCGCAGTGGTTTTCGCGGTGCGCTCATGAGTTCTCCAGCGGGTCTGCCTCCAGGAACTGTAGTTCGTGCAGGCGTTGATAAATGCCGCCGCCATCCACCAGCACTTCGTGCGTGCCGGTCTCGGTGATGCGGCCACGGTCGATCACAACAATCTTGTCCGCGCGCCGGATGGTGGACAAACGGTGCGCGATCACGATAACCGTGCGATTCGCCATCAGGTTGCCCAGCGCGGCCTGGACCAGCATTTCCGATTCGGTGTCCAGATGCGACGTAGCTTCGTCCAGAATCAGGATGGGCGCGTTCTTCAGCAGCGCGCGGGCGATGGCGATGCGCTGCCGCTGACCGCCGCTCAACTTCACGCCGCGCTCGCCGATGATGGTCGCGTAGCCTTCCGGCAGACGTTCGATGAACTCCTCGGCTAACGCGTTGCGCGCGGCTTCGCGTACTTCTTCGTCGGTGGCCGCGCGGCGCCCGTAGCGGATGTTGTTGGCGACGGTATTGTTGAACAGGAACGGGTCCTGCGCCACAATACCGATCTGCGCGCGAAGCGAAGCCAATTCCACATCGCGCAGATCCAGGCCGTCAATCGAAACCGAGCCTTCGCTGGCATCGTAGAAACGCGGCACCAAGTTGGCGAGCGTGGTCTTGCCCGCGCCGCTCGGCCCCACCAGCGCCACCACTTCGCCGGCGTTCACGTCCAGATTGATGCCATGCAACGCGAAACCATTCGGCGAAGTCGGATAGCGGAAGCTGACGTTGTGGAAACGGATCGAGTCGCGGAACTTGTCCAGCTTCCGAGCGCCGGGCTTCTGCCTCACCACCTCTTCCCGGTCCAGATACTCGAACACCTTCTGAGACGCGCCGAGCGCCTGCTGGAAGATGTTGTGTATGCCGGTGAGGCGCTTCACCGGCTCGTAGAGCATCAGCAGCGCGATCACGAAGCTGGTGAATTCGCCGGCCGACATCGAACCGGTCTTGATCTGCTCGCGGGCGTAAGTAAGCAGGCCAACAATGGTGACGGCGCCGAACAGTTCAATGAGCGGGCTCGCGATGGCCTGCTGCGCCACGTAACGCAAACTGCTTGAACGCAACCGCCGCGCCACTTCGCGAAAGCGCTTGGATTCGTGCTCTTCGGCCCCGAACGATTTCACCACCTGCTGTCCGCTCAGCGCCTCTTGCAGCACCTGCGTCAGGTCGGCCGTGTCGTCCTGCGCGCGGCGCGTGGTGCGGCGGATGCGCTTGCCGATGCGGATGGTGGGAATCAACACGAACGGCAATAGCGTCAGGCTCACCAGCGCAAGCTTCCAGTCTTTTTGCAGCACCACGCCGAGCAGCGCGATCACCGTGAAGCTCTGCCGCAGCCAGTCGGCCAGCATGTGTGAGGTGGCCACCTGGATCTTATCGATGTCGTTCATGATTGACGACATCAACTTGCCCGTCGAGTGCGTTTCAAAAAACTGCGTATCCTGCCGAACCACCTTTTCGAACACGCGCTGGCGCAGGTTGGTCACCGCCGACAGGCCCACGTAGTTCACCAGGTAGGTACCCAGGTATTCGGAAACACCCTTGACAAGAAAGACCAGCAGAATGCCGAAAGCCACCATGCTCCACACGTTGTGGAACGCCGACGGCACCAGATAGTGGAGATAGATTTCCTTGCCGAAAACCGGCAGCGTGATGAGCAGCACCGGGGCTTCCGCCGACGCCGGGTTGAGCACGCGGTCGAATACCGGCCCGATCAGCAGAGCGATCATGGCCTGCGCCGCGCCGACACAGCCCATCAGCACCACGCTGCCTAGCAGCGGTGCCCAATAGGGCCGCACATAGCGCAGCAGCCGCGACATCTCCTTCATGCCGACACCTCGAACATTCGCGGCGTTCTCACTCCTCGATCCGGGCTTCGTCGATCAGCATCACCGGGATGTCGTCGCGGATCGGGTAGACGCGCTTGCATTGCTGGCACTTCAAACCGTTCTCGTCCGGCTTCAACTCCACCGGCGTCTTGCAGAGCGGACACACGAGGATTTCAAGCAGTTCCTTGCTGATAGCCATGGTAGTCTCCAGTGTACTTCGCGCGCGCCGCTTGCGCGAGAGCTGCGGTGCGCGGATTTCGATCAGCGGCCCATTTCGGCGCGGGCCTTGGCGACCGCTTCCAGGTACTGCTTCGCCTTGGCCTCGATCAAATCGTAACGGTCCTCCTTGATGCTCTTGGCGTCGACCAGTTCGCCGCCCACGGCCACCGCGCACGCGCCCGCCTTCAGAAACTCGCCCGCGGTTTCCAGGTTCACACCGCCAGTGGGAACCATCTCGATCTGCGGGAACGGTCCTTTGAGCGCCTTGATGTACTTGGGGCCGCCGACGTTGCCGGCCGGGAAGATCTTGACGATGTCGGCGCCGGCATCCCACGCGGTCAGCACTTCCGTGGGCGTGAGCGCGCCGGGCATGATCACCTTCGAATAGCGCCGTGCCATTTCGATGGTCGAGGGGCGCAGGCTGGGCGTCACGAAGAACTCGGCGCCGGCCAGCATGCAGGCGCGCGCGGTCTCCGGATCGAGCACCGTTCCGGCGCCCAACACCAGCTTGTCGCCAAACGCGTCGGCTACTTTTTCAAGCGCGCGGATGGCTCCCGGCACGGTCATGGTGATTTCCGCGGCGCGGATGCCGCCGCGATAGATGGCGTCCACGGCCTTCACGGCGCTTTCAGCGCTGTTGGTGCGAATCACCGGCACAATGCCGATGTCCTTGATAAAAGAGAGGATCGTCTGCTTATCCATGACTCTTTGATTCTACCAAGCCGCACCCCGTATACTCTTGACTGCTACCGTTATGCGTAAGTCAATCGTCGTCGCGCGGTTCGCCGCACTGCTTCTGGCGCTCGGCCTATGTTCTGGTTTGGCGCCGGCCGAAGTTCGTTCGCTGACCATCCTGCACACCAATGATCTGCACGCCCGCCTGTTGCCGCTTGAGAACGGACAGGGTGGATTCGCGCGTTTGGCCTCGGCGCTCGAACGCGAACGCAAGGCGTCGCAACCCTGCCTCATTCTGAACGCGGGCGACCTAGTGCAGGGCAGTCCGGTGTCCACTGTCTTTCGCGGGTTACCGGTCTACGAGATCGCCAACTTGTTCGGCTTCGACGCCGCCACGCTTGGCAACCACGAATTCGACTACGGTTGGCAAACCATCCCGAAGTATCTAAAGACGGCGCGCTACCCGGTGGTGGTTTCAAATCTTGTCGACGCGCAGGGACAGCGTATGACCGACAAGCCTTACGTCATCCTGAAAGCCGGCACGCTGAGGGTGGCCGTGATCGGCGCGCTCACCGGCGACCTGCCCGTGCTGACCACGCCCAAGACGCGCGGTGACTGGCGGATTCTGCCGGTGGCGGAGACCGTGCGCCGCTACGTGGCTGAGGTGCGTCCGCAGGCCGATCTCATCGTGCTGCTCTCGCATCTGAGTCCGGGAGAAGAAACCGAAGCGCTGCACCAACTCGACAACGTCAGCGTCATTGTTAGCGGCCATGCGCACAACGGGCTCGACGCGCCCATCCCATACCAGGACCGCGTACTGGTGCGGGTGAAAGCCTACGGCGGCGAATTCGGCCGTCTGGATTTGAAAGTCGATACCGCGACGAAGAAGATGGTTTCCTACACGCACAAGCGCATTCCCGTGGATGCAAGCATCGCGCCCAATGAGGCCGTGTCCGGCCTGATCGCCAAGTGGGAAGCCGAAGTCGCCAAGGTTGTGGATGTGCCCATCGGCCAATCGGTGAAGGAGTTCTCGAAGCCGGAAGTGCGCGCCTTGATGCGGCGCGCCATGATCGAAATGACCGGCGCGGACTTCGCCTTCATCAATCAAGGCGGCATTCGCGACATCCTGCCCCAGGGGCGCCTGATGGCGCGCCAAGTCTGGAACATCATGCCGTTCGACAACAAAGTAGTGATGGGCACGTTCAAGGGCCGCCAGTTGCCGGAGGCTGTGACGCAAGGCAAGAAAGTCGATCCCGACCGCGACTACCGCTTCGTGACATCCGACTTCAACGCCGCGAATCAAAACGCGCCGGGCGGATTCGGCACAACGGGACTGGTGTTTCCGGAAGAAGGCGCACTGCTGCGCGACCTGTTCATCGACTGGATCAAGAAGCAGGGAACAGTGCGCGCGGCAGAGTAGCGAAAACCAGGGACGGACGAGACGTTTCCCGGTTTTCAGTCGAGAGCGCGCACGTCTAGCGGAATGCCTTTGCGTTCGTCGCGTACCATGCGGATGGCTTGGTTGGTGCACTTCACTTCGCAGGCGCCGCAGCCCAGGCACTTTTCCCAATCGCGGACCATCCCATCTTCGCCGCGCGCGATGGCGTTGAATGGACAGACTTCGGCGCAAACTTCGCACTGGCCGCACAGCGCCGCGTCGATTTCGGCCACGTAGCCGCTCGAAGCCATCATGGCCACACCGCCACGCATCGCTTGTATGCCGCCGCAGCAGCACTTACAACAATTGCAGATGGCGTAGAAGCGGTCGCCCATGGCGTCTTTGAACCACGCCGAATGCAGGTGCCCGCGTTCGTGTTCTTCGCGCAGCAGATCAAGAGCTCCCTGCGTGGTGAGCCGCCGCGCCTTGCCCGGATTGTGTTCCATCACGAAATCGACAAACGGTTTGCCAATCACCATGCAGACCTGCGTCGGCTGGCAATGTGTTTCGCGCGAGTGGCGGCAGTAACATTCGTAGGCGGCGACGTCGGGAGGTCCCTCCAGCACCAACTTGCGCGCATGTTGGTAAGGGACAATCTGTTCGAGGTCGTGCTCTTCGAGTGGATGATCCAGCGTCACGATCGCTTCGGCGTGATCGTGCGTGAGCACCTTGCCGTGATAGTGCGCCGCCAGCCATTTCGCGCCGCTGCCGTTGCCCGACGGTGTCTTGTTGATCAGAAAGTCGACGTACGCCCCGGTCCAGCGGCCATAGATGTAAGCGTGAATCCAACGCGACAAACCACCGGCGGCGCGGAAGAACGCGGGAGTCGAACGCATCACGATGCGCCCGCGCTCGCCCACCAACCACAGCGCGGCAAAAGCCATGACGACAACAAGAACCGCGAAGATCATCCGGAGACCA
>CAZDIZ010000004.1:81057-88905 GCA_964505625.1 uncultured Solibacteraceae bacterium | reverse complement strand
CACGGAAGAACGCCGGGACAACTTCGACATCTACCTCCCACTCTGGCTCGCGCGCCACAACAAGGCAATCTTCGGAACGTTGTTCGTGGTTTCGGAGGTGTACGTGGTCGGGATGTGGATAGCGGCGGCACGTTGATCCGGCGCCAGCGCCGTAGTCTCGCGGCTTCGCTTAGACCAACCAAACCGAACTAGATCTCGCTGGAAAGGACTTTCTTCTCGGCGTTCCGCCGCTATTCTGAGCGCACTTCGGGAACTGGCGCGATTATGAAGAGAGCGAACACTGGTGAAAGAAGTGAGACTTCTCTTCGTTCGCCTTGGCTGCGGTTGGCGTGGCGCATAGCCCACGTTCGTTCGTTTCTGTCACCTAAAGTTTGGTTGGCTATTCCACCCACTCACCAGATTGTCAGTCAGGTCAAAAAAGTCGTCTGCTGTTCGCTTCAATTCCGGATTCATCCCTTCTCCCTTAAAGAACCAGACGATGACGCGCTTGCCCAGTCGCTGCACCTCTTCGACGAGCGGCACATAGTCCCCATCGCCACTCACTAGCACGACGCTTTCATAATGGCCCATGAAACCATGCCTTAACACGTCTTTCGTGAGCGCGATGTCCACGCCCTTGGCTTTGATTTGCTGCCGCTTCTTCTTGAAAACGTAAGCACTGAAATGCAAATCCCGCAAATTGTCGCGAATCTGTTGTAGTGCGTTCTCATCGCCCACGACGCTCGTGTAGTATGACGCGCGGACAGCCCACGATTCGACCGGTGGATAGTAGGTACCAAACAGACACTGCGCGGAGCGCTGCGGTATCCAAATGAACGTATCGCGCCTGAAGTGGGCACCTTCCTGCAGTTCGATTTGCCGATCCTGGAGAATCGCTTGCGCTCTCATGGTGAAGTTCTCACCATCCACGAACAACATCCATGTCTGCTTGTGTTGGTCGGGCACCATCGCGCTTCCCTCTCGGGGGCCGCTATCCGCCATTCATTAGATCACAACAAAGGCGCGGCGTCTGCCGGCCAGACAAGCAGCGAGAGCACGGGCGAGTTGAGGCGAGCAAGATGCCTGCCGCCAATCATGCCACTTTTGGCATAGAATGAGAGCGTGGACGGGCAGCCGCGAGAGCTGATTTGGATTGGAGACACTCGGGACGTACTACGGCGGTTTCCATTAGCAGTGCGGCAACGGTTGGGCTTTGCTCTTTATGAAGCTCAATTGGGATTGGCACACGAGAGCGCCAAGCCACTTCACGGATTCGATGCGCCAGTCTGGCAAGTTCGAGCCGATCATTCCAGTGGAACCTATCGTGCCGTCTATTTGGTTCAGTTGCGGAACACCGTCTACGTTTTGCATGCATTCCAGAAAAAAGCGAAGTCAGGCATCAGCACAAGTCAGCGCGACATCCAAACGATCCGGCAGCGGCTGAAGGCGGCTCGATTGTTAGCCGCCAGGAGATAACCATGGCAGTGAAGACGTACGACTATGAGGTCAGCAGCGGCAACGTGTTTGCTGATCTGGGGTTGCCCAAGTCCGACGAGTTGCTCGCGAAGGCGGAACTGGCGGTCAAGATCATCTCTGAAATCGAACGGCGTGGCTTGACACAGAGCCGGGCGGCGTCGCTTCTGGGGCTGGATCAGCCCAAGGTCTCCGCTCTCAAGCAAGGGAGACTTTCGGGCTTCTCGATTGAGCGCCTGCTACGGCTGGTTCTCTTGTTGGGTAACGATGTGGACATCATCACGAAAAGGACGCCGAAGTCACGGTCGATGGGTCGGCTGCGTGTAGCTTAGGACGGAACGGCAGATGAAACACTCAGAAGAACAAGTTGAACGGGCGATTCACGTTGCTGGAGCGTTTGCGTCCGGTTCAACTGACGGCAGTTCGGACCACTACCGGGACTTCACTGATGCCATAACCGCTGGGGATTCTCAGGAAGGGAATGGCGGGGACGACGGGGCTCGAACCCGCGACCTCCGACGTGACAGGCCGGCGTTCTAACCAAACTGAACTACGTCCCCGCGTGTGCTACGTCGTCAGTTTCATCCTACCATGGGCGCGTTCCCGGCACAAATCCGCCGTCGGGAGAGGGGACAGACAGCCTTTTCCGCCCTTCGGGCCGAAAAGGTGTCAGTCCCCAAGCCTTTCCGCGCTCCGCTCCGTCTAAGCCAGAAGTAGCGGGAACTACCTCCTTCTCCGTTGCGTAGTTTGGTTATTGGAGAAGCGCACTATGGCTGGTAACGGGAACAACGGGAAGAACGGGCGGCGCAAGCGGCGGTGGATTTGGGCGATCGTGGTCCTGGTCGCCATCTGCGGCGCTGTCTTCGGCGTTAAAGCGGCTTTCAAACCCAATCATCAAATCGACCCATCGAAACTCGCCAAGATCGAGCGCGGCGACATCGCCCGCAGCGTCGTGGCGACCGGCAAGATACAGCCTCGCTCGAAGGTGGACGTGAAGTCGAAGGCCAGCGGCATCGTCAAGAAGCTCCTGGTCGACTACGGCGACTTCGTACACCAGGGGCAGGTCCTGGCCGAACTTGACAAGGAAGAACTGCAGGCGCGTTTGCGCGAGGCCAAGGCCGTGTTGCTGGCGGCGCAGGCCGCCGAGGAGTCCAGCCAGGCCACCATGGAACGTAACAAAGTGGAGGCCGAAGGGCCGGATCTGCCGTTCCTCAAGGCCGCCATGGACCGCGGGCGGAAACTTCACAATGACGGCCTGATCGCCAAATCCCTGCTCGAGGACGCCGAAAAGGCTTACCAACTCGGCCTGAACAAGCAGATGACGGCGGTCCGCAACCTGGCCGTGGCGCGCGCCGACATGGCGCGTGCGAAGGCCCAGGTCGCGCAAGCCCGCGCGGGCCTGGAGCGCGCCGAAGAGGATCTGCGCAACTCGACCATCGTCAGTCCCATGGACGGACTGGTGCTGTCGCGTCCGGTGGAAGTGGGCGACGCGGTGAGCTCCATCCTGGTGCTCGGCTCGCAGGCCACGCTGGTGATGACGCTCGGCGATGTGGGCGACGTCTACGTGCTCGGCAAGGTGGACCAGGCCGACATCGGCCGCGTCTACATGGGGCAGCGCGCGCGCATCGTGGTGGAGAGCTTCAAGGACCGCAAGTTTGAAGGACAGGTCACCAAGATCTCACCGCTCGGCGTGGAGAAAGACAACGTCACCACGTTCGAAGTGCGCGTGTCCATTCGCAATCCCGGCGGCGAACTCAAGGCCAACATGAGCGCTAACGCCGAAATCATCATGGAAGAGAAGCATAAGGTCCTGCTGGTGCCGGAAGCGGCGCTGGTCTACGACAAGGACCGCAAGCCTTCGGTCGAAATCCCAGCTCCGGAAACCAAGACCGGACGCAGCAAGTTGCCCGTGCAGATCGGCATTTCCAACGGCGTGAAGACCGAGTTGATGGCGGGGCTGAAAGAAGGCCAGCAGGTCATCCTTCAATAGTGAGAACGTCATGAACGTGCGCGACCTGTTCACCGGTACGCTGCGTGCCCTCTGGGCGAACAAGGTTCGCACCCTGCTCACCATGTTCGGTATCGCCTGGGGCATCGTCTCCATCACTTTAATGGTGGCGGCGGGCGAAGGCTTGCGCATGGGGCAGGAAAAGCAATCCGAGAATTTTTCGAAGAACGTCATGATCGTGTTCAGCGGCCGCACCAGTCTACAGGCCGGCGGGCAGCGCGCCGGCCGCCAACTGCGCTGGCTCGACACCGATCATGAATTCATCTCGAAGGAAGCCACTGCCTGCCAGTACGTTCTGCCCGAGCTCGGCCGCGGCGGCATTCCCATACGTAGCGTGCACAACAGCGGCATGATGCTGATCACCGGTTCGCATCCGCCGTTCGCCGACATTCGAAGCATCCCGGTGGCCGAAGGCCGTTTCTACAATTGGGAAGACTGCCGCATGGGCCGCCGCGTCGCTTTCCTGGGCAGCGAAACCAGAAAGCAGCTCTACGGTACGCGGCCGTGCGTGGGCGAAGTGCTCACCATCGGCGGCACTCCGTACACCATCATCGGCGTGATGCTCGCCAAGGATCAGGACTCGAGCTACGACGGCCGCGACATCAACAAGGTGTTCGTTCCGTTTGAAACCATCATGCGCGACTTCCCCGAGCCGCCGCCCACTATTCCACACGCCATCGATCAACTGCTGGTTACGCCGCGGTCGCTGGAAGATCACGAAACCTGCAAATGGCAATTGCGCCGCGCGCTCGCTCGTGTGCACGATTTCGATCCACGTGACAAGGACGCAGCGTTCATCTGGGACACGGTGGAGGAAGCCAAAGCCTTCCGCCGTATGACCGATGGCATGAAGTACTTCCTGGGCGCGGTCGGCGTGGTGACGCTGATGCTGGGCGGCATCGGCGTGATGAATGTAATGTTGGTCGCGGTGCGGGAGCGCACGCTGGAAATCGGCGTGCGCAAGGCCGTGGGGGCCACCGCCGGATCGATCTTGTGGCAGTTCTTCGTGGAGACCCTGATTGTTGTCCTCCTGAGCGGCGGCGTGGGGCTTGGAATCGCCTTCGGCATTTGCGCGTTGGTGAATCTGATCCCCATGCCGTCGCATTTTGCCGGCATGATGGCCACTTGGCAAAGCGCGCTGCTCTCGTTCGGTTTGCTGGGGCTGGTGGCGGTGCTGAGCGCGCTTTATCCGGCCAGCCGCGCCGCGCTTGTGGATCCGATCGAAGCGCTGCGCTACGAAGCGGGAGGATAACCGGGTCGTGTTTCGCGAGATTCTACGTCAGGCCTGGATCGCGCTGCGGCGCAACCCGACGCGCAGTCTGTTGACGATGACCGGCATCGTCTGGGGTATCATCACCGTCACCATGCTGGTGGCCTACGGTAGCGGGTTTCGCTACGTGCTCGTGCGCGGCTTCGAAGCGTTCGGCAAGAGCGTCGTGGTTTGCTGGCCGGGACAAACCAGTGAACAGGTGGGCGGCGAACGCGCCGGTAAGCGTGTGCGCCTTCAGCACGAAGACCTGGAAGCCGTGCGCGCCGAAGCCACGCTGGTGAAGAACGCGTGCCTGGAAACCTTCCGCCAGCAAAGCGTGCAGTATGGCGAACGCACGGCGCTGCGGCCGGTGCGCGGCGTGTGCGCCGAGTACGGTGAAATGCGCAGCGAAGTGCCCAGCGACGGCCGTTGGATTTCGCCCGAAGACGTGCTGGAACGCCGCCGCGTGGTCTTTCTGGGTTCGTTGTCGCGCCAGCGTTTGTTCAGCGGGCGGCCGGCGGTCGGCGAGACGATTCTTATCGGCGGGTTGCGCTTCACCGTCATCGGCTCCATGGACCGCAAGCTCCAGTTGAGCAATTACTTCTGGAGCGACGACGAGAGCATGTTCATTCCCTTCACCACGGCCGGCGACCTGTGGGACACGCAGTACGCGAACGTATTGCTGTTCACCAGCGTGAACCTGCAACTGGAAACCAAGGCCATGGCGCAGGTGCGCGCGGCGGTGGCCAAGCGTCAGCGTTTTTCGCCTACTGACAAGCGCGCCATTTCGATGTACGGGCGGCAGGAGTTCCGTCCCATTATCGACGGAATCACCATCGGCCTCCAGGTGCTGCTGATCTTCATCGGCTGTTTGACGCTTGGCATCGGCGGCGTGGGCGTCATGAACATCATGCTGGTGTCGGTGGATGAGCGTGTGCGCGAAATCGGATTGCGGCGCGCGCTGGGCGCGCGCCGCCTGCACATACGCGTGCAATTCCTGAGCGAAGCGCTGTTGATCACGCTGGCGGGCGGATTGATCGGCATCGCCATCTCCTACGCGCTGGCCGCCGCCATCGGCACCATCCCGATGCTGGGCCCGCTGTTTGAAGACGACTCGGGCATCGGCGACATACACCTGAAAGTCTCCGCCATGACGCTGGCGCTCTCGGCCGGCGCGCTGGTGCTGGTCGGTGTGCTCAGCGGTCTGATGCCCGCCATCCGCGCCTCGCGCCTGGACCCGGCCGACGCGTTGCGGTATGAGTAGGAACACATGGCTTCGGAATCGCAACGCACTTTTGAACGCGCCGTGCTGGGCCGTACCGGACGTTCGGTTCTGCGGTTGGGTTTGGCGGCGAGCTATGGTGTGCCCACGGCGGCTGTCGAAAAAGCGATTGATGCGGGCGTGAATTATCTTTACTGGGGCAGCATGCGCAAGGATGCGTTCGGACAGGCGCTGCGCAACCGGCGCGCTCGCCGCGACGACTTTGTCCTGGTGCTGCAATCCTACTCGCGCATGGCGTCTCTGATTCCGTGGAGCGTCGAACGTGGGTTGCGCGCGCTCGACTACGATCACGCCGACGTGCTGCTGCTCGGCATGTGGAACAAGATGCCGCCGCCGCGGATTGTGGATGCCTGCCGCGAGTTGAAACGGCGGGGCTTGGTGCGGCATCTGGCGTTCTCGACGCACAACCGGCCGCTCATTCCGCGCGTGGCCAATGATCCGGATTTCGATCTGTTCCACGTGCGTTACAACGCCGTCCACACCGGCGCCGAGCGCGACATCTTCCCGCACTTGAGCGGCGCCGACAACCGGCCCGGCATCGTGAGCTTCACGGCGACGGACTGGAAGAGGTTGCTAGGCCATCGCCGCATTCCGAAAACCGAGCGCGTGCCCACGGCGGGCGACTGTTACCGCTTCGTGTTGTCGAATCCGGCCGTGGACCTGATGCTATGCGGACCGGCGACGGCCGCGCACATGGACCACGCGCTCGAAGCGTTCCGCAAAGGCCCGCTCGACGCCGATGAAATGGCCTGGATGCGCCGCGTCGGGAAAGCGATCTACGGCAAGTAGCCGCCTGCGCTGGCGTCGGGGCGTCGGTTGATGGAGAATGAAAGCGAGCCATGATCACGCTCGACACATTGCGGAAGGAGAAGCGGGCCGAGATCCTGCGGTTGGCCCAACTGCACGGATGCCGCAATGTCCGTGTCTTCGGCTCGGTCGCCACCGGTGAGAGCCGGCCCGAGAGCGACATCGATTTTCTGGTGGATCTGGAACAAGGGCGCGGACTGCTTGATCTGGGCGGTTTACTGTCGGATTTGAACACGCTCCTTGGTGTCGAAGTCGACCTGGTCGAATCCGGCTGCATACATCCCTGCCTTCGGGACCGTGTGCTTGGCGAAGCTGTCGCACTGTAACAACGATGCCGGTCGGCGATCCGACGTGGGCCGACGGCATAATCGACCGCCTCGTTCACAACGCTCACCGAAGTGAGATTCACGGAGATTCATTGCGAAAGAACCGGGCCAAATCTGACATGTGATGAAATCGGGTCCAGATCGGTACGATGTTCATGGAGGTGAGTAGGTGGCTGACGAATCGCTGCCGCAGGGCGGAATTACTCAGAAAAAATACGCGGCGGTCTGCCTGGCTCTCGCCATGGCCCGCGGTGCCTTATATGCGGTGACCAGAGGAGAAGACCTGGAAGAAGTTAGGTATATTTTGGACATCACCAGCACAGTAACCATCGCAAAGGCCCTCGATCTGAGCGAGTCCGACCTAACCATTGTGTGGGATGAACACCTTTCGCCAGAGGAAATCAATCGGATCAAAGGTTGGGGATAGCCGCCAATGGTGCGGCGGAGCGCTGACGCGTTCCCGTCTCTCCAGGGCTGAGCGGGGACAAGGGTTGTCGCTCTTTCTCCGTACCCGCTTCTCCGATAGCGGCGTCCATTCCCCGCCTCTCGTCGAGAAAGCGATCTACGGCAAGTAACCGCCTGCGCTGGCGTGGCGGCAGCGGTTGATGGAGGATGAAGACGAGCCATGATCACGCTCGACACATTGCGGAAGGAGAAGCGGGCCGAAGCGCACGGCGCGTCGAGTGTGCGCGTCTTTGGCTCGGTGGTTCGCGGAGAGAATCGC
>CAZDIZ010000004.1:42385-80957 GCA_964505625.1 uncultured Solibacteraceae bacterium | reverse complement strand
GCACGGCGCGTCGAGTGTGCGCGTCTTTGGCTCGGTGGTTCGCGGAGAGAATCGCGAGAACTCCGATATCGACTTCCTGGTCGAGTTCCAGCGCGGCCGCACACTCTTCGACCTGATTCGGCTTCGTCTGGACCTGCAGGACTTGTTGGGTGCGCCAGTCGACGTTGTGACACCGTCCAGCTTACGCTACATCCGTGACCGTGTGTTAGCAGAGGCCAGTCCACTATAGAGTCCCATGACCATCATGAATCCGCGAGTGTATGGTGTTGACGTGCAGCAAGCTTCGCACCGAGGGCACCATGCCGGCTGCGATTCTATTCAGCTCAGGTGAGCGACTTGCGTAACATCCTCATTCACAACTACGAATGCTGACTGAAATCCAAGGCATGCTGGAGGAGCGCGATGATGCCTAAGACGCGTAAGTGGAAGATCACCGCGGCGGTGTGGCTCGTGACTCTACTCTTCTTTTTTGTTGGCTCCCACTACCAGTCCGATGCTGATCTGTTCCTGATCGTCCTCAAGTGGGTGTTGCTGGCCGCTTCGACAATTTACGCGGTGGTCGCTATGATTCGCTCACGGCGTTGGTCTCGCGGGCTTCCGCGTTCTTTCGAACGTTTCGCCGCCGACGAATAGGCGCTGCCTACAAACTCCAGACGTGCCCGTCGCTGGTCAGACGCACGTCCCAAAGTACGAAGGGCAGTGCGCGGCGGTCTCCGTAAGCGTCGAGGCCGCACCAGCCGGTGGCTCCGCAGAACCAATCCGCGCGTTTGGCCAGGGCCCGGCGCAACGCTTCCCCGCTCGTGGTTGTGCCCGCGGCCAACAGTGCCTGCACCGCGAGCCACAGCGCGTCGTAGGCCGACAGCGTGAAGACGTTGGGCGAAACGGTCCAGTCCAGGCCGGCTTTCGCCATAGCTCCTCGCCATTTCGGCAGCGCGAAGTCCGGCAATGCGATGGCGGGGTTGGTGAAGTGCACCATCGCCGCGTACGCTGCGGCCACCGGATCCTGCACCACCGCATCCGACAGCACCGTACCGTTGCTGCCGTACCACTTCACCAGCGGCATTTCCGGATTCAGCACCGCGGTGTGCAACAGCGTCGCGGCCTCTTCGAACCCCACCAAATACACGGCCGCGGGCAGGCCCTGCGCGTTCCCAAACGCCTGTTTCAATTGCGACGCGATGGTGCGGACGGTGGGCGCAAAATCGGTGGTGTCGAGCGGATAGCGGACACCCGACGCGACCGTGCCGCCCAACTCCACAAACCGTGCGCGCATGGCCGCTACCAGTTCGTCTCCGAAAATGTCGCCGCGCCACACCGGAACGAGCGTGCGGATGCCTTCGCCCGGGCCGTACATCAGCTCCGCCATCCAGGCGCCTTCGTGGCGATCCTGCGGCAACATACGAAACACGCCATCGGCGGCGGCAAGCGACGGTGAGGTGCTGATGTAATTCAGATGCGTGGCCGAACGGCTGGCGGCGAGCGGCAGAATCGTGGACAGTTGCTCGCTGTCTTCGCCGCCGATAGTGACCGCCGCGCCTTGCGCGAGCAGCCGCTGATAAGCCGCGGCTGCGCCGGGCCCCGATGGTCCGATGTCTTCGGTCACCAACTGCAGATCCACGCCGGGCGCGATGGCGGCCAACCACTCGCGGCACTCCTTCAACCCCGCGTTCACCAGATCGAGCGTCAACTGCCCGAACTGCTGGTATGCCCCCGACAACGGCAGCAGCGCGCCGATCGTCAGGCGTCCGTTGATGGCGTTGGGCGCGATCATCTCGAAGCCTCCAGGTTCACCAGCGAGCCTCCGCCCCAGGTGTGCTTCTCATAGCGCATGACGCGCGTCCAGACTCCCTTGCCCGCGGGCCCTCGTATGGCCCAGAAATCGAAATTGCCGAATCGGCGGTCTCCCGCGGCGTTGAGCGTTCCCCATCCGGTGGCGCCGAAGAAGAACTCCGCCGTCTTGACGAACGTGGGCTTCCAGGCCGCCTGATCCGGCGTGCCGGCGGTGAGCGTGGCAAACAGCGCGCACCAATAGGAATCGACGGCGGCCATGGCGAACGCATCGCCATCCACGCCCGCCGTGTCGCGCACCTGTTTAGCAAGCGGCTCCCAAACCGCGCTTGCCTGATCGGGCAA
Source organism: uncultured Solibacteraceae bacterium (assembly GCA_964505625.1). Taxonomy (GTDB): domain Bacteria; phylum Acidobacteriota; class Terriglobia; order Bryobacterales; family Bryobacteraceae; genus JAJFUV01. The sequence continues at coordinate 78,824 of CAZDIZ010000004.1, read as the reverse complement.
TCCCACCGTCGGCGCCATGTAGGAAACCAGGCCCGCCATGACCAGCGCGTCCGTGTCGGCCTGGAGCGCCGCGCTCAACGCGACGCCGTCGCTGCCGTACCAGAGCGGGCTGGACATCGTCTGATCCACCAGCGCCGCGTGGAACAAGTCGACGACTTCATCGAACGCCGCCAGATAGACGCAGAAGCGGTCGACGGATTGCTTCGCGATGGCCTGCGCGGCGGCGGTCACCACCTGCGAAAACGACGGGTTCACGGCCGGGTATTCGATGCCCTCCATCACTGCCAGTCCAGCCGCGGTAGCCAAGCGCCTGACGGATGCGGCCAGGCCGCGGTTGCCATCGTCGGCGCGCCACAGCGGCATCACCACTTTCTCGCCGCGCTGCTTCATCAGCGCCACCACGGCTTCGGCTTCCTGTGTGTCATCGGGCACGAAGCGGTAGATGTTATCGCCTTCAATCGACAGCGACGATGCCGTGCTGCCTTGGCTGAGCAGAACCACTTTCTTCGCGGCGAGCGGTTGCTGCAGCGCGCGCACTTCGGAGCTCGATTGCGGACCGATGATGAACACGGCGCCGGCCGCCACCAAACGCTCGAACGCCGCCGCGCAGGTGGCTGGATCGAGCGCTGTGTCTTCGATGAGCAGCCGCACACGCAGCGTCGAACCGGTATCCGACAGATACTGATTCGTGCAGGCGACCGCGGATTCCAGCAGCACCTTGCTCGCCTTGCCGAGTGTGGACCAACCGCCGGTGAGCGACAGCAGCGCACCGATGGTCAACTCGCTGCCCGCGGCGCCAAATCCGCACGCGGGAAGCAGACAAGCTCCGCCAAGCAGGCGCAATACATCGCGCCGGCCAACACCGGTGCGACGTTCGAGATTGTATAGGGTCTCCAAGCCTCCGAGCATCGCTCACTCGCGCGAAACAAGTCAAGACTCTGAGCGGCGCGTGAGGTGTTCCACTTACTAAGAAACATCGGCGAAAACGAATCCATCGCGCTCCACGATTTCGCCGCTTTGAACCTGAAGCGCGCGCGAAAACACGGGCGCATCGTAGACGAATGTGTGGAACTCGCCGTTCTCGCCGCAAGGATCCACCGAGTCAGGCAGCTCGCCCAGAAACGCGGCGTCATAATCGCGACCGGCAAAACCGCGATCCAATTTGCTGGGATCGACACACGTCACCTTGGCTTTCACACCGCCGCGCACCATTTCGGCCGCAAGCGCCGCGGTGGGCATATCCCAGAGCGGGAACAGTGGTTCGAGTCCGGTGCCGCGCAGACGCTGCTCACGGTAATCGCGTATGTCGCGCAGAAACAGATCACCAAAGGCCATCGCGGTGAACCCTTCGGCTGCCGCTCGATCGCACACCGCGCGCATGCGTTCCTCGTAGTCGGCATTCGAACACGGCCACGGAAGCTCGACCGCCCACAACGGCAGCCCCATGCGCTCGGCCTGCGCCTCAACCAACCGCCGCCGGACGGCGTGCATGGCCACGCGATCGGCCGCGCCGTTGAAAGTCGTAATCAAGGCGGCGACTTCGATACCCGGCGTCTGCCTCAGAACATGCAGCGCCCAAGCGCTGTCCTTGCCGCTACTCCACGATAGAGCCACTTTCTTCATCTGAGTGAATGTCCAGCCGTTCGTTTCATCACACAGGATGCCACACGCCGTCCCGCGAGGAGGTCCGCCGGCCCTACACTGAGAAGAGGAGACGCAATGAGCGACGGTCGCGAAGAGCGCGAAGAACTCGAAAAACGCCGCGAGCAGGAAAAGCGGGAAGACCGCGACAACCGGATCGACCGCGGCGATGCGGACGGCTGGGAGCCGGAGCGCGCCGACTCGTAGCGTATTCTCACATCCACGCCAAGCGCTGCGCGCGCGTCAGATAGGATGAGGCTGAACTATGCGAATCCTGACTCTGGCTGCACTGCTCTGCGCCGCGGCCGCCGCGCAGACGTTCTCCGAACCTCCCGCTCTGGTGCGCATCATTCGCAGTCCAGTTCCCGATTCCGGCATATCGGCGCGTTACAGCGGAGCTGGCGCGGTGGCGGTATTCGGCTTGAGTCCCGTCACTGGTTCGGCCTATTGGTGGACGATTGAGGCGCACGCCTCGTTTGCGGGGCTTGAACAGACGGACCGTGCGTTGCGCCCGATGGGTTCGGCCAGAGGATTCACGGGCGAGCCTGTGACGGTGGATCTTCCCGTTGCATCCACGAGTTGGCTGGCGGTATACCGGCCCTGGCTCAGCTACCGGCCGGCGGAGGCCAGTCAAAGGCTGGGCAAGACGCGCTACGTTCAGGTGCTTATCTTCCGGATCGAACCTGAGACCGAGGCCACGTTCGTGGAGGCGGTGCGCGCACGCAAGGTCAGTCTCGACGGGATGAATCTCGACCGGCCCGAGATGGCCTACCAGATCATCTCGGGTGCGCCGACAATCACGTATGTCTTCCTGGCTCCGCTCTTGTCGCTGACCTCATTTGACGAGGTGCTGAGTCAACTGCCCCAGTACGCGCGGGCCGCCGCCAAGATCGCTGCGGCGGGGAACCTCAGCCACGAGCATTTGCTATTCCGCATGGAACCCGCGATGAGCACCGTCCCGGAAGGCATCGTCGAGCAGGACCCCGAGTTCTGGCGTCCGGGCGGGCAGAAGTAGGCAGCCGGCGCCGGGCCGTGGTGATACGATCGAGGCCATATGCGGAACTCGATTCTGGCGGTTCTCATTCTTCTGCTAGTCTTTGCCGCGCCCGGCGTGAACATCGGCAAATCGGAAACAGCCCCTTCGCCTTACGTGGTCGGAATCCGGCGCAAAGGACCCACGTGGAAAGCGGACCTGAACACACCGGAAGGCCGGCGCATGATCCAAGCCCACGGCGAAGTCATTCGCAAGATGGTGGCCACGGGCAAGCTCATCGCGGCGGGTCCTTTCGGCGATCCGAACGACTTGCGCGGGCTCCTGCTATTCCGAGACTGCACCATCGAAGAAGCGCGCCGCATGGCTTCGGAAGATCCGGTGGTAAAGAGCGGTCAAATCACGATCGAGTACCACACCTGGATGGCAAAACAGAAGATGAAGCCCGCGGAGTAGGTGCGCCACACTGAAGCGGGATGGAATGGACCCGTTGCATGGAGGGTCTGCCGGCCATTGTCCTAGGTGTCTAGGTGTGCTCTAATTCCAGTAGCGATTGGGTGGGCCTTCACGAACGGCGGCCCAGGATGATGGCGGGACGAGTTAGGCCGACCGGCCAGCCGAAGTAGGAGTTCGGCTGGCGGAGGGAGGCGCGGATCTGTGACACGCATTGGCTGGTGGTGCTTGCTTGTATTCCTATCAGCCGGGGTTATCGCCCTCGATATGCTCACTGGTCCTTACGTACAGTTCCCGATTATTTTCGTGATGCCTGTATGCTTGAGCGCTTGGCATCTCGGTATTCGTCCTGGAATCGGTTTTGCGCTTGCGCTGGTAGGGTGCCGTTCTTGGGTTGCGATCACGCTGGAAGCAGGGTTCCTACCCATGTGGGCGTCGGTCTTGAACGCCGGCATTAGGATGCTGGTGCTGGTCGGGCTGGCAATGCTGGTCACCAAAGCCCAGCGCAGGCTCAAGTTGGAGCGGCGGGTGCAGGTCCTCGAAGGCATCTTGCCGATCTGCGGATTCTGCAAAAAAATCCGCCGCCCGGACGGGACGTGGGAACAACTCGAAACCTACATCAGCCAGAGATCGGCCGCAAAATTCAGTCATGGTCTCTGCGATGCCTGCGGGCGGGAGCATTACCCGCAGCAATTCCCCGATCCCGAAGTGCCAAAAGTCGAACCAAGTGCCACGGTTAACCGGCGGGGCACAGCCGCGGGAACATAGCTCGCCACAAACCACAACGCCCCACTCCGTGACTTGGTGACGGAGTGGGGCGTTATGAGTTTTGACTTCCGCTTACCCTACCAAACCCGGCAGGCGTTCTCGCGGACCATTGGTTGGTCTACTTTGCAGCCGAAGGCGGAGCGGAATTCGGGCATGTTTACCATTACTCCGTTCACTCTCCATTGTCCGGACGAGTGCGGGTCGAGCAGCGCGCGCATGCGGGCGGCTTGCTCGGTCCGGTTCTGGCACCAGACTTGCGCCCAGCCCAGGAAGATGCGCTGCTCCGGCGTGAAGCCGTCGATCTTCTCCGTCTTCTTTCCGGCCAGCGTCTGCAGCAGCGCCATGTAGGCGATGCGCAGGCCTCCGTTGTCGGCGATGTTTTCGCCCAGCGTCAGCTTGCCGTTCAGCTTCACGTCGCCCACGGCGGTGTACTGCTCGTATTGCTTCACGAAGCAGTCGGCGCGCTTTTCGAATTCCTTGCCGTCCTGCTCGGTCCACCAGTCGCGCATGTTGCCCTTGGGATCGAACTGTCGTCCCTGATCGTCGAAGCCGTGCGTCAACTCGTGGCCGATGACGGCGCCGATGCCGCCGAAGTTCACCGCGTCATCCATGTTGTTGTCGTAGAACGGCGGCTGCAGGATGCCGGCGGGGAAGTTGATGCTGTTGTTCTGCGGATCGTAGTAGGCGTTCACCGTCGGCGGGCTCATGAACCACTCAGTCGGATCGACCGGCTTACCGATCTTGGCGAGCTGGCGCCGGTATTCGAACGCACGCGCGCGCACGAAGTTGCCCAGCGCATCGTCACGAGTGATCTTCAGCGCGCTGTAGTCGCGCCACTTTTCGGGATAGCCGATCTTGTTGGTGATGGCCGAGAGCTTCACGTGCGCCTGCTTCTTGGTTTCGGGCGTCATCCAGGGCAACTCATCGATGTCCTTCGCGAGCGCCTTTTCCAGCGCCATCACCATCTGGTGCGTGCGCTCCTTGCCCTTGATGCCGAAGGTACGCTCGACGTACTCGCGGCCCAGCGCTTCGCCCAGCGCGCGGTCCACCTGCTCGACGCAACGCTTCCAGCGCGGCTGAATCTCCTTGGCGCCGGTGAGCGTCTTGCCGTAGAAAGCGAAATCCTGCGCCACAAAAGCTGCGGGCAGCATGTCGGCCTCGACGCGCAGCTGGTGCCAGGTCAGATACGTCTTCCAATCTTCCAGGCTGCGCGCGCCGAGCACCTTGTCCATGTTGCGGAAGAACTCCGGCTCGGTGACATTCAGGTTCGCGACCTTACCCGCGCCGGCGCCCGCGAAGAACTTGGGCCAATCAACCGTCGGGCTGATCTTCGCCAGTTCCTTCACGTCCATGCGGTGGTAGACATTGGCCGGCTCGCGGCGCTTCACGCGATCGAACGCGCCCTTGGCGAGTTCGGTCTCAATCTCCATGACGATCTTGGCCTTGGCCGCCGCGGCTTCGGCGTTGTCGCCGAGCAGACCGAACATCTTCGCCACGTGCTCCTGATACTGCTTGCGAAGACCCACGCTGCGCGCGTCGTCCTTCAAGTAGTAGTCGCGGTCGGGCATGCCCATGCCGCCCTGATCCACTTCGGCGGTAACCTGCGTCGAGTCCTTGAAATCCTGGGTTGAGCCGAAGCCGAACAGCGGGCGGTAGCCCTGGCTGTGTTCGAAAGCGATCTCGGCCAGCACCGCCTTCTTGTCCTTCAATGCGGCAATGCGTTTCAGCGCGGGCTGGATCGGGACGATGCCTTTGCTTTCGATACCCTTCTCATCCATGCAGGCAGCGTATGCGTCGCCGATCTTCGAGCCGGCGGGGCTCTGGTCCAGAATGCCGCGCAACGCGGTGAGGTTCCGCTCGCGCAGTTCATCGAAGCGGCCCCAAATGGCGCGGTCGGCCGGAATGGGATTCTGCTTCATCCAAGTGCCGCAGGCGTAGGTGTAGAAGTCCGAGCACGGATCGACGCTGCGGTCCATGGCGTTGATGTCGAAGCCAGGTGTGGAAGTTTTCCCGCCGTTGGTTGCGGCGGGTGGCTCGGCGAATAGACACACGGCGCCGAGCAAAATGGTGCTAGAGAGTTTCCAGAATTTCATCTTGTTTGGGACCCTTACATTTACTGTATCATCGGGGAGTCTGGACGGGCCGGATTTCCTCCGGCCCGCCACGTAGATTGCCATGAATCGACGAACTTTTCTTGCCGCGGCGACGGCGCCGCTCGCGTTCGCGCAGGCATCGCGGAAATACCGTACCGCGCTGGTGGGCACGGGTTGGTGGGGGATGAACATCCTGCGCACCGCGATGGCGGCGGGCGAATCGAAAGTGGTGGCGCTGTGCGATGTCGACCGTAACCAACTTGACCCGGCGGCGGCCGAAGTCGCGCGGTTGAGCGGCGACACTCCGAAGACTTACAGCGACTACCGCGAGATGCTTCACTCGGAGAAGCCCGACATCTGCATCGTGGCCACGCCGGATCATTGGCACGCACTCGCCACCATCGCCGCGGTGCGCTCGGGCGCGCATGTCTACGTCGAAAAACCCATCTCGCACACGCTGCTCGAAGGACGCGCCATGGTGAACGCCGCTCGTGCCAACGGTCGCGTAGTTCAGGTGGGGCTGCACCGCCGCGTGTCGCCGCACAACAAATCGGCCATGGAGTTTTTGAAATCCGGCAAGGCCGGCAAGATCGGCATGGTGCGCGCGTTTGTGCACTATCCCGGCGGCGCGGGCGCGCGCACGCCGGATTCGGAACCGCCCGCGGGATTGGATTGGAACTTCTGGTGCGGTCCGGCGCCGCTACGTCCTTACAACAAGACCATTCACCCGAAAGGCTTCCGCGCGTATCTGGATTACGCCAACGGGCAGCTCGGAGATTGGGGCGTGCATTGGATGGATCAGATCCTCTGGTGGACCGAAGAGAAGTACCCGCGCCATGTTTACTCCACCGCCGCGCGGCACATACGAACCGATCAAACCGACGCGCCCGACACGCAGGTGGCCAGCTTCGAATTCGAGAGCTTCACCGCCGTTTGGGAGCACCGTCAATACGCCGGTAACGAAGCCGAAAAGACTAACATTGGTTGCTACTTCTACGGCACCGAGGGTACGCTGCACCTGGGCTGGCTCGATGGCTGGACCTTCTATCCAGCGAGCCGCAACAAACAGGTGCTGCACGAAGAGCCGCAGTTGCACAAGCCGGATCTGCAAAACATCCCGGAACTGTGGGCGGACTTTCTGGACGCCATCAAAACCAACCGCCGTCCGGTGAACGATATTGAAAGCGGACATCGTTCGACGTCGATGAGCCTGCTCGGCATGTTGTCGGCGAAACTCGGCCGCAGTATTGCGTGGGACGGCGCCAAGGAAACCATCATGGGCGACGCCGCGGCGAACAAGCTACTGCGCCGGGACTACCGCGGTCCGTGGAAATATCCGGCTTGACGTTCCGCTAGCTATGAATTGGGTCCAATGCTCATGAAGAGTATCTTCGCCGGTGCGCTTGTCGCCGCCGTTTTCACCGCCTGCGCGCAGGACGTTCCGTGGGGCTCGCGCGACCGCGTCACGCCGCCGTTTCCGCCCACCATGCGCTCGGAGCCGCGCGTCGAAAAACTGGTTCGCGACAAAACCAAATACCTGCGGGTGCTCTACATGGGCACCAAGCTCTCCGACCCCGGCGAATTCACCATCCGCGCGCGCACGTCCACGTTGCTCACCTTTGCCACCTGTCTCAAGTTCACTTACTGCGACGAACCGGTGGACATTCGCGACACTTACATGGCGATGCTGGACGAGTTGACGCGCGCGCACTACACCGGCGGCGGCGCGACAGGCAACGGTAAACCGTGGGGCCACGAGTGGCAATCGTCGTATTGGACCTGGCAGGCAACCTTCAGCGCCTGGCTGATGTGGGGTGAACTGAGTCCCGCGCTGCGCCGCGCGGTGCTCGACATGGCGATCGACGAAGCCGACCGTTTTCTGGACATGCCCGCGCCGTACGCGCGCTTCTTCGATACGAAGGCCGAGGAGAACGCCTGGAACTCGAACCTGCTGGTGCTGCTCGGCGAGATCCTGGAGAGCCATCCACATCGCGAGCGTTGGCGGCAACGCGGCTTCGAGTACATGATCTCGGCCTTCGCCACCCCGGAGGACCGTGCGAGCAACCGTGTGGTCGAAGGCAAGCCGCTTTCGTCTTGGCTGAGCGGCGCCAACGTTCATTCCGACTTCACGCTCGAAAACCACGGCTTCGTACATCCCGATTACATGGCCTGCATCGGGTTGAATCTTACGAATGCGTTGGTCTACCGTTTACTGGCTAGGCGTGAGCCGGAAGCCATCACCTTCAATGCCCAGAAGATTTACGATGTGTTGAAGTTCTTCACGGCGGCCGATGGCAGCTTGTTCTACCCTGGTTCCACCGATTGGTCGCTGCACCGCGTGGAGCTTACCTGGTCGACGGCGTTGCAGATGGACCGCCTGGCGCGCGACCGTCAGGCGGCCGCGCTCGGCGATGTCGCCCTGGGGACCATGGAACGCATGTTCGCGCGCTACGGCGATGGGCGCATGTTCGCGCATTACGAGTTTCCGTCTTACAAGTCCATCGAAGCGGTTACGGCGGCCAGTCTGGACATCGGCCTGATGTTTGCGCGCATGTGGATGCCCGCCGATGCGCCGCAACCCATCGAGCAGGTGTGGAAGAGTCTGGAAGGCGCGCGTGTGTTCGAGGACGGGCGCCTGTTCGTGATGCGTACGCCCGGAGCCATCAGTTCCTTCAGTTGGGGAACGCGATTGATGGGTGTCGTGGAGCCGTTCGCCAAGGACACCATCGTCTGGCCGGCCAATCGGAGTTACTTCGGACTTGGCACTCCCATCGCGCAGGGCGCAGTGGTGGCGGGACGTCTGGGCATTGGCAGCAAGGCGTTTGAAGACGCGGTGCGCCGCGACGATACCACGGTGCAGACCGCTATTCACGGCGCGGAAAACGGCGCCATGTTCGTGACCTTGCGCGCGCGCCAAGCGAATCGCTCGAAGGTAATCTCGTTCACCGCATTGCCGAGCGGGAAGAGTGTCTATATGGAGCACGTCGATGGCGACACCGCGCACTCGCTAGGCGGGATGATTGCGCTGCTCGAGGAGCCGGAGTGGTTTTATAGCCGCGGCGCACGCTCGATCCAGCGCGACGGCAACCGCTGGGTGAACGTGGACGACCGTTTGGGATATGTAATGTCCGAAAACGGATCTGTTGATCTGCTTCAAGACCTTCGTTCGCGTCTGGTGGTTCTTAACAGATCTCCGCGTGCTTCCACCATCGCCGTTATCGTTACGTTGCCCGGCGCAACCGCCGCCGAAACGCGCGAAGCGGCCGCGCGCCCATTCCGCCTGAAAGCGCGCCAGGACGGCGTCGCGGTGGTGGAGATAGATGGCTTCTTGGTCGTGACGAACACCACGCCACATCCACTCACCGCGCAGCTGGAACGTGGAGCAGAAGTGATCGAGGTTCCGGTCAACGGCAACTCCACGCGCGTGATGAAGCGGTAGCCGGAAAAAATTCCCACAAATAGCGAGGAGTTTCATCACCCTCGCGCCGCTTAACATTCACTCTGCAAAGATTCGTAAAAATATTCGGGCTATAACTGGCGCGACCGGGTGTATACTGCCGTCAAGCGGGTGAGCCTACATGGCTGCTGGGGAAGGGGTCGTTGCGGTGAAGCAGGGCAGCTTGCTCCGCGCGGAATCGGGAGCGGGCGCCAGGGGAGTGTATTCACTAACGGCGTTCCCGCCGACCAACAAAGGGCCCGCGATTTCCTTCACTTACGCTAGCCCACCGCCAACCGGCGGAAGGGCTTTCAGGAGACTCCATGAATAAACGCCGACTCTATCAAGCCGGACTTGTCTTGACCGTGCTAGCCGCGGTCACCTTTCTGGCAACCCCGGTGTGTTCGCAGGAGGTTAGTGCCAGCATAACGGGGACTATTTCGGACGCGACGGGCGCGCTAGTGGCAGGCGCGAACATCACCGCCAAGGATGTGGACCGCGGCACGGTCTACACCACAACAACCAATGAAGCCGGAGCTTATCTGTTTCCACGCGTACCGCCAGGACGCTATGAGCTACGCGTAGAAGCAAAGGGCTTCAAGGTATTGGTTCGCCAGGACATCGCTCTCGAAGTCAACCAGCGCGCGCGTGTTGACGCGAGCCTGGAAGTCGGATCGGTGACCGAATCGATCAACGTCAGCGGCGAGCCGCCATTGTTGCAGACTGACACAACAATGGTCGGTTCGACGATTACCACGAACCGCCTCACCAACACGCCGCTGATCAGCCGCAACTACATCACGCTGACCTTGCTGGCCGCTGGTGTCACCACGACGAACCCGTCTGGTATGAACAACGACCAGCGCACCGGTGGTGGCGGCCGCCCCTACGTGAACGGTAACCGTAAGGAAGCTAATAACTTCCTTCTCGACGGTATCGATAACAACCAGGTGTCCGACAACCTGACGTCCTATCAGCCCAATCTGGAAGCCATCTCCGAGGTGAAGATGATCACCAACAACGCCTCGGCCGAATTCGGCAACTTTCAGGGCGGGATCATCAACGTGACGCTGAAGTCGGGCACCAACGAGTACCATGGCTCGGTGTTCGAGTACTTCAAGAACGACAAGCTGAATGCCAATGCCTGGTCGCGTAACTGGAGTATCGACTCGACTACGGGTAAGTCGCTATTACGCACGGCGGTCCGCTACAACGCGTTTGGCGGAACCTTCGGCGGCCCTGTGCTCATCCCCAAAGTCTTCAACGGAAAAGACAAAGTGTTCTTTTTCGTGGACTATCAAGGACTGCGGCGTCCTTACCCGCGCAGCACAGGCACCTTCACGGTCATGCCGGCGGCATTCCGCAAGGGCGACTTCTCCCAACTGCTGAATCCGTCCTCGGATTCGTCACTGACGTCCCTGGGCGTCATCCAGCTCTACAATCCTTATTCGCTCACATCCGAGGGCGCGCGCACGCCCTTTGCGAACAACCAGATTCCGCTGAGCATGATGAGCCCGGTGGCGAGCAAGCTGTTGAACGACGCCTATTACCCGGCGCCGCTCACCTCCGCCATGCGCTACAACCAGACGAACACGTCCTGGAGTCAGTTGCGCAACGACCAGGGCGACGGCAAGCTCGACTGGAAGATGACCTCCAAGGACGATTTCTCGTTCCGCTATTCGCAGGGCATGCAGAACACGCCTGGATTCAACAACTTCCCGCTGCTGTTCAACAGCTTTAACGAATCGCCGTTCAAGGCTGGTGTGATGAACTGGACGCGGACGATTTCGCCGACCCTGGTGAACGAAGCCCGCTTCGGCATCAACCGGATCACGCTCTGGAACGGTGGCGCCAACAAGGAAGGCTACGGTGACCTGAACTCCAAGTACGGAATCGGTGGGGTAGGCTCTCCCGGTCTGCTGGGCCTCAACTTCACCACCCGCACGTTCCTGTCGAACATCGGCAATTCCAATATCGGCACGCAGCAGTTGTTCGCCAACACTACGTTCCACTTCGCCGATAACGTGACGGTGATCAACGGCCGGCACATGATGAAGATGGGTGGTCAGATCCTGCGGCAGCGCATGAACACTTTTTATTCCGGCAACAACGGCCGCATCGGGTTCATGACTTATACGGGCCGCTTCACGGGCGCCAGCTCCGCCACCGTCAACGGTTGGAGCGACGCCGACTTCTTCCTGGGCTTGCCTGAGACGTTGGGCCGCGGCCTCCAGAGCGGTACCTGGGGCCATCGCAAGACCATTTGGGGCTTCTACTTCCAGGACGACTGGCGCGCTTCCTCCAAGCTCACTCTGAATCTGGGGCTGCGCTGGGAATACCACACGCCGCTGGTCGAAGTGAAGGACCGCCAGGCCAACTTCTCGCCGTATAGCGGGGCAGTTCTGTTGGCCGGACAGGGTGGCAATAGCCGCGCGCTGTACAATGCCTTCAAAAAGGACTTCCAGCCGCGCGTCGGCTTTGCGTACACGCCATTCGAGAAGTGGGTTCTCCGCGGCGCTTACACCATCAGCTCGTTCATGGAAGGCACCGGTACCAACCTTCGCCTGCCCATGAATCCGCCCTTCAATTCGGAGTTTGAAGGCCGTTACGATAGCCCGACCTACAACCTGCCTGGTTCGACATCCACCGACGGGTTGAGCGTTTTGTCGCCCACAAATCCGTATAAGAACATCAATGTTCGTTTGTGGGACCAGAATATCCGGCCGGCGCACACGCAGCAATGGAACCTGACACTCGAACGGCAACTCGGCTGGCAGACGGTCGGTTCGGTGGGTTACGTCGGTCAGAAGGGCACGCATTTGGTGGTGCCCATGCCGTACTACCAAAAGCATTTGCTCGCTGACGGCACGGTGGTGCCCAGCTTGTACTTGTCCGGCAACCCGTTGCTGGCGAACATCACGCAGATTTCCGGTACAGAAACCTGCGGCAACCAGCGCTACGACGCCATGCAGGCCACACTCACCAAGCGTATGTCGAGCGGTCTGGAATTCCAGGCCAACTACACCTGGTCGCACGGCATGAGCGACGCCATCGGCTACTACGGCGAAGGCGGGCAGGCGGCATCGCAATCCGCGTACTGGCAGAACCTATTCGACCGCAAGGCCGAATGGGGGCCGACGTACTTCGATGCACGGCACATGTTCACGCTCAGTCACGTCTGGGCGATTCCGCTCGGCAAGGGGCAGAAGTGGGGTAACAGCATGCACCCGGTGCTGAACGGCGTCCTGGGTGGCTGGCAGCTCGGTGGCATCCTGACGTTGCGCACCGGGTTCCCACTCACGATGCAGGCCTCCGACAACTCCACGACGAGCTCGCGTGGTGCGCGGGCCCGGGTAGTCGGCAAGGGCGGCAACACACTTGGAAACGTCGGCTCCGGCGCCAAGTGGTTCAGCACGACGGCCTATTCCACACCGCTCGCCAAGACCTTTGGCGACGTTGGGTTGGGCACAGAACGTGGCCCCGGCTTCAAAGTGTACGACGTGTCGTTCCAGAAGCAATTCGCCATCACGGAGCGCGTGAAGTTCGAGCTTCGTGGCGAGTTCATCAACCTGTTCAACACGCCGCAGTTTGGCGCTCCGGCCCGCAACGTGACCGGCGCTACCTTCGGCGAAATCACCAGTGCGCAGTACGAACGCAACGGTCAGATTGCGTTGCGGTTGATGTTCTAACGCTTAGCGGGAGGCGGGCGCGGTGCCCGCCTTCCGCCATTCTCTCCAGGCGGCGGCGTCCGTGCCGCGATCCACTCGCGTAATCATACAGAGCGATTTGTGTGCGCGCTGACGTACGCCCAAATCCCGATCCGTCAAGCCGCCGATCAGTGTGTCGATGGCGCGCGCATCGCCACGCGGCCCCAAACGGTCCATGGCCAGCGCGCGTACCGTTGCGTCGGAATCATGCGCGGCGGCGAGAATGGCATCGAACACCCACGGCTGGCGCTCGGCGCACGCGTAGGTTAGCGCGAGACCTCTCACTTCGGCGTCATCGTCCTTCAGCGCATTGCGAATCGCCTCGATTCGCGAAGGAAGACCGCTCTGCGCCACCGAGATCAGCGCTTCCTTGCGCAGGTTGAACTGCGGCGAGTTGAGAAGCGGCGCCATGGTTTGGACAGCCGCCGGCTCCGGGCTGAGCGCCAGCAGACGCCGGGCGCGGTTGCGGATGGCCGAGTCGGAGTCGTCCATGGCGGCCCTGAGCACCGGCGTGGCTGCCGGCCCGAGTTGACTCAGTGCCGTCGAGGCGCAACTGCTCACCGGGCGGGAAAGGTCCCCGCCGATAACCGACTGCAAGAGCCGCTCGCCGGAAGCCATGGAGTCCGCTTCATCATTCAGCATGCGGACCAAAAAAGGCGCAGCTTCGGCCGCCTTCATGCGCCCCAATTCGAACGCCGCGGCGCAGCGCCGGGCCGGACGCCGCGAACGTAGCTTTGCCATGATCTTCCGCGTGGCTGCCGGAACGGTGTCTGGAATGCCTGCATCGTCCGAACCATCCGGACCGTACTTGTACACCAACACATACAGAATCAAGGCAATCGAAATCCAAACAGCAGCACGTTTCACTTTCTTTCATATTATTAAAGCGGCTGCCTAAGGGGACACTGTAGCCTGTTACCGAAATTGCCGTAAGCTGGTGGTTGGATGGACCAGATCGGCATCGCCGGAGCCGGGCGTGTTGCGTGCGCGTTGGGGCGGTTGCTGCGCGAGCGTGGCGAGCCGGTGGTTGCCGTGGCCAGCCGGAACAGCACGCACGCCGCCGAGGCCGCGGAGTTCATTGGTGACATCGAAGCGGTCGAATTCGAATCCCTTGCCGCGCGCTGCTCGCGTGTTCTGATCGCGGTTTCCGACGATGCCGTGGAAACCGTTGCGGCGCGTCTGGCGCACGCCGGCATGCGCGGGGTCGCGCTGCACACGTGCGGTGCGCGCGGCGTCGAGGCGATCGCGGAACTTAGTCGCGCGGGAGTTGCGTGCGGCGTTCTGCATCCGCTGCAGGCGGTGAGTTCTTTCGAACAAGGTGTTGCCGCGCTGCCGGGTGCGACGTTCGCGATATCCGGCGCGGACGCGGCGGTCGAGTGGGCTGAGCGCATTGTCACATTGCTCGATGGACGGCAGCTACGCCTTACTGCTGGTCGGGAGGCGTTCTATCATGCCGCGGCGGTGATGGCGAGCAATTACGTGGTGGGCTTGATCGACGCTTCGGTCGAATTGCTGGCCGAGGCAGGCATTGACGAACGCGAGGCTCTGGACGCCATACGTCCGCTGGTGGAAACCAACGCTCGCAACGCCCTCACGCTCACGCCGGAGTGCGCGCTAACCGGTCCCATTGAGCGCGGCGACGCTGAGACCGTGGCGCTGCATTTGGCCGCGCTGCGCCATGCGCCCGCCGAATTGCGGGAGTTGTACCGAGCCGCCGGCTTGCGCGTGTTACAGTTAGCGCGGCGGCGGGGCCTCGATGAGGCGTACGCTAGTAAGGTGGAAAGGTGTTTGCGAAATGGCTGAGGCGCAACGGCGCGTGAGGGTGCCTGACCTCAAGGAGATGAAGAAGCGCGGCGAGCGTATTGCAATGCTCACCGCTTACGATGCCACCATGGCGCGTCTGTTCGACCGCGCGGGGCTCGATGTCATTCTGGTCGGCGATTCGCTCGGTATGGTGGTCATGGGCTGCGACACAACGTTGCCGGTGACGCTCGACGTGATGGTCCATCACACGCAAGCGGTCTGCCGCGGCGTGAAGCGCGCGCTGGTCGTCACCGATATGCCGTTTCTCACCTACCAGGTGAGCGCGGCTGAAGCCGTGCGCAACGCCGGCCGCATTCTGCAGGAGGGCGGCGCAACGGCCGTGAAGATTGAAGGCGGACGGCCGATGCTGGAGGCCGTGTCCCGGTTGGTCGAGGTGGGCATCCCCGTGATGGGACATCTGGGGCTGACGCCTCAGTCGGTGCACCGTTTGGGTGGATATCGCGCGCAGGCTCGCACCGAAGAGGGCGCGGCTTTGCTGCTCGAGGACGCTCAGGCTCTCGAGGCCGCCGGCGCGTTTTCGATCGTGCTCGAATCCATTCCCGACGAGGTCGCGCGGCGCGTGACCGAGGCACTCAGTATTCCGACCATCGGCATCGGCGCTGGTCCGTATTGCGACGGGCAGGTGCTGGTCAGCTACGACGCCTTCGGTCTCTACGACGGACCCGTCCCGCCGTTCGTCAAGCAATACGCAAACCTCGGCGATCAGATGCGCGCGGCCGCCGAAGCTTACGCCGAGGAAGTACGCCAGGGGCGCTATCCCGTCGCCAAAACACGCAACGCGGCGGAGGCGTCCAAGTGAGCGCACGCGTGGTTCATACTGTCGCGGACGTGCGTGCTGCCGTGGCCGAAGCGCACAGCCGCGGCGCGGCCGTCTCTCTGGTGCCCACCATGGGCGCACTGCACTCGGGGCACGGTAGCTTGATTGATGCGGCGCGGCGCCAAGGCGGATTCGTCGTGGTGAGCGTCTTCGTTAATCCCATACAGTTCGATCGCAAGGACGACTACGAACGCTACCCGCAGGACATCGCGGCCGACGCTGCATTCTGTTCCGAGCACGGCGCCGACCTGGTCTTCAATCCCACGGTGGAAGACATGTATCCGCTCCCGCAGCGCAGCTTCGTCGAAGTTGAAATCCTCACCGATCATCTGTGCGGCGTGTTCCGTCCGGGGCACTTTCGCGGTGTGGCCACAGTGGTGTTGAAGCTCTTCAATATCGTGCAGCCTGATCGCGCCTACTTCGGCGAAAAGGACGCGCAGCAACTTGCCGTGATTGAACGCATGGTGCGCGATTTGAACGTGCCCATCGAAATCGTCCCCGTTGAAACCGTGCGCGAGGCGGATGGCTTGGCGTTGAGCAGCCGTAATCGCCGCTTGAGCGCGGACGAACGGTGCGCGGCGCTTGCGCTATCACAGGCGCTGTTCGCGACGCGGGACCGCATTGCCGCTGGTGCCGTGGATGTTGACGAGTTGAAACGCCAGGCGCTCGACGCCATTGCGCAAGAGCCGCTGCTGCGTGTGGAATACTTCGAGTTCGTCGACCCGGCCGAGATGCAGCCGGTCGAGCGCGTCACTGCGCCGGTGCGCGTGGCCGCCGCCGTCTGGGCCGGCTCGACGCGCCTGATCGACAATGTCTACTGCCGCGCCTTACGCACCGCGTAGCTAGTCAACGCGCGCCGCAAATATGCCCAGCGCTGTTCGGCGAGCGCCGAGGTGATGGCGCGGCGTATCTCGCTCGAACCGGAGATGAAAGCTCCTCGCGCCTGCACCTGGTCGAAATCGGCCAGCGCTTTCCGCGCATCGGCTTCCAAAGCCGCGGTCACTTCGCGCGGCGCCGTGGCGTGAGATCCGGTTATCGTAACCTCCGGCGCCAGTGTGCAAGCAAGCAGATCATACGCGGCCAGTGTCACGCTCCACGCTTTATCGGCTTGCGTGATTTGCCCGGTACGAAGGTCGGTCAATCGAGCCGCACGGTCAAAAGCGAGCCGCACCTGGACCGGATAGTATTCGCGATTCACCAGGTACAAGTAACGGCGCCCGCCGTGCACCAGCGTGCGCACGGCCACTGGATCGGTCGTTGTGCCGACGGTCGTGAACTTCTCCTTGGGCAGCGCGCGGTAAGCGGCGGCGAAACGTCGTATCTCTTCGCAGTGCGCTTTGTCCAGGAATAATCCGCCGCGCGTGATGCGGCAGGCGTCCAACTCGGCGAGCGCGTGCGCGTAGTGCTCCAGAAAATGCACGCCGCCTTGAAACGCGTGCGTGATGCGCAACTGCGAATCCCACCAGAAGCCGTCTTTCGGATAGATCGAATTCAAGCGGAAGATGCCTTCCGCCGGTTTTCCATCCATCACAGCCAGTTCCCTGGCCTGCGCGTCGCCGGGCTCGCAATCGAACCACTTGTGCTTGCCCCAGGCCTCCACCCAACAGTTGAAGATGAACGCGCCGGGACGATGCATGGCGCGCATCTCGGAGAGTGTCTCGGTATCGAGAAAGTCGTGATCGCGAAACATGCAGCAGCGTTCGAGCGGCGCCTGCGCACCTTCGGTGTCCCAGCCGCGGTCGCGCCCGGGGTCGAACGCCAGGTCCACTTCAATGTTCGGTTCGTTCCTGTAAAGCTCAGGATCGAATCCGCCTTCGCGCCACATAGTTGCCGTGTTGATGCGCGCGTGGAGTTGATGCGAAGCCGCCAGCGTTCCGAATAGCTGCGGCACCGTGGTTTCGTTCCACATCGTAAAGGTGACGCGCAAGTCCGGCCGGGCCGCTACTACCGCGTCGCGTATGCGCCGGTGGAACTCGCGCATCTTCCGGCAGCGCCACGCGATCCAGGCGGGCCGCGCCGTGTGCATCAGAAATTGATAACGCTGCGAGAAACGGTCCGCCAGATCCGGCTTCACGCGCACTTTGATGCCGGTTTCCTTTTCAAACAGCGCGATGGTGTAGTCGTCGTAGCCGGCGTGCAGCGACGCAAACCAAACGATGGTCGCATGCCACATGTTGAATGACACGCCCTTGAACGCCGGATAGCGAGCGTAGCGCGAAGCGATTTCACCGGCGACGCCGATCACCGCTTCCTGCACTTCCGGATGCAGTGGATTGAAGATGGGCCCGCCGTGATAGGGCTGGCGCGTCTTTTCGCCGTAGGCGTAGGGGAAATCCTTGAAATCGGCCTCGCGCGCGTGGAACTCGAGCGCCTTGGGATAGTTCAGAACGTTGTAGATGGGCGTCCAATCCTGCGTTCCGGCCTGGACGTTGTCGTTCCACAACATGTTGTTGATGGTCGGCGCGCCTTTGCGGATCGCATCGAGGTCGATGTTCATCTTCCGCATCAGGCTTCCCAAACGCAGCATGGTCATGGCGGCCTGGAATTCTAGCCCTTCGCGGCCGAAGCGTTCGAGCAGGCTCGCGTACCAATCCACCGGGTGCGAGGTCCAGCGGGAATACTGCTTGCGGTCGCGCGCCACCACGCCGTCGAAAGCGTCGGAGGGTTCACGTTGGGAAGGATACTGCGGCCCGTGATACCACACCACCGGATAGGCCAGCAGACTCTGCCCGGTGTGGCGCATGAATGCGACGAGATGGTCGATCCACTCCTGACGGCTCATGGCGCCTTCGCTCGCGCCGGTGCCGCATGGGTCTTCGTACTGTATGCCCAGTTCGCGTCCGGAACGCGCCGCCGCCGGCGGGAGATCTTCAAGCTCGTAGATGTCGACACTGGCGATGGCGGCGGGTTCGTCTTTGCCCCAGGTTAGGAACGTGATGCTCTCGTCCTCCCAGCGCGGCCAAAACACCTGGTGGATCTCGAGCATGCGATGCGTAAGCGGCTGTGCGTGACCGGTGAAGACGCCGGTCGATAAGTCATAGCAGGTGCCGTCCATGATGCACATGTAGCGGCGCTTATCGTCCGGATAGCGGATCACGGCCAGGTGCGGCTTGCCAACGTGTTGGATTCGGAAGCGATAGCCAAAACGCGCGGACGGCGTGGGTGCGGCTTCGCGATAGCGCCCAACCGCGGATTCGACTACGCGCGTTTCCCCGAACGACATGAATTGGTCCGCTGGATACTCGCGCGTAGCGTCGATGCTTAGCAACAGCTTCCGCGCTTGCCCGTCCGCCGGCGGCCGCAACGCAATCCCGGCCGCGCTTCCAAGAACTTCGCGTCTAGTCCACATGTGCCAGTACCACCCCCATACACTTGTCCGCGCTTCGGTACAATCTGCAATTGTATCCATTGCGATAGCCCGGGTTTTTGTGTTGAAGTGAATGTTGGAATATAGAGAGGGAGCCGTATGAAATTACGCCACTTGCTTGTCATCCTTCCCCTACTGTTCGTGGGTGTCTCGTGCAATCGCGACCCCAAGATCGTGAGCCGGAAGTACGTCGAAAACGGCAACAAGTACTTCGGCAGCGGTAAGTACAAGGAAGCGTCCATCATGTACCGCAACGCGCTGAAGAAGGATCCGCGCAATGGCGACGCCTACTTCCGTCTGGGCCAGTGCGACCTCCGGTTGGGCCAACCGAGCGCCGCCGTCCGAAGCTTGCGGCGCGCCGTCGAGTTGATGCCGGACAACCTCGACGCGCATCTGACGTTGGCCGACCTCTACTTGATGGCGGTCACGTACAATCCCAACAGCTCCAAGGGCGTGTTGCCTGACATCGAGGAACTGGCCAAGAAGGTGGAGAAGAAGGACGTCTACCACGGCCACCGTTTGAACGGTCTCTACCTGTTGCTGAAGAACCAGCCCAAGGAGGCCATCGAGCGGCTGGAGAAGGCCAACCAGATGAAGCCGCTGGAGCCGAGCGTGGCTCTGTTCCTGATGCGCGCGCTAGCGGTCGACAAACGCAACGCTGAAGCCGAAACGCTGGCCAAGCAGCTCATCGAGAAACATAAGAACTTATTCGCGGCCTACAATTTCCTCTACGTCAGCTACGTATCTTCGAACCGGCTGGACGATGCCGAGGCTATTCTGAAGCTCCGCAACGTGAACAATCCCAGCGATGAGCCGGGCGTGTTGCAGTTGGCGCAGTTCTATGGCGCCTCGCGCCGGGAAGCCGAAATGAAGAGCACGCTCGAACGCCTCATTTCCGATACCAAGACCTTCCCCGGTGCCTATCGCTCCGTGGGCGACTTCTATTTCCGCAATCGCGACTTGGCGAAGGCCATTGAGTATTTCAACGCCGGTAAGAAAGCGAACCCCGCGCAGAGTGGAGCCTTCGATAAGCGGATCGCGGAAGCCTACATCAACCAGGGCAAGGGAGACGAGGCTCTGAAGCTCCTGGAGGGAGTTATCAAGCAGGATTCCAAGGACAGCGACGCCATCGCCATGCGCGCGTCTTTGATGCTGCGTGGCGGCAAGCCCGAGCAAGTCCAGTCCGCGATCAGCGACTTGCAGGGAGTGGTGCGCAGTTCGCCGAAGAATTTCGTGGCGCGTTACGATTTGGGGCGCGCGTTGCTCGCCAAAGGCGACGTCGAGCAAGCTCGCCAGGCTTTTGAGGAAGCCATCAAGCAGCGTGGCGACTACTTGCCGCCGCGGCTCGCGCTGGCGCACCTGTACTTCCGCAAGGGCGAACACGCCAAAGCCGTGCAGACCGCCGACGCCGTCCTGGCCATGGACCCCGGCAACCTCCCGGCCCGTCTGGTCCGCTCGGCCGCGCTCACCAGCATGCGCGATTTCGGCCGTGCGCGCGAATCGATTCAGGAATCCATCAAACTCTTCCCCAATGCCTTGGAAGCACAACTCCAACTGGCCGTTGTGAACATGGGCGAAAAGAAGTTTAAGGAAGCCGAAGATGGGTTCCGGAAGCTCTACGACAAGAATCCCAAAGATCTGCGCAGCCTGTTCGGACTCACCGAGTGCTATCTGGCTCAGCAGAAACCGGCGCAGGCCTTGGAACTCATCCAGAAGGAATCCGCCAAGGACCCCGGACGTGACGAGTTAACGTTAGCGCTCGCCAATGTTGCCGCGCGGACCGGCAAGACTGACCTGGCGATCGAGCAGTTTGAAAAGCTCGCCGCCAAGCGGCCCGATGATGCCTTCTTGCATACGCGCATGGGCGAGATCTACCGCCGCGCCGGCAAGATGGATGTGTCCATCGGGCACTTGCGCAAAGCGATTCAACTGGCGCCGAATCAACCTGCTCCAAAACTGCAATTGGCCATGCAACTCGACGAACAAGGCCAGCGCGCCGAAGCCCGGCGGCTTTATGAGGACCTGCTCAAAGCCCAACCGAACAACGTGATCGTCTTGAACAACCTGGCCTACATGATGGCGGAGACCGGCAGCGAGCTCGATCAGGCGCTGACCTTGGCGCAACGCGCCAAGCAGACCATGCCGAATGAGATCAACGTGGCCGACACACTCGGTTGGATCTACATCAAGAAGAACCTCAGCGATAACGCCATCGACATCTATCGCGACCTGACCCGGCGCGCGCCGGATCGCTCAACATTCCACTATCACCTGGGCATGGCGCTGTTCCAAAAGGGAGACCGCGCGCAGGCCAAGCAGGCTCTGCTGACGGCGTTACGCAACAAGCCGGCCAAGGACGAAGAAGCCAAGATCCGCGAACTGCTCGGACGTATCGGGTAGTTCGCGATCTACAACCGGGTTTGGAGCGCATCGGGTGAAAGGACTGTCTTCACGCTTTCCCGCCGCGGCATACGTTGTGCCGTTCGGCGTCTTCATCGCACTGCTGGCGTTGCGGCCCTACCTGCCGCTTTCGCCAGCGCTGGAATACCCGTTGCGGACGGCACTGACGCTGGCCGCCCTGTTGATCGTTTCCCGGCCGCTGCTTCAGTTCAGGACCTCGCGCACATGGTCCAGCGTGGGCCTTGGCGTGTTCGTCTTCATCGTCTGGATTGGCCCAGACATCCTCTGGGCGCACTACCGTGAGCATTGGCTGTTCCGGAATTCCTTATCGGGAAATGCTCCTTCCTCCATCACGAATCCGCTAATGGACAACTACGCCTTTCTAGCTGTGCGGGCGCTCGGTTCGGCGCTTGTGGTGCCGGTGATCGAAGAGCTGTTCTGGCGCGGCTGGCTCATGCGGTGGTTGATTCAAAAGGACTTCCTGGCCGTACCGTTGGGTACCTATGCGCGTGCGGCATTCTGGATCACTGCTGTGGTATTCGCTTCCGAACACGGCCCTTACTGGGACGTGGGTTTGGCGGCTGGATTGCTTTACAACTGGTGGATGGTCCGCACGCGTTCGCTTGCCGACTGCATTCTGGCGCACGGAGTCACCAACGCCTGTCTGGCAATCTACGTGCTCGCCTCTGGCAAGTGGCAATACTGGCTGTGAGCCGCGGCCCTCAACCTTGACGAATTTGCCACGAATCTCCGAGAATGTGTATGGGTGCGGGCGATTGGTCCGCCGCGAGCTGGAACTGTACTTATTGTTCCGGCACACAATTCAACCGCGGAATACTATGGGTTCGTTTTGAAAACCATTGTCCGGTTAGCATTTTTGGTCGTTTGCGTTTTGCTGTTGACCAATACCGCTGGTGCGGTGGAGACAAAGAAGAAGGGACGCCGGCGGGCAACCGCTCGGGTTTCCGCCACCACCGTCAGAGCGAAGAAAACCACATTGACCAGAGCGGTCGCCGCCAAGCGCCGCCGGCCGGTCCGCAGTTTTTGGACCGAACCTACCTACGCCGACGCGACCATTGGCGACAGCCCCGAAGGCGAGGATCCGGTGATCCGGCGCGCCGCCGTGGAAGCGCTCGGACCATACAACGGGACGGTGGTCGTCGCCGACCCGGCCAACGGACGCATTTTATCCATCGTGAATCAGCGTCTGGCGCTGAAGAGCGGATTCCAGCCCTGCTCCACCATCAAACTGGTGGCCGGGTTGGCCGCGTTGAGTGAAGGCATCATCGATCGCGACACGCTTCTGCGCATTTACGGCCGCAAGAAGATGAACCTCACCGAAGCGCTGGCTCACTCCAATAACCCGTACTTCTCGATGCTGGGCGTGAAGCTGGGCTACGACCGCGTGGCCTATTACGCGCGGCTGTTCGGGTTGGGCGAGCGTGCGGGGCTCAACGTCGAAGGCGAGCAGCCCGGCGTGTTTCCGGATTCGCCGACCGCGGGCGGCGGCGTGGGCATGATGACCAGCTTTGGCGAAGGGATCTCACTCACACCGCTCGAGTTGACCGCGCTGCTGGTTTCCATGGCCAACGGCGGGACGTTGTACTATCTGCAATACCCCCGTTCCGAGCGCGAGGTCAACGAATTTGTCCCTCGCGTGAAGCGCCACCTGGACATCGCGCAGTGGTTGCCTGAGATGAAACCCGGCATGCTCGCCGCGGTCGAATACGGCACAGCCAGACGCGCGCACTACGACAACAACGAACCCATTCTCGGTAAGACCGGCACCTGCACCGATAACCGTACGCACCTTGGCTGGTTCGGTTCATTCAACGACGTGGGCCGCAACAAACTGGTTGTGGTGGTGTTGCTGACCGGAGGCAAGCCGGTGAATGGACCGGTAGCCGCGGGGATCGCCGGCGGCGTCTACAAGAACCTCTCCGGGCAAAATTACTTTGCGCGCGAGCGCGGTTTGTCGCCGTTCGGACTCGTCTCCACGCAGTCCTGTTGCGCGCAATAGACCGGAACTACTTGGCGCCGCCCGCCGAGTGGTCGCCGAAAACCACAGCCGTAAACGAGAAGATATCCGTGGCCGGGTCTTTCCAGGCCGAAGACGGCAGCCCGGCCTTCAAGCACGTGTTTTCCAGGAACGCTTGACGCTCCCAGCCCTGCTCGGGCGCCACTTGGGGCAGCAGGAGCCCTTCGTTGGCCTCGCGCCGCACCACCAGCCCGTGTACGCCCACCCGGATTTGATTGGTGTTCAGCACGCGCTGCAGCGGGCTCAGCACCGAGATCTCGTATTCAAGCTCGGCGAGTTCGGCCGGCGTGACGGGCGGAAACCGCTGATCGCGCAATGCGGCGAACGCGGCCACGTCGCGCACCACCACGGCCAGTGGTTCCACCGGAGCCGCGTAGCCGATGCAGCCGCGCAGTTGCCCGCGCTTCTTAAGCGTGACGAATGCTCCGCGCTCCTGCATCAAACGAGCACTGCGGACCGGGCCAATTTCATACTTCTTGTGATCACGTACTGCCGTGGTCACAGATTTCTTGGCAATGGCGAGAAGCGTTGCCTTTTCAGCGTCGGAGAGCGAAAAGCTCTGTCGTGCGGCGCCCGCAGCGGTCTCTGGTTTCACAATGGCCGCGGCGCCATAGCCGACCACGCTGCTTTTATCGCCGGTCACGTCGCCCGAGTTGGCGTATTTCAGGATGCGAGCTTCGGTCGCGCCTAGTTGCTCGGCGGCGATCATGGCGGCGACAATCGGGCCGCCGCCGCACGCCTCCCACACACGATGTTCGAAATTGCGGGCCATGCTCAAGTAGTCCCGCTCTTCAATCGCCTGCAAGGCCTTGCGATCAAGCTGCGCGGCTTTGTCGTACGGGTGGAAGTGCGACAGATCGGAACTAGCCACAATCAGCGTTCCGGGTCCCTGGATCAACTTCGCGAGCGCCACTCCGAGAGCGCGGCAAGTATCGTAATCCTGCGCGCCCATGACGATGGGTACTAGTTTGAATGCGCCGAGCGCGCGCTGCAAGAACGGCAATTGCACCTCGAGCGCGTGCTCTCCGCGTCCGCCGGCCATGCCGTGGCCGCGCGCGGAGCGCTCAATGCGCCGGTCCATCGACGCGAGCTTGGAGACGAAGTCCTTGTCGACCGGAATGCGCCCCAGCGGAGTGTCGTAGGCGTCGCCGTCAAACACCGACGAAAAACCGAAAGCATCGATGTGCGACGGCGAAATCACCACCACGCGTTCGTACTTGCGTCCCTTCACGAGGGCATATGCATGCGCCGCCACCGGACCGGAATAAATGTAACCGGCGTGCGGCGCGACGATGGCCGCCACTTCTTTGATGGCCGGCGGCTTCACTGCAGCTATCAACCCGTCGATGGTCCGGGTCAACTCCGCGGGATCGGCCGGGTAGAAAGAACCCGCCACCATAGCGGGACGAACATTTCGAGTTTGCGCGTGAAGCGCCGCGACGAAAACTATGATGAGAAAGAGTACCGTGCAACGGCTTCTCATATCGAGATTATCCTTCCCACACACCGGCAATAGCTAGCCCGCAATACTCGCATTTGCTCTTTTTCAGATGCACCGCGCGTACGGCGAAGCCGGTACGCTCCACCACCACGCGCCGGCACTTCGGACAGTACGTGCTCTCGGCCTTGTGCCCGGGCACGTTGCCCACATAGACATAGTGCAGACCTTCGGCCACCGCGATCGAGTACGCGCGCTCCAGCGTGCTTACCGGCGTGACCGGCAGGTTCTTCAGCAGATACTCGGGGTGAAATCGGGAAAAGTGCACCGGCACGTCCGCGCCCAGGTTGGCCCTCACCCAACGTGCCAGGCCGGTGAACTCCTGCTCACTGTCGTTGAGCGTGGGAACCACCAGGTAGACGATCTCCGTCCACATCCCCAGCTTGCGCATCTGGACCAGCGCGTTGAGCACCGGCTTCAATTCGCCGTTCACCACCTCGCGATAGAACTTCTCCGAATACGCTTTCAGGTCCACCTTGATGGCATCGACTTTGCCGCACAGTTGCTTCAGCGGCTCGGGCTGTATGTAGCCCCCGGTGACCACGGCATTCTTGACGCCCGCCGCGCGCGCACGTTCGGCCGCATCCAGCATGTACTCGAAGTAGATCACCGGCTCGCTGTATGTGTAAGCGATCGAGTCGCAGCGATTCCGCAGAGCCACTTGCGCTACATCGTCCGGCGCGAGATAGGTCGAGTTCACCTGCTCGGGACGCACCTGCGAGATGTCCCAGTTCTGGCACATCTTGCAGTTGACGTTACAGCCGGCGGTGGCGAGCGAAAACGCGGTCGAGCCTGGCCGGAAGTGGAAGAACGGCTTCTTTTCGATCGGGTCGATGTGCGCCGCCACCACGCGTGAGTGCACCAGCGTGTAGTAAACACCGCCGCGATTCTCACGCACGCCGCAGTAGCCGCGCTCGCGATCGTCGATCACGCATTCGCGTGGGCACAGCTTGCACTTGATCTTCTTGTGCGGCAGCTTGTCGTAGAACCTGGCCTCGCGCGTGTAGCGCTCCTCCGCTTCACCGGCGAAGGCGGCTGAAAACAGGAAGTCGCGGCGGTGCATCGGACTAAACCTCCGCCCGTTCGATGTGCGCCGCCTCAGCGTTCCCCAACCCGTAGGCGGCCGCGCGCGCAATGTAGGTGGGTTCCCGCCTGGCCGTCTTGAGCGGCGGCATGCCGCGTTCGGCGCGTTTGCGCTCGATCATGCGCCAGCCGACCGAATCGAGCGCCACCGGATCCTGCGATATCAGCAGAGCGTTTTCGGGCCACGTCCATTGCGGCATGAATGACGGACCGCCTTCGTACTGCGCGGTGATGGAGTCGCAAATGTGCAGGCGGACCTTTGAGCGGATCGGCCCCAGCATGTAGACGTCGGCTACATACGGATCGCCCACTGTCAGGTGATATTTGTTCGGGTTGTGTATGGCGCCGAACATGTTCTTCAGCGCCATGGTCACGCCCACAATGCCGTGGTCCTTCAGTACCGGCAGGTTGATGACCACATCGCACACATCCGTAAGCGTTTTGCACAGCAGGCTGCCCGCGCTGCCGTGTGTGGCCAATTCATTGCCGTAGCCCAGCACATCGTTGCCCATGTAGCGCACGCGGTTGGGATTGGTTGAAGGATGGAAGCCCGCGCTTTCCAGGTCGGAGTTTAGACGGTCCCACACGACGATGTTGCTGGCCCGTACGCCGGCCTCGCGCAACCGCTCGCAGATGGCCTCCACGAGCGTTACGTGCGTAGAGATCCCCCGTCCGGCCAGACAGTTGACCTTCAGCCCCACCATCTGGCCCGGTTTCACCACGCGCCGCCAGGCTTCCACGGAAGTGTCCACGTTGAAGCAAGCGCGCATGCCGTTATCGAGCGCATTCAGGACGGCCCCGTGCGCTACCGCAACCTTGGACTTCTGCCCGGCCGCCAGAGGCACGCCGAGCGCCCCCAACACCTCGCGACGGCTCAATTCGGCGCCCATTCCGTTTCCGTTATAGCACCAACCGGCGAAGTTGGGGAATTCCGTTTCGGGGCCGTTGTGTCATGATATTATCTTTCAGGACTCCATCGACATGCAGAAACGCAGCTTCCGACGCGGGCGGCTCAGCGAGCAATTGGTTACCGAGCTTGAGAGCATGATTCTCGAGGAGTATCCGCGCGCCGGTTTGTCGCTGCCGAAGGAAGAAGAACTGGCCGAACGCTTCGGCGTGAGCCGCATCGTGGTGCGCGAGTCCATGAAGATTCTGGAGGATCGCGGCCTGGTGGAGGTGCGCGCCGGCCGCGGAACCCGCACCGTGGCGCGGGTTCCCGAGAAAGTGAAGGAGGCGCTCGAGCGCCTGTTCAAGGACCAGCCCGTGCCGTCGCTCGCCGACATGGAGGCCATGCTCGAACTGCGCCAGGTGCTCGAAGAGACCGCCGCGGAGTTGGCCGCCATACGCGCCACCCCCGAGGATTTGCGGGAAATGGAACTGGCGCTCGAACGCATGTCCAACGGCGGGCCGGAGCCGGAAATCATCGAAGCCGACTTCACCTTTCACCGCGCCGTGGCCAGAGCTTCGCACAACCGCTACCTCGAATTCATCGTCGAGCCCCTCACGCACGTGTTCCTGGAACAGATCAAGCTGAGCAACAGCTACAGCGTTGGCGCCGATCTCCATCGTCATATCTTAGATTCCATTCGCAAGGCCAATCCGGTGGCCGCGCGCCAGGCCGTGCGGCGCCTGTTGCGCGACACAAGCAACCATATTAAGGTCGCCATACGTTCCCTGCCTCCCTTGCCGGACGGCGCACAGGGGGCTTGACAGAGCCTTCGCCAATCTGTAACATATGATCTTTAGCCGCTCCGGCGGCCAAAGATGCTTGGCGGACGACCGCCCGCATCCCCTGGAGGTCCTCGATGAAGCGTTTGCTGCTTTCCGTGCTGCTGATGGTTTCCAGCCTTTTCGCGCAGAGCGTGACTAGTACGCTCGTAGGAACCGTCAGAGACGCAACCGGCGTCATTCCCGGCGCCAAGATCGTGGTTACGAATCAAGGCACTGGCGTTAGCTGGCCCGCGACCAGCAATCAAACCGGCGACTACACGGTTCCGAACCTTCCGGCCGGAACCTACAACGTCCGCGCGGAACATCCCGGCTATCAAACAGCTACGGTGGAAGGCATCAGCCTGATGCTGAACCGCACGGTGCGCACCGACGTGAAACTGGTTCCGGGCGACGTGAAGCAGACCGTCGAAGTGGTGGCGCAGACTCCGGCGGTGCAATCGGAAACCTCGTCGCTGTCCACCATCATCGATTCGAGCGCGTTGCAGCAGATTCCCATAAACGGCAGAACGCTTGACACGTTTGTTCTCACGGCGGCGGGCAACGCGGGCGATTCGGCTTCGAATCCCAAGATCGGCGGCTCGCAGCACTGGGGCGCCAGCTTGTTCACCGTGAATGGTGTTACCTTCAACGACCTGGGCAACGGCGGCGGCGCTTACTCCTACACCACGGCGCTGGCCACGCAGCCATCGCTCGAAACCATCCAGGAATTCAAGGTCGAAAGCAACAGCGCCAAGGCCGAGTACGGCGGTTCGTTGGCCGTGTCCATTCTGACCAAGAGCGGCACCAACGATTTTCACGGATCGCTGTTCGCCTACAACCGCAACAAGGAACTGGCCGCCAACCAGTTCTTCTCGAACTCCGCGGGAAAGGCCCGGCCGCCTTACAATCGCAACGAATTCGGCGGCTCGCTCGGCGGACCGGTGATCAAGAAGAACACGTTCTTCTTCCTTTCCTACGAAGGCCTGCGGCTGCGCAACTCGAATCCGGGAACGTTCTCGGTGCCCATCGCGGCGATTCGACAGGGCGACTTCACCGGTTACACGGCCGTGAAAGATCCGCTGAGCGGCACGGCGTTTCCGAACAACCAAATTCCGTTGAGCCGCATCGATCCGCGCACCACCAAGGTGCTGTCGTTCGTGCCCATGCCGAATCTGGCCGGGAAGACTTACAACTACGCCGAGACGCTCGCTAACAAGATCGGCATCAACCGCGCGTCGGCCCGCGTCGATCATATGCTGAACGCGACCAACACACTCTCGGTGGTGCTTACCTACTCGAATGGCGACCCGTACGCCGTGAACCAGTATTCGCCGATGGCCTACGGCAACTACTCGAACGCGGGCTTCAACAACAAGTCCGCCTTGTTGACCTACACGCGAGTGCTTTCGCCGACGCAGACCAACGAACTGCGCGCGTCGTACTTCGCCATGACCAACATACGCATGGGCCAGAACACGGACTTCAATCCGGCGACGCTGTTCCCCACCCTGTTCACGCCGCTGCCGATCGGCGGGCTGCCCACCTTCAACATCACCGGCTTCACCAAAGTCGGCGATTACGGCGGGGCCAAGCCCAATCCGCAGATCACCGATCAGATCGGCGACACGTTCTCCTGGGTGCGCGGATCGCACACCATCAAGGCGGGCGCGGACATGGCGCTGAGCCGCGTTTCGACCAATCCGTCGGTATCCGCTGCCGCGCTGGGCACCTTCAGCATCACCACGCGCTACACCGGCAACGCCATCGGCGATTTCCTGCTGGGCTACCCGAGTTCGGCCACGCGCGCCACGGCCACGCCGGCCAACGTCATCGGCCAACAGCGCTACGGCATGTTCCTGCAGGACGACTGGAAGGTCAACTCGCGCCTCACGTTGAACGTCGGCTTGCGCTATGAGCTGCAAACGCAGTTGTCCGAGCGCGGCGGCACGTGGGCCAATGTGAACTTCGCTGACGGCTCGCTGGTGGTGCGCACCGAAGGCGGCAGCTACCCGGTAACGTCGAATCAGACGTTGTTGGGGCTCTATCCCTACACCAAGTCGGAGAACGTGGGCTGGGGTTCGGACGTGCTGCTGCCGGACCATCGTAATCTGGCGCCGCGCATCGGTTTCGCCTTCCGGCCGTTCCGCGATCCCAACACGGTGATTCGCGGCGGCTACGGCCTGTTCTACAACCTGATCCCCATCTACCAGGGCATCTATCAGCTCGGCATCAGCAACCCGCCGTTCCGCCTGGCGCAGGCTTTCACGGGTGGCGCAACGTCTCCCACGGTTACCTTCGCTGATCCGTTTGCCGTGACGCCAACCGTCAGCGCCAACCCGGTGCTCTACGCCGTCACACGTCAGATTCGCAACCCACGCTCGCAGCAGTGGAACCTCACGTTGGAACGCCAGTTGCCGGCTGAGATCGGCCTGCGCGTTTCCTACGTGGGGAACAAGGTGACCCGCGCGCCGTTTGTGAACTACAACATGAACCTGCCGGTGACCCAGAGAGCCGGCGAATTGCAGGCGATGCGTCCGTATCAGCCGTGGGCCGACATCTATGCCATGATGTTGACCGGCAACTCGTTCACAAATCAGATGCAGGTGGAAGCCACCAGACGCTCCGCCAAGGGTCTGTTCTTCCAGTCCAGTTTCACCTGGACCAAGAGTCTGGACAACGTCGGCGTCACCGGTTCGCCGCAGAATCCCTACAACGCTTCGCTTGACCGCGGCAACTCCGACGGTCTCCGCGCCTTCGTTTTCTACACCACGGCGGCTTATGATCTGCCGTTCGGCCCCGGGAAGTACTTCTCGGTTTCGAACCGCGTGTTGGGCAAGATCATCGGCGGCTGGCGGCTGGCTGGCGTCACGCAATTGAAGTCCGGCTCGCCCTTCACAGTGGCCTTTAGCCCCTCGCTCGCCGGCTGGTACGCCAACCGTGCTGACGTGGTGAGCAACAACTTCTATCCCGCCACGCAGAGCATCGCGCAGTGGTTCAACCCGGCGGCCTTCGCGACCCCGGCTTCCTACACCTTCGGCAACAGCGCCCGCAATCTCCTGACCGGGCCGGGCCAAAAGGTGTTCGACCTGAGCTTGGCGAAGACCACCACCATCGCGGAGAAGATCCAAACGGAACTCCGCGCTGATTTCTTCAACGCACCCAATACGCCGAGTTTCGCCAATCCCAGCGCAAACGTATCGGTGCCATCCGCCATGGGTGTGATCACCACCACTACGGTGGATGCGCGCACGATTCAGTTGGGGTTAAAGGTCAAGTTCTAGGAGCACAAGTTGAAAATCACCCGAATCTCGACGATCGTCGTCAACGCGAGGATGCGCAATTGGATCTTCGTGAAAGTTGAGACGGATCGGCCGGGACTCTACGGTTGGGGCGAGGCCACTCTCGAGTGGAAGACCAAGGGCGTGGTGGGCGCGATCGAAGATCTCGCCATGCTCTTGATCGGTCTCGACCCCCGCCGTACCGAACATATCTGGCAGGTGATGCACCGCCAATACTTCTGGCGCGGCGGCATCACCAACTACACCGCCATGAGCGGTATCGATCAGGCGCTCTGGGACATCAAAGGCAAGGACCTGGGCAAACCGGTCTGCGAACTGCTGGGCGGCCCGGTGCGCGACACGCTGCGTTTCTACGACCACCTGGGCGGCGGAACTCTCGAAGGCATGTACAAAACCGTCGAGCCCGCCGAATTCGCCGACCGCATCAAGGGCAGCATCGAGCGCGGCTTCACGGCCGTGAAAGCCATGCCCATCCCGGTTTCCGAGTACATCGAAAGCGCCTCGACCATCAAGCACTCGGCACGCTGCGTCGAGGCCATGCGCAACGCGGCGGGCGACTCGATCGACATCATGCTCGACCTGCACGCCCGCACCACGCCGGCTGCCGCCATCCAATTCGGGCGGCAACTGTTGGACTACAACCTCTACTGGTACGAAGAGCCGTGCTGGCCGGAACACGTTGACGCGCTTGTGGAAGTGGCTCGCGCGCTGCCCATGCCTATCGCGACCGGCGAACGACTGGTGGGCCGCTGGGAGTTCCGCGAACTGCTCGAAAAGCGAGCCTGCGCCATCATTCAGCCGGACGTGAGCCACTGCGGCGGCATCAGCGAGACGCGGCGCATCGCCGCTATGGCCGAGACCTATTCGATCTCGGTGGCCTGCCACAACCCGCAAGGGCCGGTGAGCACGGCGGCATCCACGCACATCGGTTTTGCCACGCCCAATTACCTGATCCAGGAAATGGTCCGTGCCGACGTGCCCTGGCGCAACGACGTGGTGGACGAGCCTATTCCGCTCGAAGCCGGCATGTGCCACGCGCCTACGCGGCCCGGCCTCGGCATCGAGATCAACGAAGCCGAAGCGGCCAAATATCCGTGGAAGCCGGAAGTCGCCATGGCCTACAATCATCGGGATGGGTCGGTCGCCGATTGGTAGACTGGCGGCACTAGCGCTGATCGCCGCGGCGCTCTCCGCCGAGGTGGCGGATCGTCCGCTGCCCGGCGGCTACTACGCCGCGCTTGAAGAGGGTGTGGCGCGCGTCCAAGCGCGACTAGACGCCGAACCACGCGCGAACCTGCGCGACATCGAGCAAACCGTCGGCTGGCGGCACTTTCCGCACGCCATGCTGGCTGCGGCGGTCCTCTACACGAGCAAAGCCCCCGAAAACCGTTCGTATGGCGATGCCCGCAAACTCGCATTGGCCATCCGTATCGGCGACCTGGCTGCCGACGACGACGAGCGCGGCAACTACTACTCACGCCTGGACAGTTACTGGGACACTTACATGTGGCTGGAGGCGTACCATCTGATCGAGGCGAAGCTGGATGGCACGCGCCGCGCGCGCTGGAAAGCGTGTCTCACACGGAACGTCGAGCAGGTGGCCGGGCGGTGCCGTGCCTGGCGTGACTTTCCCGCGTATAACTATCATTTCTTAGGGACTTCCACCAATCACTTCGCGTTGTGGGCCACCAACGTGATGATCGCCGGACGATTGTTCGAACTGACCGAATGGCGCGCGTTGGGCGAACACATTTTGCGGCGGCTGGCCACCACCGAGCAGAGTCCCGATGGTTACTGGGGCGAGTACAGCGCCGCCGGACCCACCAATGGCTACAACCTTTTGACGCTCGCCACGGTGGGCGTTTACTGGGAATACACGCGAGATCCGGACGCGCTCACCGCGATGCGCCGCGCCACGGACTTCCATCAGTATTTCACCTACCCGGACGGCCAGCCGGTCGAGACCATCAACGACCGCAATCGCTACTGGGACCAGAGCCTCTACGGCAACTTCGCCTTCACGCACTTCGCCAGCGGGCGCGCCTTCGCACGCTTCCTGTTCGCACGCTCCTCTGCTTCACAGCCGGACATGGAGGCGCTGGGACGCATCGCGCAGAACGCGCTTTACTACCACGCCGGGCCGGTCGAAGACATCCCGCAACGGCGGTCCGGCTATGCGCGCCGACTTCAAGGACCGGCGGGTATCCGCAAGGTGGGGCCGTGGGTGACGAGTCTGTCCGGCATTATCGCCACGCGACCGTTAACGGCGCGGTGGTTTCTGGACCGGCAGTCGAACGTGAGCGTCTTTCACGATCGCGCGGGCTTGATCATCACGGGCGGCAATTCCCGGGGACAGGCACAACTGGCGACGTTTTCCGAAACGACAAATGGGGACACCCATGCCGTTCCCCTTTGGAGCAGCCTCGAAATGGGGGACATCGTCGACCGTCTCTGGGTGGCTCACAACACGTTTTCCGCAGAACTGATTCTGCCTCGGCCGGCGCCCTCCGAACTAGTGCTCCGGTTCGTCGTTCATGGGCGAGGAGCACCGCCCGAAGCCGCCCGGCTGGCTCTGCAGCTCTGTCTCAAAGAGGGAGAAGAGTTGGAGACCGGAACCGGGCTGCGGGTGCGTCTGGGCCGGGACAAGCTGACGCTCGGCCCGGACCAGATTGGCGGCCGTCTGCGCCACCACGGTTGGACGCTGACGACAGACGCCGGCGTGTCGCTTGAATGGCCAGTGTTTCCTTACAATCCGTATCGGGGCGGGCCGGAAATCCGGCTGGACCGGGCCATCGGCCTGCTGAGTACGCCGCTCGCCTTGAAAGCCGATCCAGCGAAGTTCGTGCGCCCCTCCGAACAAACCATCGAATTCAAGCTGGCTGTGCCGGAGTAGTCGTCAGTCGGCGTGGTGCAGGTGGCGTATGTCGCCGAGCACGAACGTCGTCCGGATGGCGTGGCGCGGAATCCAGGCCGCGCCGCTGCGCATGATCTCGAACTGATAGCCCACTTCGATCATGCTGCCCTGCTCAAAACGCCACCTGATACCGGTCATGTTTCGCGAGCGATGGAACTGCTCCTTGAAGAACAGCCCCTCGGTGGAGAGAAACGGCGACACGCCCGTGCGCAGCCGTTCCAACACAAGCCGCGGACGATATCGATTGAACGTGGGCGCATGATCGATAGGCTTGAGGCGCTCGTATTGAATGGCGCCTTCCAAGCGCGTCTTGTTCGGCAGCAGAAGCACGCTCGGGATCGCGATCAGGCGATGCTCATGGCGGAACGATGTGCGGTCGGGGTCGACCTGACGGTACAGATAGCCGGCCGTGATGGCCCAACGCGGATTGAGAGCCACGCGCCCGAGCGAACCGAGATACGAGTCGTAGGCGGCGTGCAGGTGGTCCCGGAAGCGGATGGACGCCGTGCCCCACACGCGAACACGTTTATTGGAAAAGACACCGAAGTCCACGCCATTCCAGCTCTGCACGTCGGCGGCCGGCGCAGAGACCGATAAGGCAAGTGTAAACAACAGGATGGGGTTTATTCGGCTTCGGAAAACCAACCCCCATTAGACCACACTAGCAGCTCGGGTCACATTTGCGTTACAGCCGGGTGCGGTAAAACGGTTTTGATGGGATTTTGCACGAACTATTTCCGCGCCGGAATGCGGCGCATGGTTGTCATCGCCATTGTTCTAAGTCTGCTTCTACCTGCTGCCGTCAAGGCAAGTCCGGCCTGGATCGTCACCGATTACGAAACCGGCACGGTGCTGATTGCCGAAGACTCGGAATCTCGCCGCTATCCGGCCTCGCTCACCAAGCTCATGACGCTGTACCTACTGTTCGAGGCGGTCGAGGAGGGCCGCGTAACACTCGATCAGACTTTTGAGGTCTCGCGCGATGCCGCCGAGCAACCCCCCACGCGGCTGAAGTTGAAGGTGGGATCGCGCATCAAGGTAGCCGATTGCATCGACGCTTTGATTCTGCGCTCCGCCAACGATGTGGCCGTGGTGGTGGCGGAAGGGCTGGCCGGAAGCGAGTCCGCGTTCGCGGTGAAGATGACGCACAAGGCGGTGCAGCTCGGCATGACCGACACCGCGTTCCGCAACGCCTCCGGTCTTCCGGACGAAGAACAGACCACCACCGCGCGCGACCTTTCCATCCTGGCGCACGCCATCATCAAACGCTTTCCGGAGCACTATCACCACTTCAGCCTGCGTTCGAGCCGCGCGGCCGGCAAGAACATCAGCACGCACAACAGTTTTCTATCCTACGATGGCGCCGACGGCTTGAAGACAGGCTTCACGAACGCCGCGGGCCACAATCTGGCCGCCTCGGCCGTGCGCGGCGGTCATCGTCTAATCGGCGTCGTGCTGGGTGAAAAAGGCGGCCGCGCGCGAGACCGCAAAATGGCGCTGATCTTCAATCAGGCGTTCACCGCGCTGGGCGTGCCGCTCGCTCGCAAGACGAAGAAGGTGTCGGCGAAGAAGGCCAAGAAGCGAAACGTCAAACGGCGCGCCAATCTTCCAAAGCCGCCCAAACGGAGCCAGAGTATACACTAGAGCGATACTCGACCGGGAGGGTACCGCCATGAACAACAGCGGCACGGGCCGCCGCGCATTTTTGCGCACCACAACCGGCGCGCTTGGCGCGCCACTGATCGCCTTGAACGCTCGCGGAGCCAACGACCGCATCGCTCTCGGGTTTATCGGCGTCGGCGTCATGGGCAGTGAAAACCTGCGTGCCGCCATGGACTGCAAAGGCGTGGCCGTGGCCGCGGTCTGCGACGTCTATCAACCGCACCTGGAGCGCGCCGGAGCCGTGGCGCGCCGCGGCGGGCATCAGCCCAAGGAACTGG
Organism: uncultured Solibacteraceae bacterium; assembly: GCA_964505625.1. GTDB lineage: Bacteria > Acidobacteriota > Terriglobia > Bryobacterales > Bryobacteraceae > JAJFUV01. The sequence goes on along the minus strand of CAZDIZ010000004.1, from coordinate 42,845 downwards.
CCGATTTCCGGCGCATCTTGGAAGACAAGTCTATCGACGCGGTGTGCATTTCGACGCCGGATCACTGGCATCCCTACATCACCGTGGAAGCGTGCAAGGCGGGTAAGGACGTCTATGTTGAAAAGCCCGCCGGCGTCTACGTTCGCGAAGGGCGCAAGATGGTGGACGCCGCGCGCAAGTACGGGCGCGTGGTGCAGGCGGGCACCTGGCAGCGCTCGGCGACGCATTTCCGCGACGCGGCCGGCATTGTTCGCAGCGGTGAACTCGGCGCCATCTCGTTCTGCCGCACGTGGATCTACAGCAACATGGTGCGAAACGTGATCGGCAGTCCCGCCGACGCGGCCGCGCCCGCGGGACTCAATTGGGATCTGTGGCAAGGACCGGCGCGGCACCGCACGTTCAACCCCAACCGCTTCGGCGTGTATCCGAACGCCTACTCCTACTTCCGCTTCTTCTGGGA
>CAZDIZ010000004.1:37543-42285 GCA_964505625.1 uncultured Solibacteraceae bacterium | reverse complement strand
TGGCGCAGGAAAGCGTGCGCGGGCAACTCGATCCGCACTACGAAGCGCCGTGGAAGTTGGAAGTGTAACCGCGCCAGGCGTGCTAAAATTAGACACTTAGCTCTCTTTCCCTCGGTAAAATCCATGCATTGGAACAAGCTTTGTATCCCCACGTTGCGGGAAGATCCGGCCGACGCTGAAGTCGCCAGCCACAAACTGCTGGTCCGCGGCGGCTACATACGCCAGCTCGCTGCCGGTGTCTACAGTTACATGTTTCTGGCGCAGCGCTCGATTCTGAAGATCATCGGCATCGTGCGCGAAGAGATGAACTCGATTGGCGCGCAGGAGATGCTGCTGCCGGCGCTGAACCCTGCCGAGGTCTGGCAGGAATCCGGACGCTGGGACGTGATGGGCGACAACATGTTCCGGCTGAAGGATCGCTTTCAGCGCGACATGTGCCTCGGCATGACGCACGAAGAGGTCATGACCTCCATCGCGCGCAACGAGCTGCGCAGCTACAAGCAATTGCCTCAGCTCTGGTATCAGATCCAGACCAAGTTCCGCGACGAACCTCGCCCCAAGAGCGGCCTGCTGCGCGTGCGGCAGTTCATCATGAAAGACTCCTACTCGTTCGACATGGACGCCGCGGGTCTGGACGCCGTCTACGACCGGCACTACGAAGCCTACCGCCGCATCTTCACGCGCTGCGGCTTGCGCTTTGTCGCCGTGCAAGCGCACTCGGGTTCGATGGGCGGTAGCCAGTCGCACGAGTTCATGGTCGAGTCGGAAGCCGGTGAAGACTGGGTGGTGAGCTGCAAGGGCTGCGGCTACGCGGCCAACCTGGAAAAAGCCACGTCGATTCCCATTCCGCCCGGCGTGGAAGATCCGGCCGGCGATCTCGAACCGGAAAAGTTTCACACACCGAATCGCAAGACCATCGCCGAAGTGGCCGAATTCACAGGCCTGCCGGAATCCTCGCAGATGAAGAGCCTGGTTCTGGTGGCCGACGGCAAGCCGGTGCTCGCGCTGGTGCGCGGCGATCATACGTTGAGCGAAACCAAGTTCCTGGCCGCGGTGGGCGCGAGCGAATTCCGTCCCGCGCATCCGGAAGAGATGCGCGAATGGTTCGGCGCCGACGCCGGCTCGCTCGGTCCCATCGGTGTGAAGAAGCTGCGGATCATTGCAGACACCGCGCTCCAGGGGCGCCGCAACATGATCGCGGGCGCCAACGAAAACGACCACCACCTGCGCAACGTCACGCCCGGCGAAGACTTCCAGGCCGAGTTCTTCGACCTGCGGCAGGCCGTCTCCGGCGATAAGTGCGAAAGCTGCGGCGGCGAGTTGAGCTTGCAGAAGACCGTCGAGATCGGGCACATCTTCAAGCTGGGCTACAAGTACTCCAGCACGATGGGGTTGCGCGTTCTCGACGAAAGCGGCAAGGAAGTCACGCCCATCATGGGTTCCTACGGCATCGGCATTGAGCGCATTCTGAGCGCCGCCGTGGAACTCTATCACGACGACAACGGCATGTCGCTGCCGGTTTCCATCGCGCCGTTTGAAGTGGTGGTGACGCCGGTCAACAGCGCCGACGCCGCGCAGATGGCCGCTGCCACCGAGATCTACAACGCGTGTTTGGCCGCCGGCATCGATGCGTTGCTGGACGACCGCGACGAACGGCCCGGCGTGAAATTCAAGGACGCCGATCTGATCGGCCTGCCCTACCGCGTCACTGTGGGTAAGAAGTTGGCGCAAGGTCAGGTGGAAGTCGTTGAACGCCGCACGCGCAAAGCCACGGACGTGGCCGTGGCCGACGCGGCGAACTACATCATCGAAAAGGTGCGCGCGGCGCGCTTGAATGGCTGTTGATTGGGATAGCATACGGCTGGAGTTTCCGGCGCTGGACCGCTGGACGTTTCTGAACACGGCCACCTGCGGCCAGTTGCCGCTGCGTGCCGCCGAAGCGATGTCGAAGCATCTGGCGCGCCGCGACGAGCTCGCCTGCACCGATCTGGTCGAGTGGTTTGACGACGCCGACGCGGTGCGCGCTTCAGCCGCGCGCCTGATAAACTGCTCGCCGTCCGACGTCGCTTTCATCACGAACGCTTCCACGGCGCTTTCGCTCATGGTCAGCGGCATCGACTGGCGGCCGGGCGATCGCATGGTGACGCTGGCGGACGAATTTCCCAACCACTTGTACTTTTCCGATGTGCTGGCGCGCCGGGGCGCGGAGTTCGTCGAAACGTCGTGGGACAAACTCACCGAAGCAGTCGACCGGCGCACGCGCCTGCTGGCTTTCAGCACCGTCAATTACACGAACGGCTTCCGCGCGCCGCTCGACGAAGCCGCGCGGCTGGCCAAGGAATGCGGCGCGCTGCTGTATGTCGACGGCACGCAAAGCGCCGGTGCGTTGCGTTTCGATGCGGCCGCGGTTCAGCCGGATATCTATGCGGTGGACGGTTACAAGTGGCTGCTTGCGCCAATGGGCGCCGGGTTCATGTACGTCGCGCCGCATTTGCGCGAGCGTCTTGCGCCGAGCGTGATCGGTTGGCGCAGTCACAAAGACTGGCGCGACTTCGGCAACCTGCACCATGGCGCGCCGGTGTTTAGCGAAACGGCCGAGAAGTACGAAGGCGGCATGCTGAACTTTCCGTCGCTCTACGCGATGGGCGCTTCCATCGGCATGATGCTGGAGATTGGGCCGGAAGCGATTGAAGGGCGCGTGCTGGAACTCGCAGGCAAGTTGCGCGACGTGCTGCGCGGACTGGGCGCACGGCTGCCCTCCGATGAAGCGCCGCATTTCGATTCGCCCATCGTTGCCGCGCGCTTCGAGGGACACGACGCCGGCCGTTTGGTTCGCGCGCTCAAGCAGAGCCGCGTGCTGATTTCCGCGCGACATGGTAACCTGCGCATTTCAACGCATTTTTACAACGGCGAAGAAGACCTCGAACGTTTGGAATGTGTGTTGCGAACTTTGCTGTAACTTCTGTCGTCGCGGAGGCGGAATAATATGCAGTCGCCATGGTTGGGCGAGTTTCTTGGAACCCTGTTTCTGGTGTTGCTGGGCAATGGTGTGGTGGCCAATACAAACCTGAAGCGTTCCTACGCCAATGGAGGCGGCTGGATTGTCATCACCGCCGGGTGGGGTTTTGGGGTGATGTTCGGTGTTTTGGTGTCGGTGGCTTGCGGCAGTGTGGAAGCGCATCTGAATCCCGCGGTGACGCTCGCAAACGCCATCATGACCGGCAGCGCGGCGAAGATCGTGCCCTACTGCTCGGCGCAAATGCTGGGAGCTTTCTGCGGCGCCACGCTGGTGTGGTTGTACTTCCTGCCACATTGGGGCGAAACGCCCGACGCGGCGACCAAGCGCAGTTGCTATTGCACGGCGCCGGCTATCCGCCGCACCGCTACGGCGTTTTTCTGTGAAGTGCTGGCCACGGCCATTCTAATCTTCGTGATCGCCGCGTTCTCATCCAAACGCGTGGCGGCGGCCGGTTTGATGCCGGGCCTGGGGCCCTACATGGTGGGGACGCTGGTGTGGAGCATCGGCATATCACTGGGCGGCACGACGGGCTACGCCATGAACCCAGCGCGCGACCTGGCTCCACGCATCGCTCACACGCTCTGGCCAATCGCGGGCAAAGGTTCTTCGGAGTGGAGCTACGCCTGGGTGCCGGTGGTCGGACCGCTAATTGGCGCGGCCCTGGCGGCTTATTTGACGCTGGCGATCGGCTTTTAGCGCTCGCGCCACGACGCCTTCGCGCCGGATTGGTTCTATAATGGGCGACGGGGAGTCCTTTTTTCCCACGCATGGAAGACCTCAAGAAGAAGCTTCAGGAAGAGATCGCGGCGCTCGACAATGAACTGCGGGTGCAACTGCCCCGGGAGATTTTGAAAGCTCGCGCGCACGGCGACCTGAGCGAGAACGCGGAGTACCACGCCGCCAAGGAACGCCAACGCTTCGTTGAAGCGCGGGTGGCGCAACTTAAGAAGCGCCTTGCTGATTTCTCGATGATTGATTTGTCGAAGATTCCGCGCGACCGTGTCGGGCTTGGTTCCACGGTCGTCGTCATGGACCTTCAGAAAGACGAAGAGATCACTTACAAGCTGGTCACCAGCGAGGAAGCCGATGCCGCCAACGGGCGTATTTCGACCAGTTCGCCCATCGGAAGAGGACTGCTTGGGAAAGAGGAAGGCGACGTCACCAAGATTCAGATTCCGGGCGGCGTCAAGGAACTGGAGATTCTCCGGCTCACCACGATTCACGATGCAGTCGACTAACCTAGCGGCCCGTACGGCAGGTGCGGCCCGATGACCATCACACGCGCGATTGGTGTAACCTGCAACACGATTATCCGCCTGATTGTACGCGGCCTGGCGCTGTCGAAGATTCATCCCAATGCTCTGACCTTCATCGGCCTGATGATCAACATCGGCGCGGCGTATCTGATGGCGATCGGTTCGTTCCGGTGGTCAGCGGTGGTGGTGATCGCGGCGGCCATCTTCGACATGGTGGACGGGCGCGTGGCGCGCGAAACCAACCAGGTGACCAAGTTCGGCGGCTTCTTCGATTCGGTTATCGACCGTTATTCCGACCTCGCGCTGCTGGTGGGGTTGCTGGTCTACTACGCCTCCATCAACCGCTATTTCTACGTGGTCCTGACGGCCGTTGTGATGACCGGCTGCGTGATGGTGAGCTACACACGCGCGCGCGCCGAATGCATCATTCCGCTCTGCAAAGTAGGTTTCATGGAGCGGCCCGAGCG
>CAZDIZ010000004.1:28635-37443 GCA_964505625.1 uncultured Solibacteraceae bacterium | reverse complement strand
TGACAAGTCCGCTTTCTGCCAGCCAGTAGCTTCTCACGGAACAAAAACAAACCGGTCCAGCGAGATTCTTGCGCTTCGCGCGGTCTGGGTCGAGTCGCGGTGGAACAGCACCAGAAACTCGTCGAAGCGGCGAATGGGTGCGCGGCGCGGTACGGGAAAGCGGATTACGGCGCTTTCCGGTTCCGTGGCACTCGTGGGAACCGCGCCCACTTCCTTCCAGCCGAGTGATAGCCGCGGGTGTCGCTTCACCTGCGTGTTGATCAGAATCAGTTCGAGCCATGTCTTGTGGCGGCTCGCGTTGCGAATCCATATGGCGATTTCCCGGCAGCAGGCAAGGTCAACATCGACGCCCAGGTTTTGATGCGCCTCCATGTTCAAGAACCTGCGGTCGCGGGTGAAGAATCCGCGCCGGGCAGGATCGGCGGCCAAGGTCACCGAATCCCTTGGTGGGCGGTGCGCCGGAGCGCGATAGAGCCAATACGACCCGAAGAAAGGGACACTCGACGTTCTGGGCAACTGGCCGCCGGCGAGCGTCGCGCGCGACATCGCCGCGGGTGGAGGAACCAGCACGGTGTGCGCCGCGGCTTCGGGGAAGATGATGACGCCCGCGTAATCCTCATCCGGAGATAGCGCCGCGGGCGGAACGTGCTTCACCGCGCGCGTGGTCGGCTCAACGGTTACTCCTGACTGAGTGAGCTTATGAAGAGCTTGCAGCAACTTGTCCAGCGCTTGCGCGATGTCGGCTCCAGACGCATCGCGCCGCAGTTGCGGCGTCAAACAGAAACATACAGCGGCGAAGGCAATCGCGATCGTGACGGCCATTTTGCGTGCCGCCTGGAACCATGGGTTGACGCTCCGGACGGCAAGCGGCGTCACGTCGAGCGCCCTCCAGGTGAGCACCGCCAACGCCGTGCCGCCGAACATGATCGCGGAAAGACGGTTTCCCGTAAGAAATGCGACCAATGCACACTGCGCGGCGGCCGAAATGCAGACGGCTCCAGCGAAGTGGCGATACCATCCCCGAGTTTCGATCAGGGCGAACGGCGTCTGAGGAGGAACCGGTTCGTCTTCCATCGAGGCGGCGGCTTCCCACCAATGCCAGCGCGTTTGCCGGACAAGGCTGACCACCAGTACGGCGGCAACCATCGCGACGCGCGGCGATTGACGTTCCAGAAAGACAGCCAGCGGCGCAAGCCAGATCGCGCTTGCCGACCAGCGCAACGCGGCAACACCGAGCCACGCCCGTTGGTGCGCCCGCGCCAACGACATCACGAACAGAAACGGCAGCAGGCAAGTGAGCAGAGCGAGCAACACGGGACTAGCCGCAAGCCTGACGATCTGCCAGGCGTCCAACGGCACGAAGCGCGGCGGGAGGTGCGTTCGCGAAATAACCACGCCCGTGGCAAGCGCGATGGCTGCCAGTGGCGGCGCCCACCGCCGTAATGGGTGTTGCTCAAACTCCTGGAGAGTTTCGAACACGCCTCGCCCTTATGTAACGTTGGACACCGGATAACGAAGAAAGTTCCCACGGCGATACACTGCAAACACGGAGCATTTCACGTGGCGCGACGAACGTTTCCTCTAGCGAAAGTCTATAGCCTGCTTGAGCCGGGGCCAGTGGTTTTGATCACCACCGCCGGCAAGCGTGGCGCCAACGTGATGACGCAATCCTGGCACACCATGCTCGAATTCGAGCCGCCCACGGTGGCTTGCGTCGTCAGCAACCGCAACTATAGCTTCGACGTTCTGAAGAAGACCAGACAGTGCGTGATCAACATCCCGACCGTTGAACTAGCCGAGAAAGTGGTCGCCTGCGGCAACAGTTCGGGCCGCGACACCGACAAGTTCTCGGTGTGCGGCCTTACTCCGCTCGCCGCATCGTGTGTGCGCCCGCCGCTTATCGCCGAGTGTTACGCCAATCTGGAATGCCGGGTGACCGATACCAGAGAGGTGAACCGCTATTGCCTGTTCATCCTCGAAGTGGTCAAGGCCTGGATCGATACCGCGCGCAAACACCCGCGCACGCTGCACCACATGGGGCGCGGCACTTTCATGGTGGCGGGCGAAACCATCAAGCTGCGGTCCCGGATGAAATAGTCAGTCTTCCAGGATGACGAACGCCATGCCTTGTTCGGCGGTGTGCGTGAGCGAAAGCGAAATCGAACGCACGCCGAGCTTCGCCGCCACTTGAGCCGCCACGCCGTGCAGCTTCAGCGTGGGCTTGCCGCTCGGCAGATTGGTGACTTCGAAATCCTGCCATCGCACGCCGAACCTCCAGCCGGTTCCGATGGCTTTCATGCCGGCTTCCTTGGCGGCGAAGCGCGCCGCGTAGCGTTCGTAACGGTTGGCCTTGCGCTGGACATAAGCGATTTCGGCGGGCGTGTAGATGCGCTCGACGAATCGCGCGCCGTAGCGTTCAATGGCCGCGCGCACACGAGGTACTTCCGCGATATCGATTCCCGTTCCTACGATCACTAGTGCATTCCCGGTGTGGTGACGGTGAGCCGTCCGTGCTTTACGCCCTTTGTGCTGATCAAGCTATCGGCAATGCGCTGCACCTCGCTGGCCTTGCCTTTCACGACCAACACTTCCAGACAATTGTTGTGGTCCAAGTGCACGTGCAGCGTCGACAGCACGTGGTCGTAATGCTCGTGCTGCATGCTGGTGAGCTTCTCGTTCAGCAAACGTACGTGGTGGTCGTATACCAGCGTGACGGTGCCAACCACCAGGCTGTCGGGTTTGGACCAGGCTTCCTCGATGAGTTCACCGCGGATCAGGTCCCGGAAAGCCTCCGAGCGGTTCGTGTATCCGCGGCGGCCGATCAACTCGTCGAACTTGTCGAGCAGATCTGAATCGATAGCAACGCCGATGCGGCTCAGTTCTCCCATCTGAAGAAAAGGTTAGCCGACGCTGCGCCGCCGGACAAGCGGTGGCACGTATTGCATGGACGTGCTACCGTGGGGCTGGGGTTCCCGCCCCGCGAACATGCACATTCCCGACGGATTTCTGGCGACGCCGGTATGGGCCGGCTTGGACGCGGCTGCCGCTCCAGCCGTTGCGTGGCTGGCGCGCCGTGCCGGCCGCGATTTCGACGAGCGGCGCATTCCGATGCTCGGCGTGATGGGCGCGTTTGTTTTTGCCGCGCAGATGATCAACTTTCCGGTCGGCCTGGGCACCAGTGGACATCTGTTGGGCGGCGCGCTGCTTGCGCAGACGCTCGGTCCGTCGGCCGCGGCGGTCACCATGACGGCGATCCTCGCCATACAGGCGTTGGTGTTTCAAGACGGCGGCGTGCTGGCTTTGGGCCCTAACGTATTCAACATGGCGCTGGTGGGTGTGCTGGCCGGATACATGCCGCTGGATGCGCTGGGCTTTGAGCGGCGCCGTCTGGCGGCGTTTCTGGGAGGAGTGTTTTCGGTGCTGGCCGGAGCCGTACTCGCCGTCGCCGAATTGTTGCTGTCGGGTGTGAGCATGCCCGCTTCGGTCCTGACGGTGACGATGGGACTATTCCTGCTCACCGCGTTGATTGAAGGCGGCATCACCGCCGCCGTGGTGGGCGCCATCGGTGCCGCGAACCCGGCGTGGATTCGCCAACCGCAAGCGGCGCTGACGCGCAAGGCGCTGCTCGCGTTGGGAGCGGCTGCGTTGCTATTAGGCACGGGCGGCGCGTTCTTGGCTTCCACGGCGCCGGACGGGTTGGACGCACTCGCCGCGAAGATCGGTTTGGGCGAACGTGCGCGCGTGCTCGTGGCCGCGCCTATGCCGGATTACGAAATGCCGTCGTTCTCCTCGCCGGCATTCGGCAAAGTCGCCGCTGGTTTGGCCGGTCTTGTTATCATCTTTGCGGTGACCGCATTGTTCGGAAAAGTGATTGCGCGGCGCCGGAGAAGCTGATTGCACCACGTCACGCTGGATCGTTGGAGCCATAGCGGAAGTCTGCTGCACCGTCGCGACGCGCGCGTGAAGGTGCTGGCTCTGGCGGCGTTTCTGATCGTGGTAGCGACGCTCAACCCACGCGAGCAGTGGGCGCTGGTGGCTTGCGGCGCGCTGCTCGCTACAGGCATCTTGATTTCCCGCTTGCCCGCCGGCGCCGTACTGCTGCGCGCGGCGGTGGTGCTGCCGTTTTCGGGCGTCTTCGCGGTGTTTAGCGCGCTGACCGGCCAGCCCGAGCGTGCTGTCGAACTGATCGAGAAGAGCTATCTTTCGGCCTGTGCCGTGCTGTTGGTGGCCGGCACCACGCCGCTGCACCGGTTGATGGCCGCGCTTGAATCGCTGCGTGTGCCGCGCTTCGTGGTACTGGTGGTGCAGTTTATCTATCGCTATCTGTTTGTGGTCTCCGAGCAGGCGCAGCACATGCGTCAGGCGTCGTTGAGTCGAGGGCGAGGGCGCGGGTTCCGCGCCGCGGCCGGCGCCGTGACGGTGTTGTTCGCCCGTTCGCACGCGCGCGCCGAGGCGGTATACCACGCGATGGCCGCGCGCGGATTCTCCGGACGCATCCCGCAATTGAGCGCGCCGCACTTTCACGCCGCGGATGTCGTGTTTCTTTTAGTCGCCGCCGGAGCCGTCATCGCGATCCGAATTGCGGCGGGAGTGTTTTCATGAGTGAGCCGCTGATCGACGTCCGGAACCTGCGCTATCGTTACGACGACGGCACGCAAGCGCTGCAAGGTATTGACTTCCGCCTGTGGCCCGGCGAAACCGTGGCGCTGCTGGGAGCCAACGGTTCGGGCAAAACCACGTTTGTGCTGCACCTGAACGGACTGTTCGAAGGCGAAGGCGAAGTGCGTGTGGGCGGCGTCGTGGTGGAACGAAAGACGATGGCGCAAGTACGGCGCCGCGTCGGGCTGCTGTTTCAGGACCCGGACGAGCAGTTGTTCATGCCCACCGTGATCGAAGACGTGTCGTTCGGCCCGCTGAACCTGGGCTTGAGCGCGGAGGAGGCGCTGGGCCGCGCGCGCGAGGCTCTGGCGCAGGTAGGCATGCAGGCCGCCGAAGATCGCGCACCGTATCATCTGAGCGCGGGCGAAAAACGGCGTGTGGCGCTCGCCGGGGTGCTGGCGATGGATCCGGACATCCTGGTGTTGGACGAACCTACTACGTACCTGGATCCGCCGGGCCAGCGCGATCTCGTCCGCCGTTTACGCGCGCTGCCGCAAGCCAAAATCCTGGTCACGCACGACACGCTGTTTGCGGCAGCGCTGGCCACGCGCGCGGTCTTCTTTGAAAAAGGGCGAATTGCGGCCGAAGGTACCGTCCGCGAAATTGTGGAACGCTTCCACTGGTCGCCTACGCCGGAAGACTGATCACGACTTCGAGTCCCGGATTGGCATTGATCGCATGAACGCGGCCGTTGTGCAGACGTACGGCGCGCTGCGCGATCGCCAATCCCAGGCCCATGCCGCCGGAGTCGCGCGAGCGATCCCGTTCAACTCGATAGAACGGCCGGAAGATGTCCTCCAGCGCGTCCGGAGGCACCCCTGGGCCGTAATCACGTATGCGGACCTCCACGTGACGGTCTTCGCGGTGTGCCCTGAGCTCCACCTTGGTTCCGGCCGGTGTGTGGCGCGCGGCGTTTTCGACAACGTTCTCGACGGCACGCTGAATCAGAGCTTCCCTGCCCTGGCAGACCAGTTCCTCCTCTACGTCGCTATTCAGGTCGCTGTGAGCGCTGATTCGTTTGAGTGTTGCCGTCAGGTCCACGGGTGCGCGTTCCAACGACGCTGGATCGCCTTCGGCACGCGCCATCTCCGCGAGTTCGCCGATCAAGTTGGACAAGCGGTGTATTTCCTGCCGCGCGTCATCACAGCGATTCATTTCGATCGCCAGCGACAGGCGCGAAAGCGGCGAGCGCAGTTCATGAGAAATGTCCTGCAGCAGGCGGCGTTCGGCTGTCAGCAGGTTCACGATACGGTCGGCCATGGCGTCGAAATCGTTCGCCAGGTCTCCAATCGCGTCCTGGCGGCGGAAGTTGACGCGCCGCGTGAGGTTGCCGGCGCCGAACTCCCGTACCGCGCGGCTCAAAGTGAACACCGGCTGCAATAGATAGCGCGCGAAGACCCAGGCCATCAGGACAATCAGCAACGCGATCCACAGGTAGTAGGGGATCAGAGAGAACGGGCCTGCGCGGGGCGGCAGGTCAAGCAGCAATGCGTAGCGGCCGCCAGGAGACACTTTGGCGTCCAACGCTGCCCTCTGGCCAAGGGCATCACTCAGACTGCGGCTGCGGTCTTCGCCAGTGAGTAGATCGTGTCCGCGCGCGTCGAGCAGGTAGTGGCCTCGTGGTAAGTGCTGGTCGAGCTTATCGAGGAAGTGCGCCAATTCGGCCTTGCCGCCGCGCTCGAACGCCTCCACCGCCAATTCCAGTTCCATCCGATGGACTGAATCGAACACACTTCGAGGGTCGGTTGCCCGGGGCGAGAACCACAACGGCGTCAACAGAAAGGCGCCAAACGAGACCAGTAGCGTCGCGAAAAACCAAATTGTCAGTTTGACGAAGAGTGAATTCATCCGCGGGCGCAAGTCGGCTTATCCAATGCGAATAAGTAGCCGGCACCGCGAACAGTTTGCACCAATGCGCCGCAGTGCCCGAGCTTTTGCCGAATATGGCTGACGTGGACGTCAATGGCGCGGTCGAGTGGTGAGGCCTCTCGTTGATATAAACGTAGGCAGATCTCGTCGCGCTTCACCGCTCGGCCCGCGGCACGCATCAGCATCTCCAGAATCACGTATTCAACGCCAGTCAGGATGACCGGCACGCCTTCACAGGTTACAGTGCGGGACGCAGGATTGAGGCAAACGCCTCCGATTTCAACGGCCGGTGCGGCTTCACGCGCCGTCACCCCCGTGCTTCGCCTTAAAACGGCATTGATGCGGGCGACAAGCTCCGCCGGATCGAAAGGTTTTGGAACATAATCATCGGCTCCAGCCTCAAGCCCATGAATGCGGTCGGAGACATCGCCGCGCGCCGTAATCATCACCACCGGTGTGTCGCTGGAACGGCGGATCTCTTCGAGCACGGTGAAACCGTCGAGATCCGGCATCATCACATCGAGCAGGATCAAGGAGGGAGTTTTCTGGCTCGCGATACGAATTCCGGACTTCCCGTCACGCGCGCAGTCGACGTCGAAGCCTTGCGCGTACAAGTAGTCCTTCATCAGCACGCCAAGCTGATCGTCGTCGTCGACCAACAAAATCGACGGTCGTAGAGGCACCGCAGCCGTCGCGCCTATCAACTTCCCTCCCGACTGTATTCAAAGGTACTTACAACTCCAACTTGCCGCGGTAAATCATGTCCTTTAGCGGGAAAACTGCCTTCACTTCCATTGGGCCGAAAGCGGTAGTGAAAGTCAGCTCCTTGTCATCTAGCGCGATTGGTGCATCGCCGCGCGGAAAGAAGAACAAATATATAGACGCCTCACCCTGCGAATTTGTTTCGATCCGCTCAGGCTTGATAGGATCTTTACCCTTCTTTACAAGAGTGGTCGACTCCTTCATGCGCTCCATCATGCGCTTTCGCATCTGTTCAGGGTCGGCTTTCTGCTCTCCTTCGCGCTGCCGCCGCGGCCTGCGCATCTCCGGCATGCCGCTTACGGCGATTACGTAGTAGCCCTCGAACTCACGAGGCAGTTTTTCTTTGAGAGCGTCGCGCACCGGCAGCGCGCTCTCCCAACGGACGCTCGCATTAAACTCAGGCGGACCCATGGGTCCGCCGCCGCCAGGGCCGCCCATGCCCGGCCCGGGGCCGCCTTGCCCTTCACCCATGGGGGGAGCGCCTTCCGGAGGGCGCATTTCGCCTCCTTCGCGGCGCATACCACGCGGGTTGAATTCGGTGGTCGCCGCTTTGGCCCAAGGCGACTTGGTCAGAATCTGCTGCACTTCTTTTGCGGACCACTCCGCGGGTGCCTTGGTGTTCCAGAACTCTGCGCAGAATCCGATCGCCGAAGTAAGGGCGACGGCCGCCAATGTACGCATGATCGTCATGAGATGCTCCTTCTAGAACGAAAAACGGACTTGAATGTCAATTTTACGGTTGTAGGTTGAGTTGCCACCGAACGGACCGAAGCCGGCCAGCGACCGCGATTCGCCGAAGAACGTCGACGAGAGGTCGCCGCTGGGCGCGGCGTAATTCGCCCGGTTAAAAAGATTGCGCGCGGAAATACTCAACGTCAGGTTGTACTTGCGACCGGAATCGGCGCCGAACATGCCGCGAGGAGGACCGCCCCCCGGAGGGCCGCCCATGCCGCCGCCCGGCGGAGGACCACCACCGCCTCGCATACCGCCACCACCACCGCCGGGACCGCCACCCGGGGGAGGTCCGCCGCCATCGGCCGGTCCGGAATCACCCTTGCGGCCGAACGACCAGGTTCGCGCGATGCGCATGTTGACGGCGAACGTCGCCGGGCCGCGTGCCGAGTTGCGGCCCAGGATGAGCGCTCCCAAGCCCGGATTGGTATTGAAACAACTGAAGCCGGGCTTATATGTGTAGCCCGCCGCCACGCACGCCGCGGCGTCGAGTCCCGTGACCACTGCCGGCCGCTCGCTCGCGTAGCCATCCCCGTTGCTGTCGATTCCCGTGGTGATGCTATACGGCGCGCCACTGCTGGCGGTGACAAACGGGCCCAAACTGAATTTCCACGGCAACGGCACGTTAGTGCCGACTACCATGCGATGCCGGACATCGGCGTAGCTCGACGGTCCCCACTCAGCACGCAGGTTGTAGGGGTCGGCCGGTGTTCCCTCGGCATCCGTCTTGCCGTGCGAATACGAATAAAACCCAAACAAGAAGATCTTCTTATAGTTCACATGGGG
>CAZDIZ010000004.1:15160-28535 GCA_964505625.1 uncultured Solibacteraceae bacterium | reverse complement strand
AGAATCAGATAGGACTGCTGCGTCAAACCGTTGTAACGTAACGCTTGCAGGATGGTGGATTCGCCGACGCGGTCGTAGAATGTGCCGAAGCCGGCGCGCAGCACCGTCTTGGCCGTACGATTCGCTCCGCCATCAATACCCCAGGCCAGTCCCAAGCGGGGCGACCAATCCGCATGATCGCCGATGTTGGTTTGCGTTTCGTAGCGCAGGCCGTAGCTGAGCGTCAGGTTCGAGCGCAAGCGCCAATCGTCGTTCCAAAACAGGCCCGCATCGAACTGGCCGACCGAGGCGGACGCGGTGCCGGCGCTCAAACTGAACTGCGAAGCACCGCCGCCGAGCGCGCGGATGGCCGCGGCATCGTAACCCATGCTCTGGAACAGCAGCGTGCGGCGGTAACGTTCCAGCGCTGTGATCTGCACGTACGGCCCTGCCACCACGTTGTTATACGCATCCAGTTCGGGAGCCAGCCCGCCCAGAAACGTGTATGTGCCGCCGAAGTTGTTCACCGACGTGTCGTCGTAATTCACTTGACGGAACCGTGCGCCCCACTTGAACATGTGCCGTCCTAAGGTGTGGCTCATGGTATCGCTGAACTCCCAGCGGTTGCTCAAGGTGCCCGAATTGCCCACCTGCGCGCCGCCGCCTTCAAAAGCGCCCGCTACGTTGATGGCGGGTTGCGAAGTGTCGCCGGTGCGGTCGACGCTCGATCGCATGAACTGAAGGCGGAGTTCGTTGACCGTCTTGGCGCTGAGCACGGCGGTTTCGGTGAGCTGAACGGTATGATCGGCTCCGGTTTGCGAATAGGCTTTCGACAACAAACTGTAATCGCCGATGCCTTCGTTGTCAGCCGTGTTGCGCCCATTCTGATAGCGAAGCACCAGCGTGTGCTTCGGGTTCAGCGCCAAATCCAGACGCGGGCTTACGTTGGTGCGGGTTTGCGGCGTCAGCACGGCCTGACTGATGGTTTTCGGCACAAGACTCGTGTCCAGCGTGGTCGCGTAGATGAACGCATTCTCGTCGATCGAACGCCGCTCCATGTCGAAGCCAAACGAGGCCTTCCCCTTCACCAGCGGCCCGCTGATGTTCAAACCAAAGAACTTCTGTTGGTACGGCGTGCGTTTGGACTGTTCCAGAAGCGGGCTGCGCGAATTCAGACTCTCGTCGTTGAACTGCGCGAAGAACTGGCCGCGAATGTTGTCGCTGCCGGGGCGCGTCAGAATCTCGATGCGCCCGAAGCCCGGGCGGTCGTATTCGGGCGAGAAAGGATTCGAGTTGATGCGTACCTCGCGAATCGAAGATTTCGGCGGCATGCTGCCGCCCGAAAAACCGTCGATCATGATCTGCCCGCCGTTGGGCCCGGAGGAAGGTCCGGCCAATGCCTGAAGCTGTTCCTGCAATTCGTCGGGGTCGTCGGAGAGCGTGTCGAGTTCCTTCTTGCCCAACACCAGCGCGGTGCCGTTGTCGGACGGATCGGCGGAAACGCGGCTGGCCTCTTCTTCCACGTTCACGACCTGCGACTCCACCTTGATAACAAGCTGCGAATCGAGTTTCACATCGCCGCGAATGGCGAATTTGCGATGCTCGTCCACCGAAAAACCCTTGGCGATAAAACGAACCTGATACTCACCGGGACGAAGTCCGGTGAACTCGTAGCGGCCCGCGGTGTCGGTGTTGGCGCGGCGCTCTCCGCCCGGCCCTCTGAGTTGCACCAATGCCGCGGGCACCGTGGCGCCGCTCGGATCGGTCACCGTGCCGTGCAAACGCGACGGCGCCGCGGTCTGCGCGGCCAAGTGCGCCGCGCTCATCAATCCCATAGCCACAATGAAAGTGCGAATCCAAATAGAAGTACGTTTCATTTCGATAAGTCCCCGGGGATAACTCAATTCCGCTACTGCAACATGCCGGGCAGCTCAATTCCTCCAAGTCCGCCCGACATTCCGCCCATGCCCATGCTCATGCCCTGTTGCATGCCGGAGTTCTGGTTCGGGCCGCGTTCGTTGGACGACGCACGCGCCGACGCCATGCGCACCAGGAACTCGGCGTTTTCCAGCAACACAATGGCGGTCAATTGATCCGGGCGAGCTTGTCTGGTGCTGGAGACCACGATGGTCTCGCCAGGTTGAATTTCGTCCAGACGCGCCGCGGGCATGCGTTCGATCATGCGCGATAGGTCGGGCGGTCCTCCGGGGCGCGGTCCCGCCGGCGGACCAGCATGCGCGCCGCCCGCGAATGGCATCGACGGCATCCGCTTGAGTTGCGAATCGGCGGTGATCTTGACCGTGAGCGGCTTGTCGTCGGCGACGTTCTTCATTACAACCTCGCCCGCCGCCGCGTTCACACTCACCACTTTGCCGGCGCGCGTTAGGAATGTTCCGAACACAACCTCTTCGGCCTGCACGGTTGCTCCATCGGCGCTCTTTGTGCCTCGCGCGCGAAGCTGATCGCCGCGCGTGACCGCGGTCAAGTCACTCTGAACGGCATCGGCGAACTTCACAGATCCCGGCGCATAGCGGCGAAAGCGAGTCTTCGCGTCTACTACAACCGTGGTGCGCAACTCGCCCGCCAGCGAGTGCATGCGAAGAACAATCGCGCCGTCTTTCTTGCTCTCGACAACGCCCGCGACACCGCGCGCACGCCAATCCGCCTGATCGGCTTCATTGCGCGAAGCGATGGATCGCGCCGCCATCACAATCACGCGCCGCGCGGTCTCACCATCATCGGCGAACGTGACCAGCACGCGATCTCCCGGCGCGACGTCGGTGATCTGCGCTTGTTTGGAATTCTTCAAGTCGCGCTCGCCGGGTTCGACCACGCGGAATTGCGTGTCGGCCGAGAGTTTGGCGGCGCCGGGTTTGCCAGCATCGTCCTTCCACTGAATCTCGAAGGGCTCGGTGCGAATCGCGACCACAGTGCCCACCGCGCTCGATCGCCGCGCCGGCTGCGCGGCCAGACAGGAACACGCGACTGCCACCACAGCCGCGCACACACCTACACGTTTCATCACAACAGATAAGACGCTCAAAAAACGACGGCGGGGTCTAAAGATGTGCCAATTAGTTTACGTTTGCGTTAAGAAGCGTTAAAAGTCCTTTACATCTGTACCGGCGTGGGTGCCACTACGCGTCTTTTGCTCTTGCCAAGGAGGTCTTTGGTGTACAGAGTACGTGTGTTTGCTTTCATCGCCGGTCTTCTGTTACTGGCTCAACTCGCGTCGGCACAGGAGGTGGCGCGTCTTGTCGTGATGATCTGGGACCAGACGAATGCGTCGGTCCCGCAAGCCAAGATTATCCTCACTGACAAGCAGCGCGGCGTCCAAAGAACCGGCATGACGAATGACACGGGCTCGCTGTTGCTCGAAGGCATGCCGCCCGGCGAATACCAGCTTGAAGTGGAGAAGCTCGGGTTCAACAAGCTGGTTCTGAGCACTGTGAATCTGCACGCGCGCGATTTGCAGTCGCTGCAATTGACGCTGCAAGTGGCTCAGGCGCAGGCGACGGTGGTCAACGTGACAGCGGTGGTGGAAGGCGTGTTGACGGACACTTCCACCGGCACGGTGCTGAGCGGCAACTACGCGCAGAACCTGCCGATGTCGAGCCGCACCGTACAGTCGCTGCTGCTGTTGACGCCGGGCGTTCTTTCGGTGACCAGCGGCACGGGCGACAGCGGCATTCACGCCAACGGGCTCCGGTCGAACACCAACTACTTCATGATTGACGGCACCAGCGCCAACGCCGCGCCCACCATTGTGAGCCTCAACATGAACATGGGCGGTCCGATGGGCGGAGGTCCCGGCGGCCGAGGTGGAGCTGGTTCCTCCAGCGGCATGAACGACAACGGTAGTTTGTTCCTGCCCATGGACGCCGTGCAGGAAGTGCGCGTGCAAACATCGACGTTCGCTCCCGAGTTCGGACGCTCTCCGGGTGCGCAGGTGTCCATCCTAAGCCGCAGCGGCGGCAATGACATGCACGGATCGGCGTACGAGTATCTGCGCAACGAAAGAATGAACGCCAACGATTGGTTCGCCAATTCGACCGGCTTCAACCGCCAGAAGATGCGGCAGAACAACTACGGTGGTTCGCTCGGCGGCGCCATCAAGCCGAGCAAGGTGTTCTACTTCGGCTCTTACGAAATGCTGGATTACTGGCAGCCCTCCACCGCCATCGACAGCGTGCCCAGCCTCACCACCCGCGCCAGCGCGTCCTCCAAACTGGCACCTTACCTGAACGCGTTTCCGGTGCCCAATGGTCCGGATCTTACTTACGGCGCGGCGCAATTCTTTGGCGTTTACTCGACACCCAATAAGAGCCAGAGCGGCACAATGCGGCTGGACCGCACGTTCCGTAAGAGCTTCGCGACGTTCCTGCGCTACAGCTACACTTCTTCCGACGCCGAATCGCGCGGTGGCGGCGGCGTGTCGACGTCCGCCTTGCTCACCAAGTCGAACTTCAAGTCCCAATCGCTGATTGCCGCGGCCACCTGGAACGGACACGACGACGCGGTCAACGACCTGCGATTGAGCGTCACGCAATCCAAGTACGTTTCCGATTCGACGCTGGACAACTTCGGCGGCGCGATTGTCCCCGCCGACTCGGCGCTGTTTCCGAGCGGCGTCACTACCGCCACCGGCACGGCCACCATCTACGTCGTAGGCATGGGCGGCTTCGCCAAGGGACAGCGTTCCCAGAACACGCAGAACCAGATCAACCTGGTCTTCAACCAATCGGTCTCCGATTCGGTGCATCAGGCCAAGGCCGGTTTCGACTATCGCATTCAGTTGGCCCGTCACCGCTTCAAGACTTACAGCAACACGGTTTCCTTCAACGGCCTCACCGGCGAAGTGGGTTCGCTGCTCTCCGGCTATGCCACCAACGCCATCGTCACCGCTGGTAAGGCGGATCGTTACCCGATGTATCAGAACTTCTCGTTCTACATCCAGGACACGTTTAAGGCTTCCAAGCGCAGCACCGTTACCTACGGCATCCGCTGGGACGTGAACCCCGCGCCGAGCACTTACAACAGCGACAAACCGGTCGGTCTGGACTACAGCAACAACATCGTTGACGAGGGGCCGCTCTACAAAACCAAGTGGTTCAACCTGGCGCCGCGCATCGGCTGGACGCGCATGATCAGCGACCGCGCCAACCGCGAGTTGGTCTTCCGCACCGGCGCCGGCATCTTCTACGACGTCGGCTACGGTTCGAGCACCGCGACCTACAACGGGCCGCCTTTCGCCAACAGCACGATTCTCAACAACACCTTCGACAGCAAGATCGCCTTCCCGTTGACGGCCACCAATCTCACCGCGCCCAGTCTGCCTGCCACCCGGCCCTACGGCCAGGTCGCCTCTGCCGACTCGCAACTGAAAGCGCCGCTGGTGTATCAGTGGAACGCCACGTTGGAACACCGCCTGGGCATGGGACACATGCTGAGCGTGGGCTACGTCGGCAATGCCGGGCGGCGGTTACTCGCGCAGGAAACCAGCCGTTCGTTCGTGGAGACCGAATACAACATGCTCATGATCACCAGCAACGGCGCTGGTTCGGACTACCACGGGTTGCAGGTACAGTATCGCCGCGCGTTGGCGCGGCGCATACAGGCACAGGTGAGCTACACCTGGAGCCACGCGCTCGACAGCGCGTCGAGCGACACCAGTATGGGCGGCTTCGCGCTGATGCGCGGCATGGACCGCGGTTCGTCGGACTACGACGCGCGCCACGTGCTGAATGTCTCGGCGAGCATGCAGTTGCCGTCGCCGAAAATCGCGCCGTTGCGCTGGGTCTTCGGCGGTTGGGCTACCGATTACATGTTCAACGCCCGCACCGGCCTTCCATTTGACGTCCGCAGCATGACCTTGATGACGATCTCGGCCGACACCGACGACGATGGCGAGGACGACGAATACCGCCAGTTCTATTCGCAAGTCCGTCCCAACTATCTGGGCGGATCGGTCTGGATTGCCGATGCGCATGCGCCCGGCGGAAAGAAGTTGAACCTGGCGGCATTCGCCGAGCCCGATGAGGGCTACATGGGGAACCTGGGCCGCAACACGATTCGCGGATTCGGCGCCGCCGAACTCAGCGCGTCGCTGCGCCGGCAGATCAACATCGGCGAGCGGTTTACGTTGCAGATCCGCGCCGAGGCGTTCAACGTGCTCAACAGCCCGAACTACGCCAACCCGGATCCGTACGAAGGCGCCAACCTGGTTAGCCCGAACTTCGGCGTCGTGACGCGCATGCTGAACCGCTCTTACGGTGGCGCAACGTCGTCCTACCAGATGGGCGGACCGCGTTCGGCGCAGATTTCGCTGCGGCTACAGTTCTGAGCGGGCGCGGGACTAACGGGCTGTTAGTTCCCGCGCTCTTTCCATCCCGGCAGACTGACGTTGGTCCGGTAGTTGGATTCGTTGTAGTCGGGATTGCGCACGGGCACGTAGATGCGTTTGCCGGTGAACGGCCGGTCTTGTGTGTAGATCCACAGCTCGCGTGTGTCCCAAACGACGATTTCGTCGCGTTCATCGCCGGTGAGGTTGATGACCGCCGCGGCCAGGTCCGGATGCCCGTCGTCCGGCAGCAGTACCACGCGGCGCAAATTGCCGTCGATCATGCCGCCTTCGCGAGCGCTCGCGCTGAGTAGAATGAACTCTTCGCCGTCGCCGCGCCAGTTCACCGGCAGCATCACGCTGCCGGAGTGGATAGGTTCTTCCTGCGCGAGCACATTCGCCTGCCAATCGAACATGGTCACGATGCCGGGGTTGTGCCAGAAGTTCACCGTGGCGATTTGCAGACCCGGCACATCCATGCGGAACTTCCCGACGCACGGGCTTTGTCCGTGTCCCAGGCGCACCTGCTTCAAGAGACTACCGCGCGCATCCAGCATGAGAAAGCCTTCGTCGCTCGCACCGGCGTAATAGCGCCGCTCGGCTTGTGGATCCGGGCTCAGGTTCTCGACCACCATCCCATCGGCGTGATCGCGAAAATCCTTGTCGCGGCTCCAGAGCAGCTTGCCATCGTGACTCCACATGGCGTAGCCGATGACGATCTCGTCGTGACCGTCACCATTCACATCCACCGGATACGGAAAGTGCCCAAGCTGCCCGCTTCCTTTCCACAACAGGCGCAGTTGATTGTCGTAGACCCAGAACCATTTGTAGCGGTCCTTAAGCAGAATCTCGTGCCGTCGTGTATCGCCCGAGACGTTCACGAACGCGATTGAGTCGCCGTAGACGTCTTCATAGATCTGATCGCGCATGCTGCCCGCTGGGGCGGCCGGCGTGGCAACTTCGCGCAGCACGCGCCCGCTGCGGCCGTCCAGCACCTGTAGCTTGAAATCCCGGGCCACGACTACTTCGTTGCGCCCATCGCCGTCGACGTCGTGTATCTGGAACGGAACGTCGTAAGTGAGCAGGCCGTTGCGCGCGTCGGGCTTGCCGCTCTGCCAAAGCACCTTACCGTCGAGCGTCACCGCCGTCAAACAGGATAGGTGCGCGACGTCATACGGAAATCGCTGCACGTTCTGGCCGATGAGAATGTCGGCCACACCGTCGCCGTCCAAATCGCCGAAGCGGATGTTGCGTCCGGCGCCGTAACCCGGCGTCGAGAACTTCTTCCAGAGTTTCGGCTGTGGTTGAGCCGCGCGCAACGCCGCAAGTTCGCGCTCGCGCTTGGCGATGCGTTGCTTGATGGCAGTGGCTGTTGCGCTCGACGCCGTCACCGAGAAATCGCGGAACCGCGCGGGTACGTTCGACATCACGCCAGCTTTGCCCTTGAGCAGTTCGCCGTCCTCGGTTTCGATGACCAGCTTGCCGTCGATATACGCGCGGATGCGCGGGCCGTCATTTTCGACTTTGAGCGCATAATAATGCCGCACGTCGTATTGCACGTTCGCGCTGGCCAGTTCGCGCCACTCGCTTACGCGCAGGCTCTTCTCGATTGGAAGCCGCACGCTGATGCTCGCGCGGTTGCCGCCGCTCAGCGAAAACAGGTAGTAATGGCGATT
The DNA here is from genome assembly GCA_964505625.1 of uncultured Solibacteraceae bacterium. GTDB lineage: Bacteria > Acidobacteriota > Terriglobia > Bryobacterales > Bryobacteraceae > JAJFUV01. Next base: position 20,540 of record CAZDIZ010000004.1, on the reverse strand, counting down.
GGTGTGGTAGCGGAACGCCAAACCGGCGCGTTCCGCGAGGAGCAGCGGCTTCACTTTCACTTCGACCGTGTAGCCGCCCCATTCCGGATCGCCCGTAACCAGCAGCGGGGCGGCATGCTCCGGTTGAAAGTACTTCAGAACCTGCTCCAGATAGGGTGCGCCGTCTTCCTCTCCCACCACCCAGGCATCCAGATGGCAAAGCGAATTCTGCCACGGCGCGATGTCCACGCCGCGATGTGCCAGGTAGTGATACTCCTGGATGGCGGCATTGCGGCGGCCCAAAGGCTCGGATAGCCACCCAGCGGGGAACTTAGAGAAGTCTTCGCGCGTCAGCACTTCCGCCGTCGCGCAAACAGCAAGGAAGAACAGTAACCAGACCGGATTTCGTCTCATGGCTCGCGACTAGCAGTATAGTCCTTACGGCGTGCTAATTTGATCTTGGTGAAGCCATGCGGACAATTCTCTTTCTGCTTGCGGGAGCATTAATGGCAGCGGGCGCCCGGATCGAAGTGCAGGGGCATCGGGGCGCGCGCGCCGTGCGGCCGGAAAACACTCTGGCGGCGTTCAACTACGCCATTGAAACGGGCGTGGACGTGATCGAACTGGATCTTCGCCTGACCAAGGACGGCGTGCTGGTGGTGTCGCACGACGGCGATTTGAAACCGCCCGTGTGCCGTGGGTCCGAGTCCAAGGCCGACATCCTTCACCTCACCCTCAAGCAGGTGAAGCAATGGGACTGCGGTAGCGAGCGCAATCCGTCTTACCCGCGCCAGGAGCTTTCACCCGGCGAACGCATTCCCACGCTCGAGGAAGTGCTGGCGCTCGCGCCGCGCGGCAAGTTCCACTTCAACATCGAAACCAAGATGAACAAGACCGGCCCGCCGGAGCCGGCCGAAATGGCCAAGCCGCTCGCGGCGGCCATCCGCAAGCACAAACTGGAATCGCGCATAAATGTGCAGTCGTTCGATTTCCGCACGCTGCACGAGATGAAGAAGCTGCTTCCCAAAGTGCCGCGCTCGGCGCTTTACGGCGGCAAGCCGCGCGACTTTGTCGAGATCGCACGCGAAGCCGAGGCCAGCATCATCTCGCCCCATTATTCGCTGGTGACCAAGCAGCAGGTGGAGGCTTCGCACCGTGCCGGACTGAAAGTAGTCGCATGGACCGCCAACGACGAGAAGGTCTGGGCGGACCTGGTCGAGGCCGGGGTCGATGGTATTATCACCGACGATCCCGCTGGGCTGATCGCCTATCTGAAAGCGCGCAAGCTCCGTTAACAACCCCGGGTTACAATGAACTGAGTGGGGACGTAGCTCAGTATGGATAGAGCGGCCGCCTCCTAAGCGGCAGGTCGGCAGTTCGAATCTGCCCGTCCCTACCATTTAGACTGGAATCAACTTGCGGAAGATCCTGCGCCTGTCTACTGGCATCCTCATGGTAGTGCTCGGTGTGCTGGGGTTGATTCTGCCCATCATGCCCGGTTGGGTTTTCTTGATCCCGGGTCTGATTATTCTCGCCGACTATTTCCCTCCTATCCGCCGTCTGGTCAATTGGGCTAAGGCTAAAGCACAAGCGCATCCGAAATGGTAGGCTGATCGTTGTCCCGCCGCCTGGAGGCGGTCCGGCGACAGAGGCCACCATGATCAGATTCTTGCTTGCCCTATTCGTTTCGATGGCCGCGCTAAGCGGCGCCGAATTTCGCAATGCGGTTGTACGTACGGAGCCCGAGCCGGGTGTGCGCTTGAGTTCCGCGCTCACGGTTTGTGACGAAGTTCTCCGCCAGGGCCATTGGGTGAACCGCTATTGGCTCTCCACGGGCATGGTCAAACCCGAGTTTCACTTGGCAGGTGAAAAGAGCTCTTTCGAAGGCGCGCCCATGGACGCGTTCGAATTGGGCATTGAAGGCCAGGACCTTGGCGGAAGCTGGCGCTGGGTCAATTCGAGCCAGAAGGAAGTGAAGAATCCGGACGGCTTACTGGTGACCGTGGAACTAGCAAGCGCCGCGCGGCCCATCACCGTGAGGATTCATACGCTGCTTTCCGGCGGCCCGGTGCTGGTGCGTTGGCTGGAGATCGTCAACACCGGAACCAAGCCCACCGCCATCACCAGCGTCTCGCCGTGGTCCGGCATCATCTGGAACACCGCATACTATCGCGAGCGCGTGGCCAAGCAGGACGAGCCGGTGTTCGAGTTCGCCTACGCCGAACGTCAGGACTGGGGCTACGAAGGCGCCTGGCGCTTCGAGCCCATCGTGAACACATCGCGCGCCATTTCCGGCACACGCGGCAAGTCCGGTTGGGGCCACCCCACTTTCTTCGCGCGCAACCGCGCCACCGGCGAGTGGTTCGTCGCCTCGCTCGCCTGGAGCGGCAACTGGACTTATCGCCTCACCGGCACGCAGGATGAGCAGCGCAACCGCGCGCGGCTGTTCTTCCAAATAGGGCCGAGCGCGGCCGATCCCGTGCAGCGCGTCATCGCGCCGGGCGAAACTGTGAAGAGTCCGGAGACGCACGTGCTGGTGATGCGCTCGGACTTCGATCACATCGTGCAGACGCTGCACGAGCACGTTCGCCGCAACGTCGTTCCACCGCCCATTCCGGGCCGCGAATATCAGGTGGAATCCAATCACCGCGGCTACATCGTTGATCATGAGGACGAAGTTGGACTCAAGCGCGAAATCGATCTGGCCGCCGACGTCGGCGCCGAGGAGTTCCTGATCGATGCCGGTTGGTTCGGACCTGAACCGAACCGTTGGTGGAACAACGCCGGTGACTGGTACGCCGGCAAGTGGCTGCCCAACGATCTGAATCCCGTGCGGGAATACGCACGTTCCAAGGGCCTGCTGTTTGGTTTGTGGGTGGAAATCGAAAGCGTTGGTGCGGCGGCCACTCTGCGCCAGCAGCATCCCGACTGGGTTCTCATGCGCAACGGTAAGCCGGTTTCCAACGGCCGTCAACTCGACCTGTCGAATCCCGAAGTCGCCAAGTGGGCTGAATCCGAGATCGTGCGCATCATCGAAAAATACGATCTCGACATGTTCCGCATCGACTACAACAATTCGATGGAAGCGGGCGGCAACCGCGTCCGCGACGGTTTTGTGGAAAACACCATGTGGCGCCACGTTGAAGCGCTCTATGCCATCTTCGACCGCGTGCGCGCGCGTTTCCCGCGCGTCATTTTCCAGAACTGCGCCGGTGGCGGCGGACGCCTGGATCTGGGCGTCTTGCGGCGCTTTCACAACACCGAACTTTCCGACTGGATGCGCGGCCCGCGCGGCATGAAGGTTCTGAACGGCATGACCTGGATCCTGCCGCCGGAGATTCTGCTGCGGACCTTCGGTACCGAAGTCGGCGACCACGCGATCGACGGCGACGTGGATCAACAGTTGCGCACCGTCATGATGAGCCGGCCGATCTTCCGCGGCATCAGCCCCACGCAGGAAGAGTTCAATCCGATCCTGCGTGCGCGGATTCGCGAATCGATCGAACACTTCAAGCGCGTCGTGCGGCCCATCATGGTGGGCAGCCGCGTGTACCACCATACGCCGGTGCTGCCGATCTCGGAGCCTTCGCCGTGGCTGGTGCTCGAATACGCCACGCCGGATTCCAAGCGCGCCGTGGCCGGTTTGTTCCGCACGGCGCAAAGCGGCGACGACACTTTCGTGTTCAAGCCGCGCGGCCTGGACCTGGGCAAAACCTATCTGGTGACATTCTCAAACACCGGACAGAAAATCCCCATGACTGGAACGCGGCTGATGGAAGGCATCCCCGTGCGCCTGGAAGCGGCCATGACCACCGAACTACTGCTCTTCGAAGCCCGTTAAGAGATCTGCGATGATCGCGCTATGCCTGCTGTTGTTCGCAAATGACTGGCTGGTCGTGCCGGGTGAACGTGTCGGCCCGATACGGGCATCGACAACCAAGAGTGAACTGGTGGCGATGTTCGGTGCCGACGCGGTGCGGGACGCTGAAATCAACCTCGGCGAAGGCGACCATGCTCCTGGAACACTGATCTATCCGAACGATCAGACACGGAGTCTCGCCATCGTTTGGGAGAGCGGATATGTCAAGGTTTGCTATGGGCTTGATTGGTATGGCAAGAAGAAGTGCCGGTGGAAGACGGAGCAAGGCATCAGTATTGGCACTACGCTCAAGGATCTCGAGAAGCTAAACGGGCGGCCGTTCAAGATGGCAGGTTTCGGTTGGGACTACTCGGGCGTCGTTCACTCCTGGGAGGGCGGAAAGCTGAGCGGACTGCTTGGGAAGGGTGGAGTGTGCCTGATGCTCGGCACGCGACGAGGAGGACGCCTAACGCCTGAAGAGGGTCAAATGCAGGGTGATGGCGATTACCCCTCGTCTGATCAGGCATTGCAGAAACTGAATCCAAGGGTGTACTCGATGACCGTGTCAATAGATAAGCTGACTCCGGCACGCCCGTAGGCTAACAATACATGGCTGGTGCTCGAATACGCCACGCCGGATTCCAAGCGCGCCGTGGCCGGTTTGTTCCGCACGGCGCAAAGCGGCGACGACACCTTCGTGTTCAAGCCGCGCGGCCTGGACCTGGGCAAAAAGTCTCCCTGACCGGAGCGCGGCTGATGGAAGGCATCCCCGTGCGTATGGAAGCGGCTATGACCACCGAGTTGCTGCTCTTCGAAGCCCGTTAGGAGACCTGCGATGATCGCGCTATGCCTGCTGTTACTGGCAAATGACTGGCTGGTCGTGCCGGGTGAACGTGTCGGCCCGATACGGGCGTCGACGACCAAAAGCGAACTGGTGGCGATGTTCGGCGCCGAGGCGGTGCAGGACAAAGAAATCGACATCGGCGAAGGGGACTATCATCCTGGAGCACTGATCTATCCGAACGATCAAACCAGGAGTCTCGCCATCGTTTGGGAACTCGGATATGTCCGTGTCTGCTATAACCTTAACCCGTTTGGCAAGGAAAGGTGCCGTTGGAAGACACCGCAAGGCATCAGTATCGGCACGACTCTCAAGGATCTCGAGACACTGAACGGCCGGCCGTTCAACGTGGCGTATTACGGTTGGGACGGCGGAGGCTTCGTTGCCTCCTGGCAGGGTGGGAGGTTAAGCGACGTGTCCGAGAAGGGCGGGATGTGCCTGATGCTCATCCCGCCGAGAGAGGTTGGATGGCCAATGCTCGAAAAGAATCAAGTGCGGCGCGACGGCACCTTCTCCTCGTCTGATTCGACGATCCGGAAGCTGAATGCGAGGGTCGGCTTCATGAGCGTGTCGGTGCGCAAGCAGACTCCGGCTCGCCCGTAGGCGTGCAAGAGAACGTGCGCGGTGCGTAAGGACAACCACCGTGCTCAGGCTCAGTAGGTTTCCTCGGGTTTGATTCATCCCGCCGTCTAGTTGGAATT
>CAZDIZ010000004.1:0-15060 GCA_964505625.1 uncultured Solibacteraceae bacterium | reverse complement strand
CTCAGGCTCAGTAGGTTTCCTCGGGTTTGATTCATCCCGCCGTCTAGTTGGAATTCGTGCCGTGACCAAGCGTGCGCGTGCCGTAGAATAGTAGCTAGGCCTATCTGCGCTCCAGCCGTCCAACATGCTTGACCGCATTACCGTGCACGGAGCACGGCAACACAACCTGAAGAACATCGACGTGGAGATCCCTCGTAACACGCTTACGGTGATCACCGGGTTGAGCGGATCGGGCAAATCCTCGCTGGCCTTCGACACCATCTACGCCGAAGGGCAGCGCCGCTACGTCGAAACGCTCTCGCCGTACGCGCGCCAGTTCCTGGATCAGATGGAGCGGCCCGAAGTCGATTCCATCGACGGGCTAAGCCCCGCCATCTCCATCGAGCAGAAAACCACCAGCCGCAGCCCGCGTTCCACCGTCGGCACCATCACGGAGATCTACGACTACTTGCGCGTGCTCTACTCCTCCATTGGCACGCCGCATTGCCCCGACTGCGGACACGAAATCTCCAGCCAGACGCCGGCGCAGATCGTCGAGCAGGTGATGGCCGAACGCCAGGACGCGCGCGTCATGCTGCTGGCCCCCGTGGTGCGCGGCCGGAAGGGCGAATACAAGAAGGACCTCGAAAAGTACGCCAAGGAAGGTTTCCTGCGCGCGCGCATCGACGGCACGCTGCGTTCGCTGGACGAGGAAGTCGTGCTCGACAAGCGGCGCAACCACACCATCGAAGTGGTGGTCGACCGGTTGCTCGTGAAGCCCGGCATCGAGAAGCGTCTGGAAGCTTCCATCGAGACCGCCACCAAGCTGGCCGCGGGACTGGTGACGGTGGCCGTGGTGGGCGGCGACGAACGTCTGTATTCGCAGAAGATGGCCTGCCCGGACTGCGGCATGAGCGTGCCGCAACTCGAGCCGCGTTCGTTCAGCTTCAACAGTCCCTTTGGGGCGTGCGAAAACTGCCGTGGTCTCGGCAGCAAGTGGAGCTTCGATCTCGACAAAGTCCTTGTGGATCCCTCCAAGCCGCTGATGGACGGCGCGACGGCACTCGGCGCAGGCGTCACCTACCGCAACTACGAACTCGAGGAAGCCGCCGAACGCCTGCACATCGACCTCAACACGCCGTTCGAGGAGCTGAACGAAAAATCGCGCAAGGTGCTGATACACGGCGGCGCGGGCTACCCGGGCCTGCTGAAAGTGCTCGAAGAGATTTTCCACGAAGCCAGCGACAGTTACCGCGAATGGTTGATGACGTACATGTCCGCGGTCGAGTGCCCGGCCTGCCGCGGCAGGCGTTTGAAGCCCACCAGCCTGGCGGTCCGCGTGAAAGGAACTTCGATTGGCGATTTCACCGCGCTCTCGGCCGGCAAGGCGCTCGACGTGGTGCGCGGTTGGCGTTTGAACGATCGCGAAGGGCAAATCGCCGGGCGTGTGGTCGACGAAATTCGGCAGCGTCTGGAATTCCTGACTGCGGTCGGGCTCGACTACCTGAGCCTGGAACGTTCGGCGGCGACGCTGGCCGGCGGCGAAGCGCAGCGCATTCGTCTGGCCACGCAAATCGGTTCGAAGCTTCGCGGCGTGCTGTATGTGTTGGATGAGCCGTCCATCGGTCTGCATCCGCGTGATAACAACCGCTTGCTCGACACGCTGGCGCGCCTGCGCGATCTGGGCAATACGGTGCTTGTGGTGGAGCACGACGCCGAAACCATCGAGCGCGCCGATTACGTCATCGATCTCGGCCCCGGCGCCGGCCGTCTCGGCGGAGGTCTCATCGCCGCCGGTTCGCCGGAAGCCATCAAGCAGTCAAGCGAGTCGCTCACCGGCCGCTACCTGAGCGGCGCGCTGGCGATCGAGGTGCCACGCGAGCGGCGTAAGAGCAACGGCAAGAAGCTCATCGTCCACGGTGCGCGCGAGCACAATCTGAAAAACCTGGACGTCGAGTTTCCGCTCGGATTGCTGATCGTAGTGACCGGCGTTTCCGGCAGCGGCAAGTCCACGCTGGTCACCGACATTCTCTACCGTGCCCTGGCGCAGCATCTCTACAAAGCGCACGAAGCGCCGGGCGCGCACTCGGGTTTGAGTGGACTCGAACACATCGACAAAGTCATCGAGATCGACCAATCGCCCATCGGACGCACGCCGCGCTCGAACCCCGCCACATATACCGGCGTGTTCTCGCCTATCCGCGACATCTACGCCATGCTGCCCGAGTCGCGCGAACGCGGCTACAAGCCCGGACGGTTCAGCTTCAACGTGAAGGGCGGGCGTTGCGAGGCCTGCCAGGGCGACGGCCTCAAGCGCATCGAAATGAATTTCCTGCCCGACGTCTACGTGACCTGCGACATCTGCCGCGGCCGCCGCTACAATCACGAGACGTTGCAAGTGAAGTATCGCGGGCTTTCCATCGCCGACCTGCTGGAATCAAGCGTGGACGACGCGCTGCCGGTGCTCGAAAACATCCCGCAGATTCGCGCGAAGCTCGAAACGCTGCGCGACGTCGGGCTCGGCTATTTGCACCTGGGCCAGTCCTCCACCACGCTCAGCGGCGGCGAAGCGCAACGCATCAAGCTGGCGCGCGAATTGAGCCGCCGGCAAACCGGCCGCACGTTCTACATCCTGGATGAGCCCACCACCGGGTTGCACTTCGACGACGTGCGCAAACTGCTCGACGTGCTGAATCGCTTGGTCGATCTGGGCAACACCGTCGTGGTCATCGAGCATCAACTGGATGTCGTCAAGATGGCGGATTGGGTGATCGACCTGGGTCCGGAAGGCGGCGACGAAGGCGGGCACCTTGTGGTGGCCGGAACGCCCGAGCAGGTGGCGCGCACCAGGCGCAGCCACACCGGCCAGGCGATGGCGAAACTGTTGGGAGGCGCGCCGCGCGCATGAGTGAATACGCACAACGCCCGATGGACTTCACTGGCTTGCGCACCGTGCCGCTCGCTGGCCGCGGCGGTAAAGTGCGCGTCGACGCCTTCGCCAAAGCCTATCGCAAGGGCAGTGGCATCAACGGCTGGCTCGATTCGTTGCCGGCGCTGCTTGCTGGAGACGATTTTCGCGCGCTGATTGAAGCGTTGGTTCAAGCGCGCAACGCCGGCAAGCCCATCGTGTGGGGCTTCGGCGGACACGTCATCAAGTGCGGTCTGGCGCCTGTGTTGATCAGCTTGATGGAGCACGGATACGCCACCGCGTTTTCGACCAACGGAGCCGGCGCGATACACGACTTCGAAATTGCGCTCGCCGGGCACACCAGCGAAGATGTGGAAACGGCTTTACCCGACGGAAGCTTCGGCGTGACCGAAGAAACCGGGCGCGAAATAAATCTGGCGTTTGCGCGCGCGGCGGCCGACGATCTGGGCGCGGGCGAGGCTTTGGGCCGCGCTCTGACAGTGCCCGATCCCGCTCCCCACGCCGATAGCAGTTTGCTCGCAAGCGCGTACCGGCGGCGCGCGCCGGTTACTGTGCACATCGCCATCGGCACCGATACGCCGCACATACATCCGCAAGTGGACGCCAGCGCGTTGGGGCGCGCCACGCATCGCGACTTCCGTCTGTTCTGTTCATTGGTGCGCTCGCTCGATGCGGGTGGCGTGTACCTGAACGTAGGCAGCGCCGTGGTGTTGCCCGAGGTGTTTCTCAAGGCTGTTACAGCCGTCAGAAACCTGGGTCACACTTTGAAGGACTTCACTACGGTAAACTTCGATTTTCTGGACCACTACCGGCCGCGCGTCAATGTGGTCCAGCGTCCGCACCGAGGGGCGGGCGGACGAGGCATTGCATTGCGCGGCCACCACGAACTGATGCTGCCACTGGTAGCAGCCACCTTGTTGGAACGAGAGCCATGAGCGATTTGCCCGTTGGACCGGCCGCTGAACCGAGTACCGAACCCGCGAACGTGATCGCCGTCGAGGTGCCGGAGCACTTTCCCTACTGGTCATATCAGGACGCGGCCGTGCTGGCCGGACTGGCGCTGCCCGCGTTGATCGTGGGGACGCTGCTGGTCGACGGCGTGTTCCGCGCGGTTTCCAACAGCGCTCCCGGACAGACGCCGCAACTGCTGGCCGCGCAGTTCGTCGGATACGCCATTCTGATGGCCGTGCTTTACGCCCTGCTGAAGTTGCGCTATGGACGCCCGTTCTGGAAATCGATGGGGTTCACACTACCAGGCAAGAGCGTTCTTGTCGGTTGCGTCATGTGGGGACCGCTGTTGGCTTTCGGAGTCAGCTTGCTGGGGCTTCTGCTGCGGACGCCTGAGATGGATATGCCCATCAAGAAGTTCCTGCAGGGCCGCGAGGCGGTGCTGCTGGTAGCCATTTTTGGATCCACATTGGGACCGTTGTGTGAAGAGTTGTTCTTTCGTGGTTTCTTCATGCCGCTTGTGGTGCGCAGCCTGGGCACGGTTGCGGGCATCGTGATCGCGGCGCTGCCGTTCGCGGTGTTGCATGGGCCGCAGTACGGCTGGTCGTGGCGTCACATTCTGCTGGTCACGGTGGCCGGCGCGGTGTTCGGATGGATTCGTCACCGCAGCGCATCAACCACGGCGGCCACGGTGATGCACGCCACCTACAATCTGACTTTCTTTATCGGTTTCTTATTTCAACAAAAGGATTCCTTGCTTCGATGGTAGAGACAATCGAGTGGACTAGCGCCGGCGTGGTGATGATCGACCAAACGCGGTTGCCGCATGAGAAAGTGTTCGTCACCTGCCGCGACTACAACGAGGTCGCCGATGCGATTCGCACTATGATCATCCGCGGAGCGCCGGCCATCGGCGTGGCGGCGGCCATGGGCGTGGCGCTGGGCGTTGAAAAGGCCAACCCCGCGACGCTCGAAACGGAGTTCGCCGTTATATGCGACACGCTGGCCGCCACGCGGCCCACGGCGGTGAATCTGTTCTGGGCCATCGAGCGCATGAAGCAGCTTTACGCCACCCTGCGCGGACGCCCCATCCAGGAAATACGCGCGCGCATGAGCGAGGAAGCGCGCCAAATCAAAATCGACGACATTGCCATCAACCAGGCCATGGGCCGCCACGGCGCGCCGCTTGTTCCCGACGGCAAAACCGTCCTCACGCATTGCAACGCCGGCGCGCTGGCCACGGCCGGTTACGGCACCGCGCTCGGCGTCATCCGTGCTGCCGTTGCCGCCGGAAAGAAGATCGACGTCTTCGCCGACGAGACCCGCCCATTCCTGCAAGGCGCCCGCCTCACCGCGTGGGAGTTGCACGAAGACGGCATCCCCGTTACTCTCATCACCGACAACATGGCCGGCCACTTCATGAAGAGCGGGCGCATCGGCTGCGTCATCGTCGGCGCGGATCGCATCGCGCGCAACGGCGACACCGCCAACAAAATCGGCACTTACTCGGTGGCGGTCCTGGCCAAGGAAAACAACGTTCCGTTCTATGTGGCCGCGCCCGTTTCGACGCTCGATCTCTCGCTCGAATCCGGTGACCGCATTCCCATCGAACAGCGTCCGGCCAAGGAAGTCACCGAAATGTTCGGTGTTCCGGTGGCGCCCGCGGGTATCCGCGTCGAGAATCCGGCCTTCGACGTAACGCCCGCGCGCTACGTCACTGCCATCATCACCGAGTGCGGCGTGGCCCGCCCGCCGTTTGAAGAGTCACTGGCAAAGCTCGTGTTAGGTTAGAGGTATGCGGATGTTTAGGTTCTTGTTGCCCCTCGTGGCATTCTCTTCCCTGCTCGTGTTCGCGGCGGACACGAATCCGCGGCGTGCGCCGGGATTCTCTCTTCCCGACTCCAAACTGCAACAGCACGACCTGTACGACTATCGCGGCAAAGTGGTCATCCTCGATTTCATGATGACCAACTGCCCGCACTGCGCCACATTTTCCAAGACGCTTGAACGCGTGAAAGCGAAGTACGGCGACAAGGTGGCGATTCTCTCCATCGTGAACTACACCTCCGACAACGCGGGCACGGTGAATAACTACGTGCAAACTAATAAGGTCACTTCGCCGATTCTGTTCGATTGCGGGCAGGTGCTGGCGTCCTACCTTCGTCTGCAAGCCGCCAAGCAGGCCATCGACATGCCGCACGCTTACGTGATCGATGCGCAGGGTCGGATTCGGGGCGACTACACCTACTCCATGTTGACGCGCTCCGTGTTCGAGGGCGACGCGCTGTTCACCGATATCGACGCGCTTCTGGCGCCGGCCGGCGCCCCCAAAACCAAGAAGTAACATCCGTGCTTTTGCGCATCAGGTGTTGCGCAGATGGGATATACTGCTTTCGTATCGTAAGCGGAGGACCGTTCAATGGCGCTGCTGCGTTTGGGTGATGACATCGACGATTATTGCGTTCGCTGCAAACGTGTGACGAACCACTCCATCGTGTCGATGCTGAGCACCGAACCCGCCAAGATGCGTTGCCGTACTTGCTACAGCGAACACGATTACCGGCACGGCGAAGCGCCGCCACCCAAGAAGGACCTGCGCAAGGCGGCGCTTTTTAACGAAGTGTTAGCCGGAGTGGACCCGTCATCAGCCGCTAAGCCGGACGCCGAGTCCAAACCCGCAAAGAAAACCACCCGCAAGGGCTGAAACTACTCGCGGTGCTGTTCGTTCTTCAACGCCTCGAAAACGTCGCGCTTGCGTTCCGTGCTTAGGTCGCCTTCCAGGCGCCGCAACGCTACACCAACAATGTCGCGGTGATGCAGGTTCGCGCCGAGGCCCTCTTCCTCGCTGAGCCGCAGCCAGATGTCGTGCAGCCGGTCGACGTCCTCCGGCCACAATCGCGGCGGATGCGGACCCAGGTTCACGTAGGTCGATGGCCGGTCCGGACTGATGACTTCGAGCGAAAACGGATGCCGCGGTTCGGGCAGCCGCTCCCACGCCAGGCCAATGCGGCGCGCCAGTTCGGCCGAAGCCATCGAGTGAGACACGCCCGTCACCAGGCGTGACGCTTTCAATCGCGCGGCCGTTTGCACCATGGCGTCGAATGGATCCGTTGCCGGCACCACCAGCAGTTCCACTGGCTTGCCTTCCTTCTCCGCCATGGTCACCACGTGACTAAACAGCTCCTGCTCATAATCACTGAACAGTTGAGATTCGGCGAGACCGTATTCGCCGGCGCCGGTGGAAACCGGCCGCACGGTCATCACGACAATGTCGTGGCGTTTGAGGTTGGTCTTCTCCAGGACGCGTTTCAGATGATGCATGCGGCTGTAATCGCGCGCCGCTACCAGCACGCAGCCCGCGCGCGCGTGCAGGGTTTCGGTGGAAATGTCCGGCTCGTGATCGAGATTGAACCGCTCCAGCGCCTGCCCGGAATGGGCCATCTTGCGCCGGTTGATGCGCTCGGAGATCGTGAACACCGCAAAGACCACCAGCGTGAACAAGATGCCATATATCGTTGCGATGCGCTTCGAGAACAGGTTCGTAATCGCCACGAAGAACAGCACGACGGTGATCATGCCGAGACCGATGGGCCATTCGCGCCCGGCGAAGTGCAGGTTGAAGGGCGTCTTGTATTCCTGGTCGTGGCGCTGGAAGCGCAGCGCCAGAACGCCTACCGCTTTGAAGAAGAAGCTCCACACCACGCCGAACGCATAGGCTTCACCCAACAGGTAGACATCGCCGCGGCTCGCGACAATGGTCGCGAGCTGCAGGATGGTGACGGTGTTGATGATCCGGTAGGTGGTGCCGAATTTGCGGTGCGGCTTGCGGAACCAGTCCACCAGCACGCGATCTTCGGCCACGCGGTTCAGGATGCCGTTGGCGCCGATCAACGATGTGTTCACCGCGCCGGACAGAATCAGCACGCCCACTACCACCACGAAGCCGTGGAACAACAGCCGTAGTACCTGCGGGCCGGCTAGATTCATGGCCAAGCCGCCGATCAGGTTGTCAACGTAGTTGGCGCGTTGCGAGTCCGGGATGATCAGGCTTGCCAGCAGTGTAATCAATCCCGTCGAAATAACCGCGTAACCGCAGATGATGTTGGCCGACAACTTCAAGTTGCGCAGCTTCGGATAGGCGATTTCGCGATACACCTGCGCCAGAGTTTCGAAGCCGCTCATCGACAGGAAGGAGTGGCCGAACGCCACCAGAATGGCCACCACCGGGATATGCCACAACGTCGTCGAATGCAGCCAACCGAGCGAGTCTTCAGTGAACTTCAGGTTCGACGGCACCGGCGCCGGGGGCAGATTGAACTGTCCTCGCACCAGCAGCGTAATAGGCGCCCACAGGAGCAGCATCACGACCATTACGGTAGTGATCTGCATGATCCGCAGTGCCTTGCCGCTCGATTCGTGAATGCCCTTGACGTTGCTCCACCAGAAGTAGACCGTGACGATAATGCCGAAGATCGCCGCGAACCAGTGTGGATCGACGCGGAAATCCTGGTGCATCAACTCGCTGGTTTCGTTGATCAGGCGGCCCAGGTAATGGCCCGCGCTGACTGAACTGATGGGGCCCGTGAGAATGTAATCGAAAATCAGGGCCGACACCGACACACGGGCCATGAACGGCCCCATGCTGTCGCGCACCACAACGTACACGCCGCCGCGCACGAACATGCTGCAACTCTCCATGTACACCGAGCGCACGGCGAAACTGAACAACATTACACCCAGCACGAACCAGGGAGCCGACTTGCCGATGGCCTGCTCGGCGATGCCACCTGCGTAAAAGGAACTCGATGCCAGATCGGCGAGAACGATTGCGGCTCCGCGCCAGAAGGAAATGAAGGATAGCGCAACGGTAGTGGCAACGACTACTTTTGTTTGTTGCGCGGTGGGCCCGCTACTGCCCATGAGGGAACCAGATCTCCATTGGACTATTCTACGATCATGGAGCCGTGCTGGAATAGTGACGAAGCCGGGCTGGCGCGCCGCGTGGTGGCAACGCTTCGAGGGCACGGTCATTCCGCCTATCTCGCCGGCGGGTGTGTGCGCGATTTGCTGCTGGGGCGTGAGCCCGGAGATTTCGATGTCGCCACCAGCGCGCGTCCCGACGAGATCCAGGCGCTGTTCCGGGTGTCCGAACTAGTCGGCGCACACTTCGGCGTCGTGCTGGTGCGCGACGGCGCGGCTGAAGTTGAGGTCGCCACTTACCGCAGTGATCATTCCTACAGCGATGGGCGCCATCCGGCCCACGTCGAATTCGAAACCGATCCGCGCCGGGACGTCGAGCGCCGCGATTTCACCATCAACGCGCTCCTCATGGATCCGGAAACCGGAGATGTGCTCGACTATGCCGGCGGACGCCGCGATCTGGAAGCCGGTATCATACGCGCCATCGGCGATCCCGAGCGCCGTTTCGAAGAGGATCACTTGCGTCTGCTGCGCGCTGTGCGCTTTGGCGCGCGACTCGGTTTCCAGATCGAACCGGGAACCATGGACGCCATTTGCCGCGCGCACGCATCCATCATGCGCATCTCGGCCGAGCGCGTCCGCGACGAACTGACGTGTATACTCTGCGAAGGCGGCGCCCGGCGCGGCTTCGAGTTGCTGGATGCAACCGGCCTGCTCGAGGATCTGCTGCCGGAGATCGTGCGCATGAAAGGCGTGGCGCAGCCGCCCGAGTTTCATCCCGAAGGCGACGTCTGGACGCACACGCTAATGTTGCTGGAGCTTTTGGAGCGGCCTACGCCGACGCTCGCCTGGGCTGCGCTGCTGCACGATGTCGGCAAGCCCCCGACCTTCGCCGTCCGTGAGCGTATTCGCTTCGACCGCCATGCGGAAGTGGGCGCCGCCATGGCGGGCCAGATCCTGGAACGGCTGCGGTTTTCCAACGACGATATCCGCCGCGTTCAAGATCTGATCGAGAATCACCTGCGGTTCAAGGACGTCGAACGTATGCGGCCCAGCACGCTCAAGCGCTTTCTGCGCATGGAGCACTTCGAAGAGCATCTGGAACTGCACCGGTTGGACTGCCTGGCGAGCCATCGTCTGTTGGCCAATTACGAATTCGCGCGCGACGCACTGGCGCGGATCGAGCCCGATGACTTGCGTCCCACGCCGCTGCTAAACGGAGACATGCTCATCCAGGCAGGCTTCCGCCCCGGCCCGGCATTCGCGGAAATCCTTCGCAGAGTTGAGGATGCACAACTCGAGGGAGCGATACACAACCAGGGTGAAGCGTTGGCACTCGCCCTCGTACTGTACGTGCCGCCCGACGGCCGCCCTAGGCCGGCTGATACGTGAACACCATGTAGAGGACCAGGGCGACAATCGAAAAGATCGCCGAAGCGGCCACGAATTCGAGGAAAATGACCCGCCGCTCCTCAATGTCCGGGTTGTGCCGTTTCGTGAGGTCCACCATCCCAGTCACCTCCTACGGTACCCTTCGACCAGAATGTACTCCCGGCCAGGGAAGCGTGTCAAGCGCCAGGATTGGGCTAGGGTTCGTGTGTGTTAAAACCAGCATGCAAATTTTGGCTTGAATATTTTAATCAAGAGCGCTACAGTTAAATCGATTTCTATGGAGCGCCGGGAGTTCACTGAGAACATGACGGGACGTCTGGTTCCCGTGACGGCGCCTAAAGCCCCGCCGGATGTGCGGTTTGCGTTTGTGCCGGATCCCTTGCCTCCGAAGTGGACGTGGCCCGAACGGCTTTGGCCTTTGCTGTTGGAGGCACGGACGCGTCTGGCGAGCCTGGATGGCACCGGAAAACACCTGCCGAATCCCGAAATCTTGTTGAAACCATTAGAGAATCGCGAGGCGCAGCTCTCCTCGAAGCTAGAGGGTACAATCACGGATCCGCAGCAGCAGGCGCTTTTTGATGCCGATCCCAGATATCCCATGTCGCCCGCCGACCCGGATAACGCTCACCGGGAGGTCTACAACTACGCGAGGGCTCTGAGGTTAAGGTTGAACGGTGAAAATGATCTCCCGCTGTCCTTGCGGCTGATTCGAGAACTGCACTCTGTCCTGATGGACGGGGTGAGAGGATCGGATCAGCGGCCGGGCGAATTCAGGGCCATTCAAAACCAGATCGGCCGCCCGGCGCGCTTTGTTCCGGTGCCTCCGGAGTACTTGGACAAGGCCCTCGACTCGTTCGAAAAATATCTCCACTACGACGGCAAGGAACATGACCCGCTGGTCAGGGCGTTTCTAGCGCATTACCAATTTGAGACCATTCACCCTTTTGCGGACGGCAACGGGAGAGTGGGGCGTTTGCTACTCTCGCTGACCATCACGGAATGGTGCAAGCTCTCAAGTCAATGGCTGTACATGAGCGCGTTCTTTGAAAAGCGCAAGCAGGAATACATGGATCTCCTGCTCGGAGTGAGCACGCACGGAGCGTGGGATCGCTGGATTCAGTTCTGTCTGGAAGGCGTGGTGCTCCAGGCGATCGACACCGAGAAGCGCTGCGACAAGCTGCTGCAGTTGTATCGAGAATTTCACGACAAGATAAAAGCTATACGCGGAGGGAGCGTCAGGCTGACCGGCATCGTCGACAGCCTCTTCATCCGGCCCGTGATATCGCTCGGCGCAATAAGAAAGCGATTCAACGTTACTCATCCAACGGCGAGGTCCGACATGAAGAAGCTGGAGGCGCTGGGCATCGTGACCGAGTTGACTGAAATGGACCTCATCACGTACTACTGCGAGCCGATTTACAACATCACATTTGAAGACGCATCTTAGCTGCCCAATATCCCCCTGTTGACAACATTCGACTTCGTTTGATAACTTGGAAAGGTTTGGCGAGTTTGTTCTGCTGCCCCTGTGGTACCCCCGTTGTGTGACGGGCCGTCCAGGGGCCGGCCCCGCTGTTTCGGCGGATTTAAGCCGCGGGAGCAAGGGCTAGTCCACAGACAATCGTGGCCGTGCAAGACACGCGGCCGCTTAACCGGAGATCGATCGATGAGCTGGGCGCCCATGCCTGGCTGGTGACGGAATCCGGTGGTACCCCTCGCGATTCTCGGTTTCTGGTAGTTCAGCGGCGTGCGAATGCAGTTTGAGATCCGCCGCGGCCTTGCGGCGTTTCGCGCCGCGTATGTTTTGGAGAAGTTTCGCCAACAGGATTGAGTGAGGAAGGTTCGTGCCAACTTTCAACCAACTCGTGCGAAAAGGGCGCCTTTCGCCTCGTTATAAGACGGCGAGCCCGGCTCTGCAATCGTGCCCCCAGAAGCGGGGCGTGTGCACGCGCGTTTATACAACGACCCCTAAGAAGCCCAATTCGGCGCTGCGCAAAGTGGCCCGCGTGCGGCTCACCAACAGTATCGAAGTGACCACGTACATTCCCGGCGTCGGCCACAACCTCCAGGAGCACTCCATTGTGCTGATCCGCGGAGGCCGCGTGAAGGATCTGCCGGGTGTGCGCTACCACGTGATTCGCGGAACCCTCGACGCCGCCGGCGTCACGGACCGCAAACAGGGAAGAAGCAAGTACGGGGCCAAGCGGCCCAAGTCGTAAACCACCATGTCACGCAGAAGAAGACCCGAACCCCGCGAAGTCGCCGCCGATCCCGTCTACAACTCGCAGTTGGTTGAGCGTTTCATCAACTCGATGATGTGGGAAGGCAAGAAGAGCACGTCGCAGTCGATGTTCTACGAGGCCATGGAGAAGATCCGCGAACGCAGCGGCGACGATCCGCTGAAGCTCTTCAAAAAGGCCGTCGAGAACTGCAAGCCACTGCTGGAAGTCAAGACCCGGCGCGTGGGCGGCGCCAACTACCAGGTCCCGGTGGAAGTGCCGCAGAACCGCCGCGTCAGTCTGGCTCTGCGCTGGCTGATCGGCAACGCGCGCTCGCGTCCGGAAAAGAGCATGCCCGAAAAGCTCGCCAATGAGCTGAACGACGCCGCCAACATGCGCGGTGGAGCTATCAAGAAGAAGGAAGACGTACACCGTATGGCTGAGGCCAACAAGGCCTTCGCGCACTACCGGTGGTAAGGGGTAACTGACACACCGCATGGCGCGAGAAGTCCAACTCGATCAGATGCGCAACATCGGCATCATGGCACACATCGATGCCGGTAAGACCACTGTCAGTGAGCGCATCCTTTACTACACGGGTAGGACTTACAAGATCGGCGAGGTCCACGACGGCACGGCCGTGATGGACTGGATGGAGCAGGAGCAGGAACGCGGCATCACCATCACCAGCGCCGCCACCACCTGTCACTGGAACGACGTCCAGATCAACATCATCGACACACCGGGCCACGTGGATTTCACGGCCGAAGTCGAGCGCAGCCTGCGCGTGTTGGACGGCGCGGTGGCGGTGTTCGACGCCGTAGCCGGTGTGCAGCCCCAGTCAGAAACCGTCTGGCGCCAGGCGGACAAGTACCAGGTTCCGCGTATCTGCTTCATCAATAAGATGGATCGCGTGGGAGCCGACTTCTTCCGCTCGGTCGAAACGATTGTTACCCGCCTCAAGTGCCGTCCCGTTCCCGTCCAAATCCCCATCGGAGCTGAAGAACAGTTCAAAGGTGTGGTCGATTTGGTGGAAATGCGCGGCCGGGTTTGGTTGGATGAAACCCTGGGCGCGGAATACCAGGACGTCGACATCCCCGCCGAGTTGGCCGAGCAGGCCAAGCAATACCACGAACAGCTCGTGGAAGCGGTGGCCGAATCCGACGACTTACTGTTTGAAAAGTACATTGAAGATCATAACGTTGCCAAGGACGAGCTGAAGGCGGCCCTGCGACGCGCCACCATCGCGCAGAAGATCTTCCCGGTTGTTTGCGGCAGCGCCTTCAAAAACAAGGGCGTCCAGAATCTGCTGGACGTGGTGGTGGATTACCTGCCGTCGCCGGCCGACATTCCTCCAATCGAAGGCGTTTCGGTGGACGACCCGGCCGTCACCGTCCAGCGCGCATCGAACGACGACGAACCGTTCTCGGCGCTGATCTTCAAGATTATGACCGACCCGTTTACGGGTCAGTTGGCGTTCCTGCGCTGCTACTCCGGCAAGCTGGCTAGCGGTGATTCTATTTATAACGTAGCTAAGCGGCGCCGCGAGCGCGTCGGCCGCCTGGTGCGGATGCACGCCAACAAGCGCGAGGACATCCAGGAGATTTGCGCGGGCGACATCGCCGCCGCCGTGGGATTGAAGAACGTATCCACCGGCGACACGATTTGCGACGAAAACGCCCCCGTGGTGCTCGAGTCCATCGAGTTCCCCACCCCGGTCATTCAGTTGGCCATCGAGCCCAAGACCAAGGCCGACCAGGAAAAGCTGGGCATGGCCATCGGCAAGCTCATCCAGGAAGATCCCACGCTGCGCATACACACCGACCCCGATACCGGGCAGGCGATTCTGGCCGGCATGGGCGAGTTGCACCTGGAAATCATCGTCGATCGCATGCAGCGCGAATTCGGTGTAGGTGCCAACGTCGGCAAGCCGCAGGTGGCTTATCGCGAAACCATTCGCCGCAAAGCCGAAGCCGAAGGGCGCTTCGTGCGCCAGACCGGCGGCCGCGGCCAGTACGGCCATGTGAAGATCCGTGTCGAGCCGCTGCCGGCCGGCACGGGTTACGAATTTGTGGACGACACCTACGGCGGCTCGGTCCCGAAGGATTATATCTCGGCGGTCGAGCGCGGCATCGGAGAAGCGCTGGAAGGCGGTATTCTGGCCGGCTACCCGATGTCGGATATCCGGGTTTCGTTGTACGACGGCAGCTATCACGAAGTGGACTCTTCGGAAATCGCCTTTAAGATCGCCGGTTCGATGGCCATCAAGAGTGCCGGCGGGAAGGCGCAGCCGGTTCTGCTGGAGCCGGTGATGAGCGTGGAAGTGGTGGTTCCGGAAGAGTACATGGGCGATGTGATCGGAGATTTGAATTCGCGCCGCGGCCGCATTGAAGGCATGGAGTTGCGCGGTACCACGCAGATCATCAAATCCATGGTTCCGCTGGCACAGATGTTCGGCTACGCGACTGAGTTGCGCAGCCGGACGCAGGGCCGCGGCAGCTTCACCATGCATTTCGGGCGGTACGAGGAAGTGCCCGCGTCGATTTCCGCGGAAATCGTGAACCGGGTGCAAGGCAAAGTGAACTAGGTAGGAGAACACCGTACAGGAGATTCCGAGCATATGGCGAAAGAGAAATTCGACCGTAGCAAACCGCACATCAACATCGGGACGAT